>NZ_JBEORG010000113.1:0-1007 GCF_040302145.1 Spirillospora sp. NPDC127506 | reverse complement strand
GTCAGTCGCTGTCGACGAGACGCAGCACCGGGCGCTCGTCGGCCTCGCCCAGCAGGTCGCGCACCTGCGCGGCGCTGATCTTCAGGGCCTCGGCGAGCACGGGCACCGGCGCGCCATGGTCGCCGGCGAGCTCCGCGGCTTTCCTCAGCAGCGTCGGCACTTCGCCGGGGTAGGCGCTGGTCGGGTCCGCCTTGGCGTCGTAAACCATTGACAGGCGCTGGTAGGCCCGGCGTGCCGACGACTCGGTGGTGCGACCGCGCTCGACCATTCGGCGGACTAGCGACGTTGGCGAGACGCCCCACGTGCGGCCGAGCCGGTCCAGTGCCGCCAGGTCGAGCCGCTGCGGGAGGACCGCGTCCATGGACGCGGCAGGGGTGAGGAAAGCCGCGGCGAACTCGTCGGCCTCCTTCTCGATGGCCGCACTGTGCTCGCCTGAGTCGGCGTGCAGCAGCAAGTGCCCGATCTCGTGCGCGATCGAGAACCGGTGCTTGAACACGTTCTCGGTCCGCCGCGGCGTCGTGATGATGATCGGACGGTCGACGATGATGACGGAGAAAGCATCGACGGCGTCGATTTCGCCGAGAGGTCGCACTGTCAACACGATGCCGTGAGACTCGGCCGTGGCGGCAAGGTGTTTGACCGGGCCGTCGGGTAGGCCCCAGTGCCGACGCAGGAGGGCAGCTGCCTCGGCGGGTGAGCTGCCGGGGCGGATCTCTGGGAGGTCGGTCTCGGGGAGCCTGACGTGTCGCTCGAGTGCGAACGTCAGCTCCCACACCAGCGTCGCCGTGGCCAGCGCCTTCTGACGATCACTCACGCGGGCCGACCGCAGGCTCCGGAAGTGCGCGTTCACGGTTTCGATGCGGGCCAGGGGTCGTCCGACGCTGAAGAAGCCCGGCCGGACGTCCAGCGCCTTTGCCAAGCGCTCGAGCACGTCGGCGCGTGGCGAATTGACACCAGCCTCGTACTGGCCGATCGCGGCAGCGGAAACGCCCACCTCGGTGGCCAGG
>NZ_JBEORG010000112.1:0-1027 GCF_040302145.1 Spirillospora sp. NPDC127506 | reverse complement strand
GCGGCCGGCGTCGAGCGGGTGACCGCGAAGCATTGGCCGCGATCATCTTCGTGGCCACCTCGGGCTGCACCTGGCGGCAGCTGCCACCGGTGTTCGGCCCGAGCTGGCAAACGGTCTACCGACGCTTCGCCCAGTGGAGCCGGGCCCGGGTCTGGGCCCGGCTCCACCGCGTCATCCTTGACGAACTCGGCGCCCGCGGGGAATTGGACTGGTCGCGCTGCGCGATCGACTCCGTCAGCATGAGGGCTGCAAAAGGGGGCCTCTGACGGGACCGAATCCGACCGACCGTGGCAAGCCTGGATCGAAAATCCACTTGATCACCGACCGGAACGGACTGCCGCTCTCGCTGGGCATTTCCGGCGCGAACATGCACGACAGCCTCGGTCTTGAACCGCTCGTGCGGGGCATCCTACCGATCCGGTCCCGGCGAGGACCTCGTCGGCGACGCCCCGCCAAGCTCCACGCAGACAAGGGCTACGACTACGACCATCTGCGCCGATGGCTCCGCAGACGCGGCATCCGCCACCGCATCGCCCGCAAGGGTATCGAGTCCTCCCAACGTCTCGGCCGCCACCGGTGGGTCGTCGAAAGGACCGTGTCCTGGTTCGCCGGCTGCCGCCGGCTCCACCGCCGTTACGAACGCAAGGCAGAACACTTCCTCGCCTTTGTCGGCATAGCTGCGGCCCTCATCTGCCACCGCCGCCTCGCCAAATGAAACGACGTCTAAGACGGAGCTGGCGCGATCGGCGAGGGCAGCGAAGCGGAACAAAGAAAACGCGCCTGACCTGCTCGTTTCCCCATCGCGAGGTACCGCCGGGAATCGTGTCGGCTGTCCGGCGTCCTCAAAGAACGGGCCACCGGGGGGACAGAAGCGCTGGCTACGGAGTCAGGTGACCGGCAGTGCGGCTCCAACGCCGCCCAACGTCCCCGGTGACGAGCTGCCTTCCGTTCTCGTGCACATCGGCAATCGCCTCGGCGGGTGCCCCCCGAAGTCACGAAGAACAGACTTCACGACCCGTGAACAAAG
>NZ_JBEORG010000111.1:0-1112 GCF_040302145.1 Spirillospora sp. NPDC127506 | reverse complement strand
CTAGGGCCTGTTCGTAGTTCAGATCATGAGGGGGCTGGGAGGCTGCGCAGCCAGATGATGGCTCCGCGCAGGTGGAGTCCGGCCTCGTAGCTTTCGGGGGTTTTGTCGTAGCGGGTGGCCAGGCCTCGCCATTCCTTGAACTTGTTGATGCAGCGTTCGACGGTGTTTCGGTAGGTGTAGAGGTCGGCGTCGTGGCTGACCGGACGTCCGCCGCGTCGTCCCTTGTTCTTGCGGTTGGCGGCCTGGTCGGCCTTCTCGGGGATCACCGCCTTAATGTGGCGTCTGCGCAGGTAGCTGCGGTTGGCGCGGGAGGAGTAGGCCTTGTCGCCGGCGGCCGCTGCCGGTCGGGTGCGGGGGCGGCCGACCGGCCCGCGCACCCGGATCTTGTCCATCACGGGGATGAAGCGGGGGCTGTCGGCGGCCTGCCCGGGGGTGAGTATCAGCGACAGCGGACGGCAGCGCCGGTCGGCCGACAGGTGGATCTTGCTGGTCAGCCCGCCCCGGGACCGGCCCAGGGCGGCGGCCTTCAGCCGGGCCTTGCGGCGCCGGCGTATCCGGCGCCGCCGCTCCCGCAAGGGATCGGGCTGGTCCTCGGGCTGCCGCTCTACCGGCCCGGTTTGCCCCTTTGGCGCAGCCCCTTTTCCTCGGCCACGGCGCGCTCCAGCTCCTGGAGGCGTTCGGGTGCGACCCTCATCCCGGCGGCGTGGTGATGCGCGCGGGAGGTGGTGGAGTCCACGCTGACCAGGTCCAGGTCGACATCGCCGCGGGCCGCCGCCTCACTGATCATCGTGTTCATCAGGTTCTCGAAGACTCCCTGGCATGCCCAGGCCCGGAACCGGTCGTAGATCGTCGACCAGTTGCCGTACTCGGGCGGCACGTCCCGCCACGGGCTGCCGGTCCGGAACCTCCACATCACCGCGTTGAACTGATTGCGCAGGTCACCGATCGGCCCTGACACTCCCAGCGGCAGGTGCGGCTCGATCAGTTCCCATTCGGTATCGGTCACATCACCGCGCGTCACACACCGGTGATACCGCCCGCCCCCGCCCCGGGGTGAGCGAGTCACTCAATCGTGACCAGCGACAACTGATCCGAACTACGAACAGGCCCTA
>NZ_JBEORG010000110.1:0-1116 GCF_040302145.1 Spirillospora sp. NPDC127506 | reverse complement strand
GCTAGGGCCTGTTCGTAGTCTGGATCAGTTGCCGCTGGTCGCAATCGAGTGATTCACCCACGCCGGATCGGGGGCGGGCGGTATCACCGGTACATGACGCGCGGTGATGTGACCGATACGGAATGGGAACTGATCGAGCCCCACCTGCCGTTGGGGGTGTCCGGGCCGATCGGTGACCTGCGCAATCAGTTCAACGCGGTGATGTGGAGGTTCCGGACCGGCAGCCCGTGGCGGGACGTGCCCACCACCTACGGCAACTGGTCGACGATCTACGACCGGTTTCGGGCCTGGGCAGGCCAGGGAGTGTTCGAGAACCTGATGAACGCGATGATCAGCGAGGCGGCGGTCCGGGGCGATGTCGACCTGGACCTGGTCAGCGTGGACTCCAGCGTCTGCCGGGCGCATCACCACGCCGCCGGGATGGTGGTCGCGCCCGAGCGGCTGGAGGAGTTGGAGCGGGCCGCGGCCGAGGAAAAGGGGCTTCGCCAAAAGGGCAAACCGGGCCCGTAGACCAGTGGCCCCGCGACGAGCCCGACCCCGGACGGGAGCGGCGGCGCCGGATACGCCGTCGCCGCAAGGCCCGGCTGAAGGCCGCTGATCTGGGCCGGTCCCGGGGCGGGCTGACCAGCAAGATGCACCTGTCGGCCGACCGGCGCTGTCGCCCGCTGTCGATCGTGCTCACCCCCGGGCAGGCAGCCGACAGCCCCCGCTTCATCCCCGTCATGGACAAGATCCGGGTGCGTGGACCGGTCGGCCGCCCCCGTACCCGGCCGGGCGCGGCCGCCGGCGACAAGGCCTACTCCTCGCGGGCCAACCGCGCCTACCTGCGCAGACGCCATATCAAAGCGGTCATCCCGGAGAAGGCCGACCAGGCCGCCAACCGCAAGAAGAAGGGACCACGCGGCGGCCGCCCGGTCAGTCACGACCCCGAGCTCTACAAAGACCGCAACACCGTCGAACGCTGCATCAACAAGTTCAAGGAATGGCGAGGATTGGCCACCCGCTACGACAAGACACCCGACAGCTACCAGGCCGGACTCCACCTACGCGGATCCATCATCTGGCTGCGCAGCCTCCCAGCCCTCCCATGATCTGAACTCCGAACAGGCCCTAGTC
>NZ_JBEORG010000109.1:0-1146 GCF_040302145.1 Spirillospora sp. NPDC127506 | reverse complement strand
CAGGACGGAGGGGTTGGAGGCGGACAGTTCGACGTAGGAGCCGACGCCGAAGACGGGGTGGCGCTGCCGGATCTCGATCATTTTGCGGGTCCAGTGCAGCAGGGAGCCGGGGTTGTTGGCCTGGGCTTCGACGTTGACGGCCTGGTAGCCGTAGATGGGGTCCATGATGACCGGCAGGTACAGGCGGGCGGGGTCGCATTTGGAGAAGCCGGCGTTGCGGTCGGGGGTCCATTGCATGGGGGTGCGCACGGCGTCGCGGTCGCCGAGCCAGATGTTGTCGCCCATGCCGATCTCGTCGCCGTAGTACAGCACGGGGGAGCCGGGCAGCGACAGCAGCAGGGCGGTGAACAGTTCCAGCTGGTTGCGGTCGTTGTCCAGCAGGGGGGCCAGGCGGCGGCGGATGCCGATGTTGGCTTTCATGCGGGGGTCTTTGGCGTATTCGGCGTACATGTAGTCGCGTTCTTCGTCGGTGACCATCTCCAGGGTGAGTTCGTCGTGGTTGCGCAGGAAGATGCCCCATTGGCAGGATTCGGGGATCTTGGGGGTCTGGGCCATGATCTCGGAGATGGGGTAGCGCTGTTCGCGGCGGACGGCCATGAAGATGCGGGGCATGACGGGGAAGTGGAAGGCCATGTGGCATTCGTCGCCGCCGGCGGCGGGGTCGCCGAAGTATTCCACGACGTCGGCGGGCCATTGGTTGGCTTCGGCGAGCAGGACGCGGTCGGGGTAGAGGCGGTCGACTTCGGCGCGGACGCGTTTGAGGTAGGCGTGGGTTTCGGGGAGGTTTTCGCAGTTGGTGCCTTCGCGGGCGTACAGGTAGGGGACGGCGTCCAGGCGGAAGCCGTCGATGCCCAGGTCCAGCCAGAAGCGCAGGTTCTCCAGCATGGCGTCCTGGACGGCGGGGTTGTCGTAGTTGAGGTCGGGCTGGTGGGAGAAGAAGCGGTGCCAGTAGTACTGGCCGCGGACGGGGTCGTAGGTCCAGTTGGATGATTCGGTGTCGACGAAGATGATGCGGGCTTCGGGGAAGCCGGTGTCGTCGTCGGCCCACATGTAGAAGTCCCCGAACGGCCCGTCGGGGTCGGTCCGCGACGCCTGGAACCAGGGGTGCTGATCGGAGGTGTGGTTCATCACCAGATCGGCGATGAC
>NZ_JBEORG010000108.1:0-1228 GCF_040302145.1 Spirillospora sp. NPDC127506 | reverse complement strand
CGGCGATGGGCCCGTTCGCGGGGCGAGAGGGGTACTTGTCCAGGGCCACCACGGGAGTCTCCTAGTCGTCCATGAGAAAAGCGGGTGCATGTGGTGCGAGGAGCTGGGGGCGTTCGAGGAGAGGGAGGCGTGCCACATGGCCGGCGCGACGATCGGGGCGGGGCGCGCCGGAGCGTGTGCCCGCGGGCGGCAGGTGGCCTTCCGGGGCGGGTCTGCGGGAAACCGCGGGGATGCGGGCGGGACCTCGTGCTCCCGCGGGGCGCCGTCGGCTTCGGATCGGCGACGGCCCGCGAGCAGCTGAGCCGGGCCGGCGGAGGAGGGGCTCAGACTTCGGGGCTCCCCAGCAGGATGGCGCTCTTCAGCCCTCCGACCTGGTAGTTGAAGGTGAAGGCATAGTCGAAGTCGAGGGGCCGCGTAGCCGTCCCCGGAACCGGGTCGAAGGTGAGGTTGTCCGCAGGCTCCTCGCAGTTGGCTGTGGGACACACCTGGCCGTGGTTCATCATCAGCAGGGTCAGGGCCACCCCGAGGACGCCCGCGGGTGCGCCGTTGTGACCGAAGCAGCCTTCCTGGGAGGACATGAGCAGATCACGTGACGCGGGGCCGTACAGCTCCCTGATCGCGTTGGCCTCGAACGTCGTGACCACCACGTTGCCGTCGCTGCCACCGTGGATGTAGGGCACCTGGTCGATCTCCCAGGTGTCGCCGAGGCACCGCCGCACCGCCGACACCAGCGCCCTTCCGGTGTCGTCGCAAGCGAGCGGATTGGCTAGGCCGTCCCGCGTGGTGGCCTGCGAGAGGACCTGGCCGTAGAGGCGGCCGCCCCGTGCGAAGGCGTGTTCGCGGCTCTCCATGACGATGGTCGCGGACCCTTCGCCGTGGTTGATGCAGTCGGCACGCCGGTCGTACGGACGCATCAACGACTCGAACGACGGCAGGAGGGCGGGCATGTCCTGGGACCGCATGGCGTCGTACGTCTGCTGGGCTCCGGACAGCAGACGCTGGATGTTGTGGATGAGGGGGACGCTGAAGACGTCCACCCCGGTCACCACGGCGATGTCGGCCTCACCGTCGGCGATCATGCGCTGGGCGTTGCCGATCTGGAGGGCGGAGGACGCACAGCCGCACGAAACAGTGAAGTTGGCGCCTCTGGAGCGTGTGAGCGCGCCCTGGACCAGGGCCACGTCCGAGGGGGTGACGGACTGCTCCGCCGCGACGAACATCTCCATCG
>NZ_JBEORG010000107.1:0-1260 GCF_040302145.1 Spirillospora sp. NPDC127506 | reverse complement strand
GGGTGCGCCCCGGGCCGGTGTTCGTGACTTGATAGAAGCCTGACCAGCGGTCTCGTCACTGGTCTGTCCGTCCACCGGCCCGGTGCGTGCCACTCGACGCTCTAGTGACGAAGGTGGCGGTTCCAGGATGGCACGAGGCAGCGGGAAGACGAGCGGGAGGCGGCGGGTCGTGGGCGGTGTCGACACTCATGCCGGCACCCATCATGCGGCGGTGGAGTTGATGAACGGTGGACGCATCGCCGATGCGCAGTTCCCGGTCACCCGGCAGGGGTATGCCGATCTGCTGGCGTGGATGTGCTCGCTCGGCCGGGTGCACGCGGTCGGTGTCGAGGGCACCGGTTCCTATGGTGCGGGCCTGTCGCGTTACCTGCGCGGCCGGGGCGTCGGGGTGATCGATGTGAACCGGCCCGACCGCCGGCAGCGCCGCATGGCGGGCAAGTCCGACCCGCTGGACGCCTACGCCGCCGCCGACGCCGTGCTGGCCGGGCGGGCCCGCACGGTGCCCAAGGCCATGGACGGCATCGTGGAGTCGATCCGGGCGGTGCATCTGGCCCGCGCCGGTGCGGTCAAGGCCCGCACCGCCTGCATCAACCAGCTACGCGGCCTGCTGGTCACCGCCCCGGCCGAACTGCGTGAGGCGATGACCGGCTTGCCCACCGGGCCGTTGGTGACCGCCTGCGCCCGGCTGCGCCCGTCCGCCGGCCCGTCCGCCGGCCCGTCCGCCGGCCCGTCCGCCGGCCCGTTGCGGGGCACCAAGATCGCTTTGCGCAGCCTGGCCCGCCGCCACCAGGCACTCACCGCCGAGATCACCGATCTGGACGCCCACCTGGCCGAGCTGGTCACCCGTGCACGCCCCGACCTGCTGAGCGTCCACGGCGTCGGCGTGGAGACCGCCGCGCAGCTCCTGATCACCTGCGGCGACAACCCCGACCGGCTCACCGGCCCGGCCGCCTTCGCCGCGCTGTGCGGCGCCGCACCCGTTCCCGCCTCCAGCGGCAAGACCACCCGGTGGCGGCTGTCGCGCGGCGGCGACCGCCAGGCCAACCGCGCCCTGCACACCATTGCGCTGTCCCGCATGGCCTCATGCCCCCGGACCCGCGCCTACGTCGCCCGCCGCACCACCCAGGGCAAGTCCAAAAAAGAGATCATCCGCTGCCTCAAACGCTACCTCGCCCGCGAACTCTTCAAAGCCCTCACCAGCACAAACACAACACACAACGCTCCACCCGCCACCGCTTGACAACCATAGAAGCATCCCGT
>NZ_JBEORG010000106.1:0-1307 GCF_040302145.1 Spirillospora sp. NPDC127506 | reverse complement strand
GTTGGGGGCTGACCTTCCAGCGTCCGGACAAGCGGGCGGTCGAGCAGGACGCGGAAGCGGTCCGGGTCTGGCACGAGGAGACATGGCCGGCGATCCGGGCCAGGGCGAAGACGGAGAACGGCGAGGTCCTCTTCGCTGATCAGGTCGGGGTCCGCTCGGACCAGATCACTGGCCGCACCTGGGGCGCCAAGGGCACGACTCCCATCGTCCGCCGGACCCGGAACCGGTTCTCCGTGAACGCGATGTCCGCGATCAGCACCCGCGGCCGGATGCACTTCATGGTCTTCACCGAGTCTTTCGACGCGAAGGTCATGTGCCGCTTCCTCGCCCGGCTCGTCGGGCACTTCGACCGGAAGGTCCACCTGATCGTCGACCGGCACTCGGCTCACCGCTCGAAGACTGTCCGGGCCTGGCTCGCCGGCCACCAGGACCAGATCGAGCTGCACTTCCTGCCCTCGTACTCACCCGAACTGAACCCCGACGAGTTGGTCAACGCCGACCTCAAACGCAGCCTGCCCCACACCCACCGGGCCAGGAACCAGGCCGAACTCGCCGCCGAAACCCGCAGGTTCTTCCATAAGCGCCAGCGTCAGCCACACATCGTCCGCGGCTAATTCGGCGGCCCGCACGTCCGCTACGTCCTGGACGAGACCCCTTTGAGTTTCTGATCAATACGCCGCCTTCGACCTCTCGGCTTCGTGTCAGTGGGGCGGGTGACAGTGGCGGACCTGCCCGTGAAGGGACTCAGGCGCAGGTCAGCGGGGCTTTTTGATGTTCGTTCTGACTGTCACGGAAGTGAGAGAACGGGGCCTATCCACTGTCGACTGGTGAGAGACGCGCAGGTCGCGCACTGACACGAAGGCGAGAGATCGCAGCTGAGCGGGTTGGCTGCTGTGCGGGGATCGCGGAGTGCACCATGCCATCATTTCCCGTATCAAGCCGAGCCAAGTTTTGAAGCATTACTTTGCGGGCTGGTTTCTTCGAAGGGTGGGGTATGAGCCGGGGCGCTGGACAGCAGGAGATCGAGCGGGAGCTGCGCCGGAGGGCGATCGGCGGGGCGTCCACGCTGGAGATGCTCACCTGGCTGAAGGGCGACCTGGAGGCTCGGATCAGCGATCCGGTCGACCGCGACGGCGCGATTGCTTTCTGCATGATCTCGACGTTCACATCGGTTTTCGACCTTGGACTCACGCCCGGACGGTTCATCGCGAGCTGGGACCGGTTCGGAGGGCACCTGAACGACGAGGAACTGGTGGCAAGGCTGGGTCCGCTGACCCTGGCACCGGATGAGGAGCCCCAGCCCTGTG
>NZ_JBEORG010000105.1:0-1307 GCF_040302145.1 Spirillospora sp. NPDC127506 | reverse complement strand
TCGACTTCGACCACCAGCGCTCCCTCAAACGAGAGGTCATCGCCCACCTGGGCACTCTGGACTTCGTCGCCGCCCGCGAGAACGTGGTGTTCCTCAGATGCACACCGCGTCCACGACCTGCACGCCGGCCTCCTCACGTCGCCCCAACCAGCCGACAGTGAAGCCAAAGCCCGCCGAACTCACGGCAGGTCACTCGCTCCAGGAAGCCCGAACCTCATCACCGCGATGGAGAAGTGGGGAGCCAAATGCACCCCGTGCTACCCAGGTAGCAACCGCCACTGACCACATCCCGCAGACCCAAGCGCACCGGGTGTGGACCCTGAAGCAGCAGCAACGTGACAGGGTCAGTGGGTGACGTCGTAGGCATCCCAGCCGCGCACGGAAAACCAATCAGGACGGGCTGCACCTGCTGGTGCTGGACGGCACGCTCATCGCCCGACTGGCCGTACTACTCGGCCAAGCACCGCTGCCACGGCATGAACGTGCAGGTCACCACCGGTCTCGACGGATGATCCTCTGGACGTCGGGGGCGATGCCCGGCCGCACGCACGAGCTGACCATCGTCCGTGTGTGGGGCATTCTGCGCGAGCTCGAAACGGCTGGGATTATCACGCCGGCCGACAGCGGACGCCCAGCTCAAGAGCTGGCGGCTCCTCCGCAAGCTTCGCTGCAGCCCCAGCAAGGCCGACCACCTCGTCAAGGCCATCACTGTCCTACAGAACTATGAAGCCACCGGGGATGAAAAGGGTCAATGATGGTACGGCGACCTTCACTCCCTAACATGTGCTATGCCACGCAGACCACTTCGCCTCTGCAGCTCGAGCGTCAGACCATGGTCGGAGAACTCCTTGTCCACGATCCTCGAATATGGCTAGGGTATAGCTCCTCAGCGACCGCGTTCAGACCATTACGGTCATGCTTCTTTGGATGGAACATGAAGGCCGATACTCGAACGATCAGAGACATCTTCCAGGGTGACCGCCGGTTTGTCGTTCCGGTGTACCAACGCCCCTACGTCTGGAACCAAGAAAAGCAGTGGGAGCCACTGTGGGGCGACATAGAAGCCACCGCACGGAGGCTCGCTGAAACTCGAATCGACGGACACAAAAAAGGAATTGAGGCAGCCAAAGCCGACCAGTCAGCTGCTCCGCACTTCCTCGGAGCGGTCGTCATTGAGGCGCGGGCTGTGATGACCGGCGACGTCGACACCCGCTTAGCCTCGATCCACCGATGGTGTATCGAGGTCGATCTCTCGGTCTTTTCGGGAGGACGGTTGAGTTGTCGGCCGCCCGCGGGCAGGGGTGATC
>NZ_JBEORG010000104.1:0-1326 GCF_040302145.1 Spirillospora sp. NPDC127506 | reverse complement strand
GGACGTGTTGGAGCGTCATCCGCTGCGGGATCTGCTGACGGTGTCGGACTGGTACCCCCTGGTCGTCCACCGCCGCCGCGCCCTGTACGGCGCCTGGTATGAGTTCTTCCCCCGCTCCGAAGGCGCCGCCTTCGACCCCATGGGCCGCCGCGGCCCCACCTCCGGCACCTTCCGCACCGCGATGAAACGCCTGCCCGCCATCGCCGACATGGGCTTCGACGTGGTCTACCTGCCCCCCATCCACCCCATCGGCACCACCCACCGCAAAGGCCCCAACAACACCCTGGACGCCGGCCCCTACGACCCCGGCTCCCCCTGGGCCATCGGCTCACCCGACGGCGGCCACGACGCCATCCACCCCGACCTGGGCACCCTGGAGGACTTCGACGCCTTCGTCGCCCACGCCCACCACCACGGCCTGGAAATCGCCCTCGACCTGGCCCTGCAATGCTCCCCCGACCACCCCTGGGTCACCACCCACCCCGAATGGTTCACCACCCGCGCCGACGGCACCATCGCCCACGCCGAGAACCCGCCCAAGAAATACCAGGACATCTACCCCCTCAACTTCGACAACGACCCAGAAGGCCTCTACACCGAGATCAAACGCATCCTGCACCACTGGATGAACCACGGCGTGCGCATCTTCCGCGTCGACAACCCCCACACCAAACCCGTCGCCTTCTGGGAACGCCTCCTGGCCGACATCAACACCACCGACCCCGACGTGCTCTTCCTCGCCGAAGCCTTCACCCGCCCCGCCATGATGCACACCCTGGCCAAAATCGGCTTCCACCAGTCCTACACCTACTTCACCTGGCGCAACACCGCCGACGAACTCACCGCCTACCTCACCGAACTCACCGGCCCCGCCGCCGCCTACATGCGCCCCAACCTGTTCACCAACACCCCCGACATCCTGAACGAATACCTCCAGCACGGCGGCCGCCCCGCCTTCGAAATCCGCGCCATCCTGGCCGCCCTGCTCTCCCCCACCTGGGGCATCTACGCCGGCTACGAACTGTGCGAAAACACCCCCGTCCGCCCCGGCAGCGAGGAATACCGCGACTCAGAGAAATACCAATACCGCCCCCGCGACTGGGACACCGCCACCCGCACCGGCACCACCATCGCCCCCCTCATCACCCACCTCAACACCCTGCGCAACACCCACCCCGCCCTCCAACAACTCCGCAACCTGCACTTCCACCACATCGACCAACCCGAACTCCTGGCCTTCTCCAAACGCCACCTCAACGACGTCATCCTGGCCATCGTCAACCTCAACCCCCACCAACCCCGCGAAGCCACCGTCCACCTCGACCT
>NZ_JBEORG010000103.1:0-1336 GCF_040302145.1 Spirillospora sp. NPDC127506 | reverse complement strand
GGCCTGGATCAACGAACCACCCAAGGACGAGAAAAAGGAGAACAACCAGGCACAACCCGCAGCCTGAGCTGTCTCAACGAGTTTGACAGGCTCCGCTCCCCGCGCACGCGGGGATGGTCCCTGCGTGGACGACTTCCACCACGCGGGCGCCCGGTGCTCCCCGCGCACGCGGGGATGGTCCCGTGCACGGTTCCATGTCGCCGGAGGAGAAGGCGTGCTCCCCGCGCACGCGGGGATGGTCCCGCCGTCGCCAAGGCCGCACGCACCAGCTCCACGTGCTCCCCGCGCACGCGGGGATGGTCCCCGAGTACGAGCCCGTGCGGCGGATCGAGGGGAGTGCTCCCCGCGCACGCGGGGATGGTCCCCTGTGGCCGGCGTTGATGTAGGACCACACGTGGTGCTCCCCGCGCACGCGGGGATGGTCCCCATGACCGCGCTGACGACGGTTGCCGCGCTCGGTGCTCCCCGCGCACGCGGGGATGGTCCCACCGGCAAGCGCGTGTCGCTGCGGGAGGCCGGGTGCTCCCCGCGCACGCGGGGATGGTCCCCGCTGCGGCCCGTGCGCGGAGATCGACGGCACGTGCTCCCCGCGCACGCGGGGATGGTCCCCCGTACCGGCGGCAGGCCGTGGTGGTGGCCTGGTGCTCCCCGCGCACGCGGGGATGGTCCCGAGCGCGCCGCCGCGGGCCGGGCGGTGGGGCTGTGCTCCCCGCGCACGCGGGGATGGTCCCGGGTCCGAGCGTCGGGCACTCAGTAGCGCCGAGTGCTCCCCGCGCACGCGGGGATGGTCCCCTTTCAGGGTCAGCGACGACGCTGGTGCTTGAGTGCTCCCCGCGCACGCGGGGATGGTCCCTTCTGCGGATGCCACCAGCCGCCCGTGTCGGGGTGCTCCCCGCGCACGCGGGGATGGTCCCAGCATCCAGGCCGTGGAGTGGGACGCCGACGGGTGCTCCCCGCGCACGCGGGGATGGTCCCTGATCGCCCAGCGCTGTTTAGGGGTCGTCGGGGTGCTCCCCGCGCACGCGGGGATGGTCCCATCTCGGCGGCCTTGGCGGTCATGACGAACTCGTGCTCCCCGCGCACGCGGGGATGGTCCCGTGGTGTGGTCGCCCGAGGGCGGCGACACCAAGTGCTCCCCGCGCACGCGGGGATGGTCCGGTAGATCGCCAGCAGGTCGAGTTCGTGGACGAGTGCTCCCCGCGCACGCGGGGATGGTCCCCCATGCCCGCGACCAGCACCCCCCCTCTCTGTCAGACTCAGGGGAGACATGGGGACGAACTAGTCTTCTGTGACATGAGTAGGGCGAGACAGGGATCTTTCTAGCGTGACGTTGAGT
>NZ_JBEORG010000102.1:0-1391 GCF_040302145.1 Spirillospora sp. NPDC127506 | reverse complement strand
TACCCTGGCCACCGAGGTCTCCGTGCAGATGGTCTTCTTGGTCGTTGATCCATCTACCGGAGACCTCACCCATCTCCAGACACGACATGCCGACCTGGGACGAGACTTCCTAAACAGGGCCTAGGGCGACCAGTCGCCGGACGACGTGCTCGGCAGCTTCCTCGTCCAAGTCGAGGCAACGGCGGGCGGCGCGGACAGGGTCGGCGCGGCGGCCTGAGGCCACGTCGCAGACCGCCGTGACGACAGGTCGGAGACCGTGCCGACGGCTCACCATGCTCCGCAGCGCAATTCGGGCATCGACGCGTTCGATACAGGCTTCAAGGTAAGGAGCGGGGTCGGGCACATCGGGGGGCAGGGCGGATGGGACACCGCAGCTGATGTTGGCCGCGAAGAAGCCCGGGCGGACGGTACGCAGCGTGCGCAACGCCTCGTGCATGCGGGCGACAGCCTCCCGGTGGTCGAGACCGTGTCGTTCGCGCACGTCGGCGGGGATGTCGAACAGGTCGGTGCGGCCGCGCCGAGCCCGGTACACCGCGAGCCGCAGCAGGTCGCCGGTAACCGGGTCGCGGCGGAGCGGTGCCGCCCAGCGGGCGTTTCGCAGGTCCCGGTCGGGGTGCGCGGCGCCGCCGCGCCGCACAGCGTCGTCCCGGCGAACCCGCTCTTCCAGGCAGCGAAGCGTGTACTGGACGAGCTGGGCACGTGCGGCCCGCAACCAGCGGGGCTCCGCCGGGTCGGCGCGGCGCCGCAGGAGCGCCCCGAACGCGGCGGCGCTTTCGTACGGGGCCTGCTCGGAAGTGACGTGCTCGCATAGTTCCGCCATCTCGCGGACGACCGCACCGTCACGAGTCCGCGGCGCTGCGCCGGCCAGGGCACTGCGAAGCCGCGTGAAGCTGTTGAGAGCGAGGGTGTCAAGAGTCTCCTCGCAGTCGGCGCACCAGGTTCTGCCGGGGCAGGGACCGCCGCCATGGCGGGCGTTGCGCAGCGGTGTCCGCGCGGCGGAGCGCAGCGCGGGAACCACCAGGGCGTTGAAAGCGCTGAAGGCGGCGTCTGGATCAGAGGCGGCCAGCAGCCCAACGTGAAGCATCGCTCTCCTCCTGAGACATGGGTCGTCAGGCTGCGAGCCAGGACGGAACGTCCGGCACGCGGCCTACTCAGGAGGCACGATGGCCTCGGGGTGCTCTCGGGTCGGAGCCGTTGAGCGGTATCCAGTCTTGCATGAATCATTCGTTCGTGGGGCTGCCTCCGTCAGATTCGTCCTCCACTCACTTAACCCTCCCTTTCTCTGACCGGACACGGCTAAGCCTCGATCCACCGATGGTGTATCGAGGTCGATCTCTCGGTCTTTTCGGGAGGACGGTTGAGTTGTCGGCCGCCCGCGGGCAGGGGTGATC
>NZ_JBEORG010000101.1:0-1436 GCF_040302145.1 Spirillospora sp. NPDC127506 | reverse complement strand
GGCTCTTCGCAATCGAGGGTGTGGTGGGGGCTGGCGCGTCGGTCCGGGGATAGAGGTCGAGGTCTCCCGAGGATGGAGGTTCCTACGCCAGCCATCCGGAAGACCTCGACATGGACGACGCTACCCCGCCTGCGGGCTTCGCCTGCGCTGATCTGACCGCCTTCTGCCGGCTCGACGAGCTCGGTCTCCAAGTCACCGGGCAGCGTCTTGAGCCCGACCGTGCGGTACTGGCCTGCCGGGTCGTCGAACCGGATCAGTGGTGTCGGCGCTGCGGCTGTGAAGGGGCACCGCGTGACACCGTGACCCGGCGGCTGGCGCACGAGCCGCTGGGCTGGCGGCCCACGACGCTGGAGGTCGTCGTGCGGCGCTACCGGTGCCCCGGCTGCGGGCACGTGTGGCGCCAGGACACCACCCGGGCTGCCGAGCCGCGGGCGAAGCTGTCGCGTCGCGGGCTGCGATGGGCGCTGGAGGGGATCGTGGTCCAGCACCTGACCGTCGCCCGTGTCGCCGAGGGCCTCGCAGTGGCCTGGAACACCGCCAACGACGCCGTCCTGGCCGAGGGCAGGCGGGTTCTGATCGACGACGTGGGCCGGTTCGACGGGGTGAAGGTCATCGGGGTCGATGAGCATGTGTGGCGCCACACCCGCCGTGGCGACAAGTACGTCACCGTGGTCATCGACCTGACCGGCATCCGTGCCGGCACCGGCCCGGCCCGGCTGCTGGACATGGTCGAGGGCCGCTCCAAGCAGGCGTTCAAGACCTGGCTTGCCGAACGTCCCGACACCTGGCGCGACGCGGTGGAGGTGGTCGCGATGGACGGCTTCACCGGCTTCAAGACCGCCACCGCCGAGGAACTGCCCGACGCGGTCGCGGTGATGGATCCCTTCCACGTGGTCCGCCTGGCCGGTGACGCCCTGGACCGGTGCCGACGCCGGGTGCAGCAGGCCGTCCACGGGCACCGCGGCATGAAGAACGACCCGCTCTACAGCGCCCGGCGGACGCTGCACACCGGCGCCGGCCTGCTCACCGACCGGCAGAAAGACCGGCTCACCACACTGTTCGCCGTTGACGAGCACGTCGAGGTCGAGGCCACCTGGGGCATCTACCAGCAGATGATCGCCGCCTACCGTGAGCCCGACCGGGCAAAGGGCCGCGCGCTGATGACCCGGCTCATCGAATCGATCAGCCACGGCGTTCCGAAGGCGCTCAGCGAGGTCATCACGCTGGGACGGACGCTGAACAAGCGAGCCGCCGACGTCCTGGCCTACTTCGACCGGCCGGGAACCTCCAACGGGCCCACCGAGGCCATCAACGGACGGCTCGAGCACCTCCGCGGCTCCGCACTGGGGTTCCGCAACCTGACCAACTACATCGCCAGATCACTACTCGAGACCGGCGGCTTCAAACCGCAACTACACCCTCGATCGTGAAGAGCC
>NZ_JBEORG010000099.1:0-1574 GCF_040302145.1 Spirillospora sp. NPDC127506 | reverse complement strand
CGGAGCCTGTCAAACTCGTTGAGACAGCTCAGGCTGCGGGTTGTGCCTGGTTGTTCTCCTTTTTCTCGTCCTTGGGTGGTTCGTTGATCCAGGCCTTGTCGGGCAGCTTGGGCGGGATGGGCTTGGTGCGGAACCGTTCGGGGTTGGCGGTGTAGGCGGCGGCCAGGACTTCGCAGCGGCGGTCTCGGATCTTGGTCGCGGTGCCGTCGTGGACCGAGGCCGGGGTGTGCAGCCCGATCCCCGAGTGCCGGTGCTGGTTGTTGTAGTAGGTGAAGAACGCTGCGCAGAATCGTGTCGCCGTCTGGATCGAGGTGAACCGGTCGGGGAAGGCGGGGCAGTACTTCAAGGTCTTGAAGCCGGCCTCGGAGTAGGGGTTGTCGTTGCTGACGTGCGGCCTGGAGTGGCTGCGGGTGATGCCCAGGTCGATGAACATCTGGGCGACGTTCTTGCTGGTCATCGATGGCCCGTTGTCGGCATGGACATGTCCGGGCACGATGCCGCCGTTGGCGGTGAAGGCCTCGGCCATGAACGCCTGGGCGATCGCGCCGGACTCGGCGGGCACCAGCTTCCAGTGCACCACCTTGCGGGAGAAGATGTCGATCATCACCAGCAGGTCGTAGTAGACGCCCTTGAACGGTCCCTTCAGTTTGGTCACGTCCCAGGACCACACCTGGTCGGGGCCGTCGGCGACCAGTTCGGGTTTGACGCGGGCCGGGTGGGTGGCCTGCCGGCGCCGTTCGCGGACCTCCCCGGCCCGGCGCAGCAGCCGGTACATGGTCGAGATCGAGCACAGGTAGGTGCCCTCGTCGATCAGTACCGCCCACACCTGGGCGGGGGACTTGTCGACGAACCGGTCCGAACGCAGCACGGCCAGCACCGCCTGCTGCTCGGCCGCCGTCAGCGACGCCGGGTGGGGCGCCGGCCGACGATGCGGCCCCAGCGGCCGCGGGACGGGGTTGCGCCAGCGGTAGCGGGAGGCCCGGTTCACTCCGGTCAGCTCGCAGGAGGCTTTGATGCCGACGAGGGGTTCCATCTCCTGCTGGGCCGGGAGGATCACTTCCCGGGCTCGGTGTCGGAGTCCGCGCTCTCGGAGAGCAGTTCCAAGAGCTCGTGTGCTTTTCCCATGATCGCCAGGGCCTTCTTGGTCCTGGCCAGCTCGTCGGCCAGCCGCGCGTTCTCGGCGGCGAGCTTCTCGTTGGCCTTGTCGGCCTCGCTTCTGCGGGGCTTGGGGCCGGTGGGCCTGGCCGCCAGGGCGTTCAGCGACCCCGCATCGCGCAGCCGCTTCCAGTCCTGGATGTGGGAGTGGTACAGCCCCTCACGGCGCAGCAGCGCACCGCGGGCGCCCGCCTCGGTCAGCTGCTCCCACTCCTCCACGATCGCCAGCTTGTACTCCGGGCTGAACACCCGCCGCTTCGGCCGGTCGGCCCGAGGACCCTTCTTCTTGCCCACCACACCATCATCAGCGCGGAGATCGGCAACACTCAACGTCACGCTAGAAAGATCCCTGTCTCGCCCTACTCATGTCACAGAAGACTAGTTCGTCCCCATGTCTCCCCTGAGTCTGACAGAGAGGG
>NZ_JBEORG010000098.1:0-1639 GCF_040302145.1 Spirillospora sp. NPDC127506 | reverse complement strand
TGTCGACGACGCGTGAAAACTGACCCCCAGGCGACGGCCGAAATCTGACCCCTTTGCTGTCACTGTGGAGGGTGATCAAGGTGGAGGACTGGGCGGAGATCCGCCGGTTGCACCGGGCCGAGGGCATGCCGATCAAGGCGATCGCTCGGCGGATGGGCATCTCGAAGAACACCGTCAAGCGGGCGCTGGCGGCCGAGGAACCGCCGAAGTACCGGCGGGCGAGCAGGGGGTCGATCGTGGACGCGGTGGAGCCGCAGATCCGGGCACTGCTGGAGCAGTTTCCGGACATGCCGGCCACGGTCATCGCCGAGCGGATCGGCTGGACGAACTCGCTCACCGTGCTCAAGGACCGGGTCCGGATCCTGCGGCCGCACTACCAGCCGGTGGATCCGGCGTCCCGGACGGCGTATCAGCCCGGCGAGCTGGCCCAATGCGATCTGTGGTTCCCGCCGGCCCAGATCCCTTTGGGTGCCGGGCAGGCGGGCAGCCCGCCGGTGCTGGTGATGGTCTCGGGGTATTCGCGCTGGCTGATGGCGCGGATGCTGCCCTCGCGGGCGGCCGGGGACCTGTTCGCCGGGATGTGGACCCTGCTGAGCGTGCTGGGGGCGGTGCCCAAGACGCTGGTGTGGGACAACGAGGGCGCGATCGGGCAGTGGAAGGGTGGCCGTCCGCAGCTGACCGGCGAGGCCAACGCGTTCCGCGGGGTGCTGGGGATCGCGATCCGCCAGTGCAGGCCCGCCGACCCCGAAGCCAAGGGGCTGGTGGAGCGGGCGAACGGGTATCTGGAGACCTCCTTCATGCCCGGCCGCGTCTTCACCGGCCCCGGCGACTTCAACACTCAGCTCGCCCAGTGGCTGACGCGGGCCAATGCCCGTCATCACCGGCGGATCGAGTGTCGTCCCGCCGACCGGATCGATGCCGATCGGGCGGCGATGGTCGGGTTGCCGCCGGTTGCTCCGGCGGTCGGGTGGCGGACCTCGACACGGCTGGCCCGCGACCACTACGTCCGGATCGCCTCCAACGACTACTCGGTGCATCCGTCGGTCATCGGCCGACTGGTCGAGGTCGTCGCCGATCCCGAGCAGGTCACCGTGACCTGCGGCGGCCAACTCGTCGCCCGGCATGACCGGTGCTGGGCGGTCCATCAGAGCATCACCGACCCGGCCCACGCCCGGGCTGCCGCCGCGCTGCGCCGCACCAAGATCCAGGCCGTGACGGCATCGGCCGGGATCGAGGTCGAACAACGCCGACTCAGTGACTACGACGCCCTGCTGGGCGTTGAGGGGGTGGCCTGATGGCTTCTGCGAAGACCGGCAGCGGCCGCAACCTCGCCGCCGAACTGGCCTACCTGACCCGGGTCCTCAAGGCCCCGTCCCTGGCGGCCTCGGTCGACCGGCTGGCCGAACGAGCCCGGGCCGAGTCCTGGAGCCATGAGGAGTTCCTGGCCGCCTGCCTGCAACGCGAGGTCGCCGCCCGCGAATCCCACGGCGGTGAGGCCCGCATCCGCGCAGCCCGTTTCCCGGCCCGCAAGGGACTGGAGGACTTCGACTTCGACCACCAGCGCTCCCTCAAACGAGAGGTCATCGCCCACCTGGGCACTCTGGACTTCGTCGCCGCCCGCGAGAACGTGGTGTTCCTC
>NZ_JBEORG010000097.1:0-1926 GCF_040302145.1 Spirillospora sp. NPDC127506 | reverse complement strand
ATCGAGTAGGAGGGCCGGGTCGCCCGGCCCTCCTCTCACACCACCGGACATGCGGGCCCGCATCCGGCGGTTCGTCAAGCCGTTGATCTGAGCCTGCGCCAGGTGGCTTGCAGCCCCAGCAGGCCAAGGTCGTCCCAGTAGGCGGTGGGCAGTGACCGTTGGAGGACGGCCGACCCGGCGATGCGCCAATACCCCTTGCTGCTGGCGCCCCATTCGGCCGCTTTGCGGTCGGGGATGCCGAGCTTGCGCAGGTTACGGCGTTTGGCCGAGTAGCGTTTCCATTCCTTCCAGCGGATCTGCCGCATCCGGCGATACAGCCACTTGTCCAGCTCACGGAGCCGGTGAGACAGCTCGGCAAGACGGAAATAGGCCATCCACCCGCGGATGAACGCGTTGAGCTTGCCGATCCTGCAGGGCATCGACACGCTCCATCTCCGGCTGGTCAACTCCCGGATACGGCCCTTGAGGCGTTCGATCGCCTTCGGATCGACCCGGATGCCCACCCCGGAGCGGGTGAAGTAGAACCCAAAGCCCAGCAGCGTCGCCTCACGCGCGTGCCGGACCGAGGACTTCCCCCGGTTCACCTTGAGTTTCAACCGCCCCTCGACCACGGCCGTGACCGAATCGAGGACCCGGTGAGCGGCTCGCCTGCTGCGCACGAAGACACGGATGTCATCGGCGTAACGCACGAACCGGTGACCGCGTGCCCATAGCTCCCGGTCCAAGTCGTCCAGCATGATGTTCGACAAGACCGGCGACAGCGGCGACCCCTGCGGAGTCCCCTCTTCACTGGCCTGAATGATTCCGTCGACCATCACCCCGGCTTCCAGATACGCCCGGATGAGCTTGAGGACCTTGCGGTCGGTGACCTTGCGCGCCACCCGCGCCATGAGCACGTCGAAGTTGACCCGATCGAAGAACCGTTCAAGATCGACATCCACGACCCAGCGGTGCCCGTCGGCGATGGCCCGCCGCGCGACCTTAACCGCCTGATGAGCGGACCGGCCCGGACGGAACCCGAACGACGAACCCGAAAACTCCGGATCGAAGATCGGCGTGAGCACCTGCGCAATCGCCTGCTGGACCAGCCGGTCCAGCACAGTGGGCACCCCTAGCATGCGTTCACCACGTCCCCCGGGCTTGGGGATCACCACCCGGCGGACCGGCAGCGGCCGGTACGTGCCCGCGTCCAGAGCCTCCCGAACACCGGCCCAGTGCTCACGCAGCCACGGACGCAACTCCTCCGTGGTCATGCCATCGACACCAGGCGCGCCCCGGTTGGCCTCCACACGCCTCAACGCCCCGTGCAGGTTGCCCGGCGAGAGCATCCGCTCCCACACCGAGAGCTCCTGACCAGGGTTCACGGCCTCCTCGGCGGGCGCCGGCCTGCCGCTACGCTCCACCGTGTTACTCACCGGGATTCACCGGCCCCTCACACGGCGGGCCCGCGTCACGCGGGGTGGCTGCGATCACAGCGACACGCACGAGCCGCACCGATTCCTCCGCTGTTCTTGACGTTCGGCCCTTCCCGGCTGATTGTCCGTTCCCCTCACCGGTACTACGACCTCTGCTGACCTCTGCCAGGTCAGACCCCGACCTCACGGCCCGGACCCGTCGGCGCGGCGACAACGACAGCACAACCGACACCCCGGCAGATCTCCCCAGGTAAGAACGATCACTTTCCCCCTGCGCCCGCCGCGTCTACGCAACGACCCTGTCGGCGGTGACGGGCTTCACCTTCCATGGCAGGCTCACCCAGATCGCCGCGCCTCATACGCGGTTCGTGTCCCTCGGTGCAGGGTTTCGCCTCGGGCTTCCTCCAGACCCCGCCTCACGACGACGCCCTTGCCTCCGGCTCGGAGTTAGCACCACCTCTTCCTCCAGGGGACTTTCACCCCCAAGCAATCGCCCATGCTGGGCGCACCA
>NZ_JBEORG010000096.1:1810-2284 GCF_040302145.1 Spirillospora sp. NPDC127506 | reverse complement strand
CTCAACGTCACGCTAGAAAGATCCCTGTCTCGCCCTACTCATGTCACAGAAGACTAGTTCGTCCCCATGTCTCCCCTGAGTCTGACAGAGAGGGCACAGCCACCCGCCTGCTCAACCAGGCCTGCCCCGCCGAGATCGCCGACCCGGGCGGATGGACGCAATGGCGGCAGTTACTGCCCCACATCGACGCGCTGGCCGCCCACGCGCCTCCCGCCACCGACGACACCCACACCAGCCTGCTACTGGACCGCACCGCCACCTTCCTGCAGAACCAAGGTCTGCTGACCCGCGCCATCGCCTACTTCGAACGCGCCCTGGCCACAAACCAACGCCTGCACGGCGCCGACCACCCCGATACCCTGACCTCCCGCAACAACCTCGCCTACGCCTACGAATCAGCCGGGGATCTGGGCCGGGCGATTCCGCTGTACGAGCAGACGCTCACCGACTCCCAGCGGGTGCTGGGCGCCGACC
>NZ_JBEORG010000096.1:1287-1712 GCF_040302145.1 Spirillospora sp. NPDC127506 | reverse complement strand
ACATCCCGAGACACTGGCCTTCCGCAACAATCTCGCCGGCGCCTACCAGGCGGTCGGGGATCTGGGCCGGGCGATTCCGCTGTACGAGCAGACCCTCACTGACTCCCAGCGGGTGCTGGGCGCCGACCACCTTTCCACCCTGACCTTCTGCAACAATCTCGCCTACGCCTACCAGGGGGGCGGGGATCTGGGTCGGGCGATCCCGCTGTACGAGCAGACCCTTACAGAGCAGGAGCGGGTGCTGGGCGCCGACCATCCCGAGACACTGGCCTTCCGCAACAATCTCGCCGGCGCCTACCAGGCGGTCGGGGATCTGGGCCGGGCGATTCCGCTGTACGAGCAGACCCTTACAGAGCAGGAGCGGGTGCTGGGCGCCGACCATCCCGACACCCTGACCTCCCGCAACAACCTTGCCTACGTCTATG
>NZ_JBEORG010000096.1:0-1188 GCF_040302145.1 Spirillospora sp. NPDC127506 | reverse complement strand
GAATCAGCCGGGGACCTGGGGCGGGCGATCCCGCTGTACGAGCAGACGCTCACTGACTCCCAGCGGGTGCTGGGCGCCGACCACCCCTCCACCCTGACCTCCCGCAACAACCTCGCCTACGTCTACGAATCAGCCGGGGACCTGGGGCGGGCGATCCCGCTGTACGAGCAGACGCTCACTGACTCCCAGCGGGTGCTGGGCGCCGACCACCCCTCCACCCTGGCCTTCCGCAACAATCTCGCCGGCGCCTACCAGGCGGCCGGGGATCTGGGTCGGGCGATCCCGCTGTACGAGCAGACCCTCACCGACCGGGAGCGGGTGCTGGGCGCCGACCATCCCGACACCCTGAACTCCCGCAACAATCTCGCCGGCGCCTACCAGGCGGCCGGGGATCTGGGTCGGGCGATCCCGCTGTACGAGCAGACCCTCACCGACCGGGAGCGGGTGCTGGGCGCCGACCATCCCGACACCCTGAACTCCCGCAACAACCTTGCCTACGTCCACGAGTCAGCCGGGGACCTGGGTCGGGCGATTGGCTCAGCTTCCCCCAACCCACCGAATGAGGCCGTGGTCATGTCCTGCCAAGCCCCCGCCCCCTAAGGTGGCGGGCCGGCCTTCAGCCGAACCGACTCGCCGGGTTTCACCTCCCCGCCACCGCCGCGCTCGGCTAACCCGCCGCGGCTGGGCAGGTCGTGCTCGAACCGTTCGTAGCGAGTTCCGGCACCAGGGGTGGACGTGGCGTCGCTGATCTGGGGCGCGTGCCGCGATGCGTGAAGGGTCTCGGCGACTCGACACGGCCCCGGGGACACTTCAAGCGCGGCGGAGCGTCCTCAGCCCTTGGTCAGGCCGCCAGAGATCGATGACCAGGGCCCGTCCTTCGATCCGCGTGAGGACGACCTCGGCGAGGAAGTGGGAGTCGCTGAAGGAGTCGGCGGCCAGTCCGCGCCCGGTCGGCATCGCGGCGATCCGTCCGGGGTAGGTGACCTCGATCGCCCGGCCGGTGACCCGCCCTTTCGCGGACCTGGCGAACCGGGGTCTGCCTGACGGGCTGTTCGGCTGGGAACGGCGAGCGGCGTCTCGCAGCCCCGGCCGTGGGCCGGGTCGGTTCAGTGCGGGGAGGAGGATCCGCGGCGTGGATGCCGGGTGAGGGTGTAGCCCGCCACGGCCGTGACGGCGGCGAGGACACCG
>NZ_JBEORG010000095.1:0-2564 GCF_040302145.1 Spirillospora sp. NPDC127506 | reverse complement strand
CTGGCCTTCTCCAAACGCCACCTCAACGACGTCATCCTGGCCATCGTCAACCTCAACCCCCACCAACCCCGCGAAGCCACCGTCCACCTCGACCTCCCCGCCCTCGGCCTGCCCGACGACCCCCACCAACCCCACACCGTCACCGACCAACTCACCGGAGCCACCTACACCTGGACCCAAGCCAACTACGTCTACCTGGACCCGCACACGAAGCCCGCGCACATCCTCACCTTCGAGCGGAACGAGGGACGTGCGCGGGCCAGTGGGAGCCGCCGGGCCGACGGGGGCATGGCCAGGGCGAACGGGACGACCGCGAGGCCGCGCCGGAGTTCGCCGCGGGCCGGCGCCCGGAACCGGCGCCGGCCGGGCGGCAGCTGAGCGGCGGAGCGCACCGCCCGCCCGACCGCCCGGCCGAGCCGTCGGCCGAGGCGTCAGACCGAGCCGTCAGACCGAGGCGTCAGACCGAGGCGTCAGACCGGTTGCTCGGCGCCGAGCAGGCGGTCCTCGATGGAGCGGCAGCCGGTGAACACCGATCCGAGCCCCTCCCGGTCGATGATCTCGCGGAGCCGGGCCGGCAGCGCGGGCAGCGCCAGGCAGCCGCCCTCCGCGGCGACGCGCCAGCGGATGCCGAGCAGGATCGGCAGCGGGTCGCAGCGGATCCCGAGCCGCTCGTGCATCCGCACCATGAGGTGCCGCAGGTTCCCCTCGACCAGCGTGGTCAGCGTCTCCCCGAGCCGCGGCACCGTCACCTCGTCCAGCACCCCGGACAGGTGGACGACCGTGTGGTCGCCGTCGCCGGCCTCCGTCGTGGTGATCATCAGCTCGGACGGGGCGGGCGGCGTCGGGGTGAGCCCGGCGTCCCCCGGGTGCAGGGCGCGGATGGCGTCGAGCACGTGCGTGGTGTCGGCGTCCCGCGCCGTCCCGGCCGGGACGGGCGTGGCCGTCGCCGCCGCGACGTCCGGGAACACCGGGACGAGCTGCGCCAGCCCGGTGAGGTGCAGCGCGCGCCGCACGTGCGCGGACAGCGCGGGCACCACGGCGCGCAGCGGGCAGCCGAGCAGCTGCGCCCGCGTCTCGGCGCGGGCGAGCAGGACCAGCCCGGCGGCGTCCAGCAGCACCGCGTCACCGAAGTCGATGACGACGCAGGTGCGCCGCCGCCCCCGCGGCGCGCCCCCGGCGGCCGGCGCCCCCGCGGATCCCGCGGCCAGCGAGAGGGCCCTGCTCACCCCCTCGCGGATGCCCGCGTAGTTCTGCCAGCTGATCTGCGCGGGCAGGGTCAGCACGATGAACCCTCGCCGGGTCTCGATGCTCAGGCCCGGCACTACCGTGTCCTTCATACGTCACATCCCGATCGGGGTTCTGGCGGCCGCGCGAGCGGTCCTGGGCGGGGCGGTCAGCGTGGAGCCGGGCGGTCTGGACACCGTCCGGCCGTCCGGATAGGGCGGCCGGCCGCCGCGCACCACGCCCGTGAGCCGGGACGCCGCGAGGCGCTCGATGGTCCGTTCCTCGGGCCGCACCCCGAGATGGGTGCAGCAGCACCACAGGTCGTCGACGCAGCGGCGCACGCTCTCAGCCGGAATGTCGGCGAAGCGGACGCGCAGCCGCGCCACGAGCTCATCGCGCGTCGGTACGACCGATGGCGACTTCTCCCAGCGCTCCACTGTCCCTCCGATCGCTTTGGACGGACGCATTCCGTCCGAACTGATCAGAACCCGCCGCTGGGACGGGTTCTGAGCTTGGAAATGACCTACCCGAGGGCTGCGACAGAAAAAGCGACGAACCTAAAAACACGGACATGACACAACCGTCGCGCGGCAAGTCTTCCGGAGCCGCGGCGCCAGCGAACGAGCCGTGAACAGCCGGGTTTTTGCGCGACTTTTCCACTTCGTGCCCGAGCCGCTGCCGGGCGATGACCATCGGGGCGCGGCCGGCCCGGCCGTCACGGAGAGTACGGAAGTTTTTACGGAAGGTTGCCTGTCGTGAACGTCTCCCGCACCGGCGGCGGGAATTGCTGATCTAGATGTCTCCAACACACCGGGGTGACCCATGCACGGCCAGCCGAAGAACACCGCCCGCAGCACGTCCGACCAGGTCACCGCGCCGGAGGCGGACATCGGCCCGGTCGCCGAGCCGGACCGGGCGCCGGCCGCCGGGGCGATCCCCGACCCGTTCGACGACAAGACGCCGAACACGCCGCTGTGGTTCAAGACGGCGGTGTTCTACGAGGTGTCGGTCCGCGGGTTCGCCGACTCCGACAACGACGGCTACGGCGACCTGCGCGGCCTGATCTCCAAACTCGACCACCTGCAATGGCTCGGCATCGACTGCCTGTGGCTGCTGCCCATCTACCAATCACCGCTCAAAGACGGCGGCTACGACATCTCGAACTACACCAGCATCCTGCCCGATTTCGGAGAACTCGGTGACTTCGTGGAACTCATCGAGCAGGCGCACGCTCGCGGTATCCGGGTCATCGCCGATCTGGTGATGAACCACACCTCCGATCAGCACCCCTGGTTCCAGGCGTCGCGGACCGACCCCGACGGGCCGTTCGGGGACTTCTA
>NZ_JBEORG010000094.1:0-2938 GCF_040302145.1 Spirillospora sp. NPDC127506 | reverse complement strand
CGCGGCAGCGCGCTGAGCCTCCCCGCCGCGTCGCCGAGCGGGCGCGCCGCGCGGGCCTGGCCGGGCCGTCCGGCGGGCCGCTGACCGCGCGGGAGTCGGAGGTGATCCGGCTGCTGGCGCGGGGCCGCTCCAACCGGGAGATCGCCGAGGAGCTGGTCATCTCCCCCAAGACCGCCAGCGTGCACGTCTCCCACATCCTCGCCAAGCTCGGCGTCTCCTCCCGCGGCGAGGCGGTCGCGGCCGCCCGCGACCGCGGCCTCGCCTAGGGGCCTCCCAGAAGACCCGCCCGGGAGATAAGCCGCCGGCTTATGGCTCGCGGCCCCTCCTTACGGCGACGGTCGGAGGCATGGAAGCCGCCGTGCACACCTCCGGGCTGCGCCGCGTCTACGAGCGCGGCCGCCGGGATCCCGTCGTCGCCCTGGACGGCCTGACCCTGTCCGTCGGGCAGAACGAGATCCACGGGCTGCTCGGCCCGAACGGGGCGGGCAAGACCACCCTCATCAAGATCCTTTCCACCGTGCTGCTGCCGTCGGGCGGGTCGGCGCGGATCCTCGGCCACGACGTCGTGGACCGCACACGCGCCGTCCGGTCGCTGGTCGGGCTGGTCCTCGGCGGCGACCGGGGCCTCTACGACCGGCTGTCCGCCCGCCGGAACCTGCTGTTCTGGGGCGCGCTGTACAAGCTCGACGCCCGCACGACCCGCCGCCGCGCCGGCGCGCTGCTGGAACGGGTCGGCCTCGCCGACCGCGCGGACGACCGCGTGGAGCGGTTCTCGCGCGGCATGCGGCAGCGGCTGCACCTGGCGCGCGGCCTGCTGCACGAGCCGCGGGTGCTGTTCCTGGACGAGCCGACGTCCGGGCTCGACCCGGTCGCGGCGGGGGCGTTCCGGCGGCTGGTCCTCGACCTGCGCGCGGAGGGCCGCACGTTCCTGCTCGCCACGCACGACATGGACGAGGCCACGGCGCTGTGCGACCGGGTGACGCTCATCGACCGCGGCCGGATGCTGCTGAGCGCCGACACCGCCCGGGTCGGGAGGTTCCTCGGCGAGCGGGAGTGCGTCGACTTCACCCACCCCGACCCGTCCGTCGCCGGCGCCCTGGCCGTGCTGCCGGACGTGCTCGACGTCGAGCGGCGGGACGGGGCCGCCTGGCGCGCCCACACGGCCGACCGGGACGGCACCCGCCGCGTCCTCGCCTGGCTGCTGGACCGCGACGTCCTCACCGCCCGGCGCGGCGAGCCGACGCTCGAAGAGGTCTACCTCCGCACGGTCGGCGACCGCGGGATGCGGGTATGAGCGCGCCCCGCGCGATGTGGCGCGCGATGTGGCGGGCGGTGCTGCTGCAGGCGGCGCTGTCGCGGCGCGAACCGGAGCACGCGCTCATCCTGCTCATCGCGCCCATGCAGACCACGACGATGCTGGCGCTGACCGTGACGGCGGACCGCCCGGACGTCGTCGCGAACGCCGTGCTGGCGCCGGGCCTGATCGGGCTCTGGGTCGCCGCGCTCGACTACGCCGGGCGCATCGTCCCCGAGGACCGCTGGGCCGGCCGGTTCTCCCCCATGATCGCGGCGCCCGTGCCGCTCGGCCCGGTGGTGGCCGGGCGGGTCGCGATGGTCGTGCTGGTGGGCGCCGCGGCGTTCGCGGAGTCGTGGCTGGTGGCGGCGGTCGGTTTCGGCCGGGTCGTGGCGGTCGCCGACCCCGCGCTGTTCGCGCTCGCGGTCGCGGTCACCTGCCTGGCGACGATCGGGACGGCGACGCTCCTGTCGGCGGTGCTCGTGGTGTCGCGGGCGCGGGACGTCCTGCAGAACTCCCTGGGCTACCCGTTCTACATCCTCGGCGGGATCCTCGTCCCGGTCGCGGCGCTGCCCGGCTGGCTGCACCCGTTCAGCCGGGTGGTGTTCCTGTCGTGGAGCGCGGAGCTGCTGCGCGGCGCCGTGCGCGGCGATGCGGACGGCCGGCCCTGGTCGGTCGCGGCCGTCCTCGGGCTGGGCGCGGCGGCCATGGCGGCGGGGCTGTGGCTGACGCGCCGCTACGTCGACCGGGCCCGCGGGCGGGGGACGGTGGAGTTCGCATGAGGCACGTGCTCCGGATCGTCCGGGAGGCGCTGATCCTGGGGTTCGCCGAGATGAGCGCCGTCTACACCTGGCGGACATGGACGTTCGGGTGGCTGATGCGGCTGCTCTGCCAGGCAACGTTCTACGCGCTGCTGGGCCGCTACGTCGGCGACGAGGCCACGATGAGGTACGTGCTGGTCGGCAACATCGTGGTGCTGGCCTGCATGGAGTCCACCATCGTGGTGATCTCGCTGGCCGGTGAGCGGCGCATGGGGACGCTGCCGCTGCTGGCCATCGCGCCGTCCGGGCACCTGCCGGTGTACCTCGGGCGGGGGCTCCAGTGGACGGTGACGGGGCTGGCCAGCTCGTCGGTCGCCTGGCTCGTCCTGCCGCCGCTCCTCGGCGTCCCGCTGCCCTGGCCGCGCGCCGGCTGGGCCATTCCGGTCGTCCTGCTCGTCCTCGTCAGCAGCTACGGGTACGGGTGCGCGCTCGCGGGCATCGCGCTGCGGCTGCGCGGCGTCGAATGGCTGGTGCTGAACCTCGCCTACGGGATCGTGATGACGTTCGGCGGCGTGAACGTCCCCGTCGGGGTCTGGCCCGCGCCGCTCGAATACGCGGCGCACGCGCTGCCGGTCGTCCACGGGCTGGAGGCGGTGCGCGGAATCCTCGGCGGCGCGCCCGTCGGCCACGTCATGGGGCTGCTCGGCGCCGAGGCCCTGGTCGGCGCCTGCTGGTACGCGGTGGCCGCGCTGTCGATGGACCGGCTCGTGTCCGCCGGACGCCGCGACGGCGGCCTCGACTACGCGGGCTGACCGGCGGGCCGGCACGCGGACGCGCCCCCCCCGGGGCGGTCGGGGCCGCGTCCGGGGACGTCAGGCGCCGC
>NZ_JBEORG010000093.1:0-3217 GCF_040302145.1 Spirillospora sp. NPDC127506 | reverse complement strand
AAGCTCGCCGTCCGCTACCAAGCCACTGTCCAGGTCGCTGCCATCAACATCTGGCTTCAAGCCCTGGCCAAC
The DNA here is from genome assembly GCF_040302145.1 of Spirillospora sp. NPDC127506. Classification (NCBI taxonomy): domain Bacteria; kingdom Bacillati; phylum Actinomycetota; class Actinomycetes; order Streptosporangiales; family Thermomonosporaceae; genus Spirillospora; species Spirillospora sp. NPDC127506. The sequence goes on along the minus strand of NZ_JBEORG010000093.1, from coordinate 3,145 downwards.
ACCACTTTCTAAACACTGCCTAGCCCTCCCACGCCGAGCACGGTGAGTAGCATCCAGCGACCGAACTGGCCCAGGCTGCACAGCCCTGGTCGAACAGGTTCATCAGAAACTCACCGGGCAATTTCACCAACCCCGCAGATGAGCCGGTAGAGACGTTGGTCGGGGTACTGCTGATCCTCAGCGAGCGGTGAGCAACCGGTCGCAGGCGATTCACCGGCAAACCGTCGTTGGCTGTCTAGGCCGCGAAGGTGCCGACCGGCGGCTGTGATGCTCCCGTCAAGCAGTGACCACGCGCGGCCGACCCGAGACACTGGTCCAATGCAGCATGAGGAAGAGCCGCTGCCCGGCGGCAACGTCAGTGATGGAGTCGTTCGCGTCGGAGACACCGTTCGCCGTCCCACCGGGCCGTGGACGCCGGCAGTCCATGCCTTGCTCACCCACTTGCACGAGGTGGGATTCAGAGCGGCACCTCGCCCACTGGGCATTGACGACCAAGGGCGCGAAGTCCTGACTTTCATGCCAGGACACGTGATTTGGCCCGACCGGTTCTCTCATCTGAACCCAGCTGCACAACTGGCTCGCGTCGCACAGTTGATCAGGGAGTTCCACGACGCGGTCCAAGGCTTCAGACCACCGTCCGACGCCCGTTGGCAGACGCTGATCCCCGCTGACGGCAGTGACATCATCGCCCATCACGATCTGGCCCCATGGAACCTCGTGATCGGAGATGACACGCAGTGGGCCTTCATCGACTGGGACGCTGCAGGCCCCGGTTCCCGCTTGTGGGACATCGCATATGCCATTCATGGGTTCATCCCGCTGTCGGCGGATCCCAAGTGGCAACGCCATGACGCTGCAGACCGGCTGAGGGTCTTCGTCGACGCCTACGGCCTCGACGAAGCGGAACGCCGTGAACTCGTCCCTCTGCTGGCACGCCGTACGCGTTCCATGCATGACTTCCTGCATGATCAGGCGGCCCAGGGCGTGCACCCCTGGGCAAGACTCTGGGCAGAGGGCCACGGCGATATCTGGCGAAGCGATGCCGAGTACATCGAGGAACGCGAAAACCAGTGGCTGCAAGCGTTGCTCGCCGGCTGAAGAGCACCGGCTAGGGCCGTCGCAACACTCAAAGTGTTGCGACGGCCCCTGGAATCCGCCATCGGGATGACTGGTGGAGCCTAGGGGATTCGAACCCCTGACACCTCCGGCCCCGACGAGACCTGTACTTAGCGGCGGGCAGTTCCGTCAAGGGTGGCCGTAGGCCATCATGTAGCGACGCCGTAAGCGCCCTTGACGGGTTCTGGCCGCCGCCATCCTCGACAGATCAGGTCGGGGGGAGCCCCGCGGATCTCCATCTCAGCTTGCAACGTCCCTGTACCGGGTTGGCTTGAGCTTGTACCTGCTGCACCCATGACAGGCGGCGGCGCGCCCCGTGGCGGGTGGTCGGAGCGGGGCCGGCGGGCGCGTCGCGATGCGCGGTCCGGCTCCGCCGTCCGGTGACCGGCGCTCACGCCGCACGCTCCGGGCGGCCAGGCGCGGGGCCGCGCAGGCTTACTCTCCGCTGACTCTCCGGCTAGCTGCTACTCACCTCGTTGACGAGGGCGGCGATTTCGTCGGTGATTGCTGGTGCCGCGCCGATGGTAGCGGACGCATTAAAGGTATGGGCGGCGCCGTCTTGGTCTCTGACCGTTGCTCCGGCTTCGCGGGCGATGATGACGCCAGCGGCGGTGTCCCAGGGTTTGTTTGAGAGCGTGATACTGGCGTCAAGCTTGCCTTCGGCGACCCAAGCGAGATCTATGGCGGCTGAGCCGAGCATGCGGATTCGTTGGACGTTGGCGGCTAGGCGTTCGGTTAGGGCGATGCGTTGGCGGTTCTTGGCCTCGGCTCCCTCGCCTACGGCGTAGTCGCCAATCGCGACGATGGCGTCTTTGAGGTTGGTGGTCATGCTGGCTTGGATGCGGCGGGCTCCGAGGTAGGCGCCGGTGTGCTGAGCGGCGTGGTAGCGGTCGCCTAGGAACGGCAGGTCGATGACACCGACCACGGGGCGACCTCGCTCGATGAGGCCGAGGGAGAAGCCGCAGAGCGGAATGTTGCGAACGAAGTTGGCGGTGCCGTCCACTGGGTCGATTGCCCAGAGGAGTTCGCCGGTGGTGTCGCCGGTGATGCCTTCTTCTTCGCCGAGTATGGCGATGTCGGGGGTTCGCTGTTTTAGGTAGTCGCGGACGGCTCGTTCTACGGCGTAGTCGACTTCGCTGGCCATGTCGCGGTCGCCCTTGGCGGTGAGCAGGCCAGGGACGCGGGTGCGCACTAGGTCGCTGGCGATCTGTGCTGCCTTGAGGGCGACGGGTAGTAGTACGGCTGGTGCGTCGGTCATACTGGGCGGCCTCGTTCCCATAGCGCGTTGAAGATCTCTTCGAACGTCCCATACAAGCCTGCTCCGGTCGGGTTGCGTTCGGCGAGGAAGGTGGGCGAGTCGACTCCGCGGGCGTTCGGTAGGTAGGGCTGCATCACGCAGAGCTTGTCGTTGATGAGCGTGATGTTGAACCGGATCGTCTCGTCGTAGACGGCGACGGATAGACGGTCTTGGGCCTCGGGCAATAGGCGCTTGCGTAGGCGGGTCAGGACCTCGATGTTCAGGCGCGTGAGGGTGGTGAGGTGGTTGTCTGTGTAGCCTTCTTCCCGCTCACGGGCTCGGATGGCCTCGCCTTCGGGGTCAAGGAACAGGGCTTGCAGGGTGGTGCCGTCCTCGATGAGCCGGTAGAGGCGCTGGTCCGGGTACTGCTGGCAGAGCATATTGAGGGAGAGGCCGGCGGCCCGGATGCTGCTCGCACCGTCGAGTAGTGCGTGTGGCGGGTGCGCGTATGAGAACTCGGCGCGGGTGGGAAAGACGGCGGTGACGTCGGCGTAGGGGTTGGGGCCTACTCGGTCGGCGGCGGATTCGAGGTCGGCGCGCTCGTCGCTGGGGGCGTAGGCGGTGGGCTCGTCGGCCAGGACGTGAGGCGGGCAGGGGGCGAACAGCTCGTCGGCCGTCCACTCGGGGAACATCGTCTCTAAGCCTCGATCCACCGGGTGATTGCTGTTCAGGTTGCGGAAACGACAAAAGGGATGCCCCGTGGCCTGCGATGATGGGCTTGTCTAAGGTCCA
>NZ_JBEORG010000092.1:0-3512 GCF_040302145.1 Spirillospora sp. NPDC127506 | reverse complement strand
TGCAGCTGCATGCACAGCTCGTTGGCGGTGACGCCGCCGTCGACCTTCAGCACGTCCAGGCTGACCCCCGAGTCGGCGCGCATGGCCTCCACCACGTCGCGGGACTGGTAGCAGATGGCCTCCAGCGTGGCGCGGGCGACGTGGGCGTTGGTGTTGAACCGCGACAGCCCCACGATCGCCCCGCGCGCATCGGAGCGCCAGTAGGGGGCGAACAGGCCGGAGAAGGCCGGGACGAAGTACACCCCGCCGTTGTCGGGGACCTGCCGGGCCAGCGCCTCGCTCTGCGCGGCGCCGGAGATGATGCCCAGCTGGTCGCGCAGCCACTGCACCGCCGACCCGGTCACCGCGATCGACCCCTCCAGGGCGTAGACCGGCTTGTCGGCCCCGAACTGGTAGCAGACGGTCGTCAGCATCCCGGCCTTGGATCGCACGAGTTCCTCACCGGTGTTCAGCAGCAGGAAGTTGCCGGTGCCGTAGGTGTTCTTGGCCTCGCCGGGCGCGAAGCACACCTGCCCCACGGTCGCCGCCTGCTGGTCGCCGAGGATGCCGGTCAGCGGGACCTCGCCGCCGAACGGGCCGTCCGCGGTCGTCGTCCCGTACGCCTCGGGAGCGGAAGACGGCCTGATCTCCGGCAGCATCGCGCGGGGAATGCCGAAGAACGACAGGAGCTGGTCGTCCCAGTCGAGGGTCTCCAGGTCCATCAGCATGGTGCGGCTGGCGTTGGTCGGGTCGGTCACGTGGACCCCGCCGTCCTTCCCGCCGGTCAGGTTCCACAGCACCCACGTGTCCATGTTCCCGAAGATCGCGTCGCCGCTCTCGGCGGCCTCCCGGACCCCCTCGACGTTCTCCAGGATCCACTGGACCTTCCCGGCGGAGAAGTAGGTCGCCGGGGGAAGCCCGGCCTTGCGGCGGATGACGTCGCCGCGCCCGTCGCGCTCCAGCGCGGCGGCGATCCGGTCGGTGCGGGTGTCCTGCCAGACGATCGCGTTGTAGTAGGGGCGGCCGGTGCGCCGGTTCCACACCACCGCCGTCTCGCGCTGGTTGGTGATCCCGACGGCGGCCAGGTCGCCGTGGCTCAGGTCCGCCTTGGTGAGGGTGCTCTGGATGACGGCGCGGGTCCGCTCCCAGATCTCGGTGGGGTCGTGCTCGACCCAGCCGGCCCGCGGCAGGATCTGCTCGTGCTCCAGCTGGTGCCGGGCGACCTCGTTGCCGCCGTGGTCGAAGATCATGAAACGGGTGCTGGTCGTGCCCTGGTCGAGCGCTCCGACGAAGTCGGCCATGACTCTCCCTTTCTGCCGGCGGGGGCGGGACCCCGTCAGGAAACGTCCTTGTCCAACGGCGGCTCGAGCGACTCCGTCACTTCCTCGTCCTCCGGGATGTTACGCCCGATGAGCAGGACGTAGAGGGCGGCGCCGAGCAGGCCGCCGAGCAGGGGCGCCGCGATGGGCACCCAGAAGTAGAGGTCCCCGTACTGGTCCCTCCATGCGGTCTCGTATCCGGTGAGGTACTGGGCGAGCCGGGGACCGAGGTCGCGGGCAGGGTTGATCGCGTACCCGGCGGCGGAGCCGAACGCCATCCCGATGGCCACGACGATGAACCCGATGAGGAGCGGGGCCAGGTTCGCCAGCGGCGGCGCGTTGCGCAGGTCGACGAGCGCGAGGACGAGGAACAGCAGGATCGCCGTGCCGATGACCTGGTCGCGGAACGCCCCCCACGTGTGGATCGGCAGCGAGCCGTTGCCGGGCATCGTGGAGAACACGAACTGCGTCTTGGCCGTCAGGCCGGGGTCGAACTTGTTGAGGATCTCGGTGTAGTTCCACCGGACGATCAGCGCGCCCGCGAACGCACCGAGCGTCTGGGCGAAGCAGTACGGCAGCACCTTGCGCCACGGGAAGCCCCAGAAGGCGGCGAACGCGACGGTCACGGCGGGGTTGATGTGCCCGCCGCTGATCCGCGCGGCGGTGTAGACGCCCAGCGTGACCCCGAACCCCCACGCCCAGGCGATGGCGTCGTGGCCGCCGAGGCTGTCCGGCGCGCCGAGCCCGCTCCCCGCGACGACCTGCGCCACGACGCCGACACCGAACAGGATCAGGATCATCGTGCCGGCGAACTCCGCGATCATCTCCCGGACGAGTTCCGGGGCCCACGGCCGTCGCGTCATCGCTCCCCCTCCAGGGTGTGTGAGGCAAGCACAGCCGCCGCGAACGCAAGCACGCCTGACAAGAGCGGTCAACGGGTTGTTGCCGACAATGCCGGCCCCCTGTGCCGTCCATCGCACCCCCGGCCACCAGTCCGCGACTGCGTGATCTTTCCCGGGAGAGATCCGGATACACGGCCGGATCCGCGGTCAGTGGCCGCGGAACGCCTCCGCCAGCCACCAGGCCGGCCGGCCCTTGGTGACCTTCGCGTCCACGACCATCGGGCGGTTCCGCGGGCCCGCCAGCCAGTCGGCCACCGCGGCCAGGTCCCCGGTGCGCCGGACGGTCGCCGCCGCGCAGCCGAAGCCGCGCCCGACGGCGGCCAAGTCCGCCGGCGGGAACGTCACCGTGTCCAGCGGATGCCCGCCGGGCCCGAAGTGGTGCACCTCCGCGCCGTACGCCTCGTCGTCGTAGACCACCACGAGCAGCCCCAGCCCGAGCCGGACGGCGGTCTCCAGCTCCGGGGCCGCCATCAGCGCGCCGCCGTCGCCGAGCGCGGCCACGGTGAGCCGGTCGGGGCGGGCCACGGCGGCGCCGATCGCGGTGGCGAGGCCGAGCCCCACCGACTGGAACGCCTGGGTGAACACGAGCCCGTCGCCGTCGGGGACGTCCAGGAACATCGCGGGATAGCCCATGAAGTTGCCCGAGTCGACGGCGACCGTGCGCTCGCGGGGCAGCATCGCGTCGAGCGCGATCGTCAGCGTCCGCGGGTCGACGCGGGGACCGCCGGGGTCGTCCTCCACGGCCCGGTGCTCCTCGTACGGGACGTCCTGCCAGCGGCCCTCGCGGGCGAGCCGCTCCGCCACCTCGGGCGTCCGGTAGCCGGTCGCCCGGTGCCCGCGGTCCGCCAGTTCGGCGAGCACGGCCCGCGCCGTCTCGGCGGCGTCGCCGATCAGGCCGAGGTCGACCGGGCGGTGCGCGCCGAGCGCGCGGGCGTCCACGTCGACCTGCACGACCTTGGCGTCCGGGCCGACGAGCGCGCCGTGCCGGGTCGTCCACATGTTCAGCGAGCAGCCCCAGCCGACGACCAGGTCGGCGCGGCGGATCAGGTCGGCGGCGGCCGGCGTCGCGAACCCGCCGCTGACGTCCAGGGCGAACGGTTCGCCGGCGAACAGGCCGCGCGCGACGGCCGACGTCGCGGGCAGCGCGCCGCAGCGGGCGGCCAGCTCGGCGAGCGGCTCGCGGGCGCCCGCCAGCCGGGCGCCCCGCCCGGCGACGAACACCGGCCGCCGCGCCGCCTGCAGCGCGTCGGCGAGCCGGGCGAGCGCGGCCGCCGGCGGCGCCCGCCGCCGGGGGGTCGAGGTCCGGCCCCCC
>NZ_JBEORG010000091.1:0-3767 GCF_040302145.1 Spirillospora sp. NPDC127506 | reverse complement strand
GAAAGCTACGAGGCCGGACTCCACCTGCGCGGAGCCATCATCTGGCTGCGCAGCCTCCCAGCCCCCTCATGATCTGAACTACGAACAGGCCCTAGGTCGCTGCGGGATTGGACGAAAGGCTGCCCCCGCGTAGCACTTGAGGGTGACGTGCCGGGGCGTGCCGCCCGCTAGGTTCGGACCATGCCGATAATCGCCACCCAGGGCCTGACGATGAGGTTCCCCCGGGTGACCGCCTTGGACGACCTCAACGTGGCCGTCGAACCGGGCGTCGTGGGGCTGGTCGGCGCCAACGGCGCCGGCAAGTCGACGCTCATCAAGATCCTGCTCGGGCTGCTGCCGCCGACGTCCGGCACGGCGACCGTGCTGGGGCTCGACATCGCGCGCGAGGGGCTGCGGATCCGGGAGAGCGTCGGCTTCATGCCCGAGTACGACTGCCTGCCGCCGGACGTGTCCGCGACCGAGTTCGTCGTGCACATGGCCCGCATGTCCGGGCTCCCCCCGACCGCCGCCCGCGAACGCGCCGCCGACACGCTCCGGCACGTCGGCCTGTACGAGGAGCGCTACCGCCCCATCGGCGGCTACTCCACCGGCATGCGCCAGCGGGTGAAGCTCGCGCAGGCCCTCGTCCACGACCCGAAGCTCGTGTTCCTGGACGAGCCGACCAACGGCCTCGACCCGGCCGGGCGCGACGAGATGCTCGACCTGATCCGCCGCATCGGCGCCGAGTTCGGGATCAGCGTCCTCGTCACCTCGCACCTGCTGGGCGAGCTGGAGCGGATCTGCGACCACGTCGTCATCATCGACGGCGGCAAGCTGCTGCGCTCCCAGGCCGTCGAGGCGTACACGGCCGCGAGCGGCGTGCTGACCGTCGAGGTCGACGAGGGGCGCGACGTGCTCGGGCAGCACCTGTTCGACCAGGGCGTGTCCGTCCGCCCGGAGGGCCGGTTCCTCATCGTCGACATCGCCGGCGAGACGACCTACGACCTGATCCGCGACGGCGTCGTGGACCTCGGGCTGCGGCTGATCCGGATGGAGCAGCGCCGCCACCACATCGAGGAGGTCTTCCAGACCGGGCCGCCCGCACCGCCGGCCCCCGCCGGAACCGTCGCGCAGGAGGCCGGCCGATGAGCACGAGCACCATCCACGACATCGGCTACCGCCACTACGACGGGCGCCGCAACGGCCGCGCGTACGTGCTGCGGTCGCTGTACGTGCACAATCTGCGCGCCGCGTTCGGGCTGGGCCGTCCCGCGCGGGCCAAGGTCATGCCGTTCCTGCTGGCGGCGATCATGCTGCTGCCCGCCTCCGGGTCGGTCGCGGCGTTCGCGTTCAGCAAGGAGCCGGACGCGCTGATCCGCTACGCGTCCTACGCGAACATCATGCAGGTCATCGTGGCGATCTTCCTGGCCACGCAGGCGCCGGTGCTGGCCTCGCGGGAGGTGCGGTTCCACGTGATCCCGCTGTACTTCTCCCGCCCGGTCGGCCATCTCGACTTCGTCCTCGCGAAGAGCGCCGCGCTGTCGACCGCGCTGTTCGCGCTGATGGCGGTGCCCGTCACCGTCCTGTACGTCGGCGGGCTGATCACCAAGATGCCCGACTCCGGGGAGCAGCTGCTGAAGTACCTCGGCGCCCTCGTCGGCTGCGTGCTGTACGCGCTGGTGCTGGCGGCGATCGGGATGGTCGTCGCGGCGTTCACCCCGCGCCGCGGCTTCGGCGTCGCCGCGGTCATCGCCGTCTACATGATCAGCGCCGCGGTCGTCGGTGCCGTGCAGGGCATCGCCGAGGCGCAGACGAACTTCACGCTGCAGGGCTGGATCGGGCTGGGGACGCCGTTCAACCTGGTGGACATCGTCCAGGTCCGGCTGCTCGGCGCGCAGTCGTCCTCGCCCGGCATCGCGCCCGGCGTCACCGGCGGCGTCGTCGCGCTCGCGCTGTGCGCCGTCATCGTCGGCGGGTCGATCGCGGTTCTGTACCGCCGGTTCAGGAAGGCGGGTCTCTCATGATCGAGCGGAGCGAGTCGGGGGGTGTGGGGGGTCGTCCCCCCACAGGGAACATGAGCGAGCTGGTTCTGGAGAACGTGTCCCGCTGGTACGGGAACGTCGTCGCCGTCAACGGCGTGTCGATGAAGATCGGGCCGGGCGTGACCGGGCTCCTCGGCCCGAACGGCGCGGGCAAGTCGACGCTCATCCACATGATGGGCGGGTTCCTCGCGCCGTCGTCCGGCAGCGTCACGCTGGACGGGGAGCCGATCTGGCGCAACCCGGGCGTCTACCGCAAGCTGGGGCTCGTCCCGGAGCGGGAGACGGCGTACGACTTCCTCACCGGCGAGCAGTTCATCGTCGCGATGGCGAAGCTGCACAGGCTGCCCGACCCGGCGGCCGCCGCGCGCCGCGCGATCGGCCTCGTCGAGATGGACTACGCCGCGCAGCGCCCGATCGGCAACTACTCCAAGGGCATGAAGCAGCGCATCAAGATGGCGTCGGCGCTCGTGCACGACCCGCCCGTCCTGCTGCTGGACGAGCCGTTCAACGGCATGGACCCGCGGCAGCGGCTGCAGCTCATGGACCTCATCACCCGGATGGCCGAGGAGGGCCGCACGATCCTGTTCTCCTCGCACATCCTGGAGGAGGTGGAGCGGCTCGCCAGCCACATCGAGGTGATCGTCGCGGGGCGGCACGCCGCGTCCGGCGACTTCCGCAAGATCCGCCGGCTGATGACCGACCGGCCGCACATCTTCGTGGTCCGCTCGTCCGACGACCGGAGGCTCGCCGCCTCGGTCATCGCGGACGGGTCGGCCGGCAGCGTGCAGCTCACCGACAAGGGGCTGAAGATCGAGGCGGTCGACTTCCAGCGCTTCACCCTGCTGCTCCCGCGGCTCGCCCGCGACGCCGGCGTCCGGCTGTGGGAGGTCTCCCCGGCGGACGAGTCCCTCGAAAGCGTCTTCTCCTACCTGGTGGCCAGATGAACCCGACGATTGCGATGATCACGTTCCGGGGGATGCTCGGGCGCAAGCGCGCGCTGCTCCTGCTGGGGCTGCCGCTGATCCTGCTGATCCTGTCGGTCGGGCTCCGCGCGGCGGGACAGGACGATCTGGACGTCTCCGCGGGCGTCCTGCAGCAGTTCGGCCTCGCCACGCTGCTGCCGCTGCTCGCGCTGATCGCCGGGACCGGGGTGATCGGGCCGGAGATCGACGACGGCCAGATCATGTACGTGCTGACCAAGCCGATCCCGCGCGAGGTGATCGTGCTGACGAAGCTCGTCGTGGCGATCATCCTGACCACGGCGTTCGCGACGGTCCCGGTGCTGTTCGCGGGGCTGATCCTCACCGGGACGACCGCGCAGCTGACGCCGGCGTACGCCGCCGGCGTCCTGATCGGCGGCGTCGCCTACAGCGCGGTGTTCGTCGCGCTCGCCGTCGCCAGCCGCAACGCGGTCACGATCGGCCTGCTGTACGCGCTGGTGTGGGAGTCGCTGCTGGGCAGCTTCGCGCCGGGCGCCAAGTCGGCGTCCATCCAGCAGTGGTGCCTGTCCATCACGGACGCGCTGACGGACGCCTCGCCGGTCACCTCGGAGGTCGGCCTCCCGCTGGCGATCGGCCTGCTCGTCCTGGTCACCGGCGCGGCGACCCTGCTCGCGACGTTCCGCCTGCGCAGCCTCCCGGTGGCGAGCGCCGACTAGGGCCTGTTCGGAGTTCAGATCATGGGAGGGCTGGGAGGCTGCGCAGCCAGATGATGGATCCGCGTAGGTGGAGTCCGGCCTGGTAGCTG
>NZ_JBEORG010000090.1:0-4589 GCF_040302145.1 Spirillospora sp. NPDC127506 | reverse complement strand
GGCCCGCGCCGCGGCGCGGGCCGCCGGCGACGAGCTCGTCGCGGGGAGGGGCGGAGGCGCGAGGCATGGGACCGCTCCGCCCGTCGTGCCTGGGCTGGTGGCCTCCGGCGGGACCGCCGGGTCTGCGGGGAGTGGACAGCGGGGGCTCCCGGGTGCGGGCCGGCGCGAGCCGGCGTGGACTCGGTCGCCCGGCACCTTATCCCCATATGCACCCGGAGTTATGAGAATCACTCAAGAAACCGCAGAATTGCTACAGATTGTGGCCGGTTCACGGCTGACCGTCCCCCTTCGGGCGGGTCCCGGCGGCGGTAAAATGAGGTGGCGCGCCGTGTCCCGTCCATTTGCCGGGCGGGTACATGGCACACCGGCGCTTCCTGTATCCTGCGTAGTTGTTGTGTGCGTGACGCCTGCCCTGCGGGTGGGGCGGCGCCGCAACGCGCCGGTGCGTCCCGGAGCGTCCGCGTCAACTGCCGCGGATGCGGGCCCCGGCCTCCCGGAGCGCCGGGTCGGATGATCCTCTGATCGGCGCGAGCAGGATTTCCGCTGATACGTGGCGCTCGCCCGCGAGGGGGAGCGGAGGATCGAAACCGCTGAAAGTCGACGAGAAACGAAGGCTGACGACCGTGCGCACGTACACCCCTAAGCCCGCTGACGTCCAGCGTCAGTGGTACGTCATCGACGCGACCGATGTCGTGCTGGGCCGTCTCGCCAGTCAGGTCGCGCAGCTGCTTCGGGGCAAGCACAAGCCGATCTACGCGCCGCACCTCGACACCGGTGACTTCGTCGTCATCGTGAACGCCGACAAGGTGTCGCTGTCGGGCAACAAGGCGGAGCGCAAGAAGGCGTACCGGCACTCCGGGTACCCGGGCGGGCTCCGCTCGGTGACCTACACCGAGCTGCTGGCGAAGCACCCCGAGCGGGCGGTCGAGAAGGCGATCAAGGGCATGCTGCCCAAGAACTCCCTCGGCCGGAAGATGTTCGGCAAGGTGAAGGTCTACGCCGGGCCGGACCACCCGCACCAGGCGCAGAAGCCGGTCCCGTTCGAGATCACCCAGATCAGCCAGACCGCGAAGTGACATCGCGCCTCCCGGCGCGGCAGCAGACATGAGGCCGCCGGGGCACCCGGTCGACCGGGCCAGCCGCCCTGGCTAGAACACCCCAAGGAGAACCGTGGACGACACCACCGGCGCCGAGGGCGTCGAGCTCGACTCGTACGAGGACGCGCCGTCCGAGTACAGCACCGAGACCCCCGAGGCGCCCGGCGAGGGCTACCTCGGCCAGCCGGTCGCGACCGGCCCGGCGGCCGGCACCGGGCGCCGCAAGCAGGCCATCGCGCGGGTCCGCATCGTCCCCGGCAGCGGCCAGTGGAAGATCAACGGCCGCACCCTGGACCAGTACTTCCCGAACAAGGTGCACCAGCAGATCGTGAACGAGCCGTTCGTGCTGCTGGGCCTGGAGGGCCAGTTCGACGTGCTCGCCCGCGTCAACGGCGGCGGCACCACCGGCCAGGCCGGCGCGCTGCGCCTCGGCATCTCCCGCGCGCTGCAGTTCGCGAACATCGAGCACCGCCCGGCGCTGAAGAAGGCCGGCTTCCTCACCCGCGACGCGCGGGTGCCGGAGCGCAAGAAGGCCGGTCTCAAGAAGGCCCGCAAGGCTCCGCAGTACAGCAAGCGTTGACCGACGGTACGAGCCGTCGCACCCCGCAGCCCCCACGCGGCAGTTCCGCGTGGCCGGCGCGGCGGGTGCGGCGGCTCGTCCCTTCTCCGGGGTCACCCTGTCTTCTCGGGAGTTGAACTGTGGCTCGTCTGTTCGGGACCGACGGCGTGCGCGGGCTCGCCAACCGCGACCTGACCGCCCCCCTCGCCATGGACCTGTCCGTCGCGGCCGCGCGGGTGCTCGGGGAGCAGGGCGCTTTCAAAGGCCACCGGCCGCTCGCCGTGGTCGGCCGCGACCCGCGGGCCTCCGGCGAGTTCCTGGAGGCGGCCGTCGTGGCCGGCCTCGCCAGCTCCGGGGTGGACGTGCTGCGGCTCGGCGTCCTGCCGACCCCGGCCGTCGCGCACCTGACGCACGCGCTGGACGCCGACCTCGGCGTCATGCTGTCGGCGTCGCACAACCCGGCCCCCGACAACGGCATCAAGTTCTTCGACCGCAGCGGCTACAAGCTGCCGGACGAGATCGAGGACCGGATCGAGGCGCGGCTCGGCGAGGCCTGGGACCCGCCGACCGGCGCCGGCGTCGGCCGCGTCCGGGAGGCGCACGGCGCCGTCGAGCAGTACGTCGCGCACCTGCTGTCGACGGTCACCGTGTCGCTGGACGGCCTGCGCGTCGTGGTCGACTGCGCGAACGGCGCGTCCTGCGACGTGGCCCCGGAGGCGCTGCGCCGCGCCGGCGCCGAGGTCCACACGATCGGCACCGCGCCGGACGGCCTGAACATCAACTCCGGCTGCGGCTCCACGCACCTGGAGGCGCTGCGGAAGGCCGTCCGGGAGTACGGCGCGGACGTGGGCATCGCGAACGACGGCGACGCCGACCGCTGCCTGGCCGTGACCGCGTCCGGCGAGATCGTGGACGGCGACCAGATCATGGCCATCCTCGCCCTCGACCTGCGGGAGGCGGGCGCGCTGCCGTGCGACACCGTCGTCGCGACCGTGATGTCGAACCTGGGCTTCAAGCTCGCCATGCAGGAGGCCGGGATCACCGTGGTGGAGACCGCGGTCGGCGACCGGTACGTCCTGGAGGCGATGAAGGAGGGCGGCTACGGGTTCGGCGGCGAGCAGTCCGGCCACGTCATCATGCTGCAGCACGCGACGACCGGCGACGGCGTCCTGACGGGCCTGCACCTGGCGGCCGCGATGGTCCGCCGGGGCCGTCCGCTGGACGAGCTGGCCAAGGTGATGACCCGGCTGCCGCAGGTGCTCATCAACGTCAAGGACGTCGACAAGACCCGCGCGAAGACGTCCCCGGAACTGGCCGAGGCCGTCGCCGCCGCCGAGGCGGGCCTGGGCGAGACGGGCCGCGTGCTGATCCGCCCGAGCGGGACCGAGCCGATGGTCCGCGTGATGGTCGAGGCGGCCTCCGAGGAGCAGGCCCAGTCGGTCGCCGAGCACCTCGCCGGAGTGGTGAAGTCCGCGCTCGGCTAGCGCTCGTCGATCTCCAGCCGCCCCACCTTGAGGTGCTTGATCTCGACGGTCCCGGCCTCCAGGTGGGCGATGACGGCGCGCTTCACGACCAGCTTGCCGATCGCGACGGCGCCGAGCGCCAGCGCGCCGAGCGCCATGGAGCCCACCGCCAGTGACCCGAGCCCGTTCCCGAGCCGCATCGTGAGCCCGGTCGCGGACGCCCCGGTCACCTCGGCCCCGGTGGCCCGCGCGCCGACCCCGCGCTCCGTCCTGACCCTCGGCCGCTCGCCTGCCGTGCCCTGCTCGTCTACTTCGTCGCTCATCGGACGAGCATATTGCGCGGCGCGGCGGCCGCGGGCCGTGCCGGGGTCAGCCGCCGCACAGATCGAGCATGATCTTCTTGTCGGGGGCGGTGACCGGCAGGTCGTACTTCAGCGCGACCTGCGCGAAGCGGACGCTGTAGGAGCAGCGGATGCGCTTGTTCGGCGGCAGCCACGACGCCGGCCCCGAGTCGCTCTTGGCGCCGTTGAGCGGGCCGTCCACCGGGATGAGGTTCAGCGGGTCGTTGGCGAGGGATTCGCGCTTGCCCTTCGACCACCGCGACGAGCCCATCTGCCAGCTGTACGACAGCGGGATCACGTGGTCGATCTGGACGGCGGTCGCGTGCGACTTCTTCCACTGGATCGTCTTGCCGGAGTACGGGTCGTGCAGCGTGAGCGAGATGATCACGCAGTCGGACCCGGACCGGTAGCGGACCTTCTCGCCGTCGCGTTTCAGCAGGTCGTTGCGGGTGTCGCAGCCGTTGCGCGCGAACGGGACGTCCGGCGCGCTGTCCATCCACGCGTAGCCGAACTTGTCGCGCTCGTAGCCGGTCTTCGGGCCGCGTCCCTTGGTGCCGACCTTCTCGATGATCTTGCGCGCCTCGGCGCGGTCGCCACGGGAGGTGATGGCGGCGAGGCCCGGCTTGGTGCCGTCGGGGTTGTCGAGCGGGCTGGCCGCGTCGCCGTCGTCCGCGGCGGACGAGGAGCCGCCGGAGCCGCCGGGAGCGGCGGACGGGTCGCCGATGCTGAGGCTCCCCTCGCAGCCGGACACCGCCAGCGGGACGGCGAGCGCCAGCGCCGCCGCGCCCAGAAGCCTCCGGCCGGGGGAGGGCCGGGAACCGAGTCCACGCCGAATCGGGGCGCGTAGCGTCATACCGTCACCGTCCTGGGGGTCGATGTCGTTATTTTCCACCAATTGGTCTGCAAAGAGCCGATCAAACCGCATGTCCTACCGTGTCGGTCACACGACCCCTCCGTTTCCGGCACGACCGGTCCAGGACGCCGATGCCGCTCGTCCGGCGGGGGGAGACGTCCGGCGATGGGTGCGTCGTTCTTAGGGCCTGTTCGTAGTTCGGATCAGTTGTCGCTGGTCACGATTGAGTGACTCGCTCACCCCGGGGCGGGGGCGGGCGGTATCACCGGTGTGTGA
>NZ_JBEORG010000089.1:0-4627 GCF_040302145.1 Spirillospora sp. NPDC127506 | reverse complement strand
GAAGCGGTGGTCGAAGAAGGGGGTGCGGGTCAAGCGGCTCCAGGTCAGCCACGCGTTCCACTCCCCGCTGATGGACCCGATGCTGGAAGAGTTCGGCCGGGTCGTCGCAGACCTGACCTTCAACGAGCCGGGCCTCGCCGGCCTCCCGTCCAGGGTGACCGAGCCGGCGTTCTGGGTGGACCACGTCCGGGAGCCGGTGCGCTTCGCCGACATGGTCGCGGACCTGCACGGCCGCGGCGTGCGCCGCTGGCTGGAACTCGGCCCCGAGGGCACCCTGACCGCGCTCGCGCAGCGGACGGTCGAACCGGACGGCCAGGTGTTCGCGGCGGCGATGCGCGCGCGGCACGCCGAGGTGGACGCGCTGTTCACGGCGCTCGCGGAGCTGTGGGTCGCCGGGACGGCGGTCGACTGGACGGCGCCGGCGGCCGACCGGGGCGGCCGGCTGGCCGACGACGTCCCCACCTACCGGTTCCAGCGCCGCCGGTACTGGCTCGACGCCGCGGGCACCGGCGCGGCCGGCCTGGCGCGGGCCGGGCTCGCCTCCGTCGACCATCCGCTGCTGAGCGCGCTCGTCGTGCTCGCCGAAGCGGGCGAGCTGGTCGTGACGGGGCTCATGTCCACCCGCGCGCAGCCGTGGCTCGCCGATCACGTGGTCGCCGACCGCGTGCTGCTGCCCGGCACGGCCTTCGTCGAGCTGGCCGCCCAGGTCGGCGACCTGGGCGGGTGCGGGCGCGTCGCGGAACTGACCATCGAGCGGCCGTGCGTGTTCCCCGCGGACGGAGACGTCCAGCTCCAGGTCCGGCTGTCGGCGCCGGGAGAGGGCGGCGGGCGGAGCCTGCGCGTCTACTCCAGGACCGCAGACGCCGGCGCAGGCTCCGATGGCGAAGCGGACTGGGTCCGCCACGCCACCGGCGTCGTGGAGGAGGCGGCGGGGACCCGGCCCGCCGATGTCGGCGCCTGGCCGCCGCCGGAGGCCGCCGAGGTCCCGATCGACGACCACTACGCGGACCTCGCGGAACGCGGATTCCGGTACGGGCCGGTGTTCCAGGGCCTGCGCAGGGCGTGGCGGCGCGGCGACGAGATCTTCGCCGAGGTGCGGCTGCCCGACGAGACGGGCGACGAGCACGCGCGCTTCGGGCTGCATCCCGCCCTGCTCGACGCCGCCCTGCACGCGATCGGGCTGACCGGCGCCGCCGGGGCGGACCGCGCGGACCTGCTGCCGTTCTCCTGGACGGGGGTGGAGTTCGCCGCCCGCGGGCAGTCCGCGCTGCGGGTACGCCTGACGCCCTCCGGAGAAGGCAGGTTCGGCCTGGCCGCGGTGGACGGCGACGGCCGGCCGGTCGTCACCGTCGACTCGCTCGTCCTGCGCCCGATCCCGTGGGAGGAACTGGGCGCGCAGGCCAGAAGCGCGGTCGCGACGATGCTCTACGGCGTCGAGTGGGCCGAGCTCGGCCCGGCCGAACCGGGCCCCGGCGCGGCGTCGGTCGCCGAATGCCCGGCGGGCCTCTCGGCCCGGGAGGCCACCGTCTGGGCGCTCGCGGAGATCCAGCGGCACCTGGCGGACGAGCCGGACGGCACGCTCGTCGTCGTCACCCGCGGCGTCCACCCCGGCGCGGACGCCGTGGACCCGGCGATGTCGGCGGTCTGGGGCCTCGCCGCCTCCGCGCAGACCGAGAACCCCGGCGCGATCGTCCTGGTCGACGCCGACCCGGGCACGGACGCCGCCGCGGCGGCGGGCGCGGCGCTGCGCACCGGCGAACCGCAGCTCGCCCTGCACGGCGGGACCGCCTTCGCGCCCCGGCTGACCCGGTTCCGCGCGGAGACCGGCGGGACGCCCGCGGACTTCGGCTCCGGCACCGTCCTCGTGACGGGGGCGACCGGCGCGCTCGGCTCCCGGCTGTGCCGCCACCTCGTGACCGAGCGGGGAGCGCGCGACCTGCTGTTGGTGTCCCGGCGCGGCCCGGACGCGCCGGGCGCGGCCGAGCTGGCCGCCGAACTGGCCGCGCTCGGCGCGACCGCCCGCATCGAGGCGTGCGACCTCGCCGACCGGGACGCGGTGGCCGCGCTGCTCGCGGACACGCGGCTGTCCGCCGTCGTCCACGCCGCCGGCGTCCTCGACGACGGCGTGGTCACCGCGCTCACCCCGGAGCGGGTCGCGGCCGTCCTCGCCGCCAAGGCCGACGCGGCCCTGCACCTGCACGAGCTGACCGCCGGCATGGACCTGTCGGCCTTCGTCATGTTCTCCTCCGCCGCCGGGATCACGGGCGCCCCCGGGCAGGGCGCGTACGCCGCCGCGAACCGGTTCCTGGACGCGCTGGCCGGGTACCGCCGCGCCCGCGGCCTCCCCGGCACGTCCCTCGCCTGGGGCGTGTGGGACGCCGGCGGCGCCATGGCGGGCGGGCTGAGCGAACTCGACCGGGCCCGGATGTCCAGGTCGGGGATGCTGCCGCTGGACGCCGACGACGGCCTCACCCTGTTCGACCTCGCCACCGCGCAGGACGCGGCGCTGCTCGTACCGGCCCGGCTCGACCCGCGCGCGATGCGCACCGCCCGGCACCTCCCGCCGGTCATGCGGGACCTGGCGCCCCGGCGGAGCCCGGGAACGCCGTCCGGCGACGCCGCGCCCACCTGGCTCACCGACCTCCCGGACCACGAGCGCCCCGCCGCGCTGCTCCGCCTCGTCCGCCAGGAGGCCGCCGCCGTCCTGGACGACCCGGACCCGGACGGGATCGCGGCCGACCAGGCGTTCCGCGCCCTCGGCTTCGACTCGCTGACCGCCGTCGAGCTGCGGAACCGGCTCAGCTCCGTGACGGGCGTGCGGCTCCCCGCCACCCTCGTGTTCGACTACCCGACGCCCGCCGACCTGGTGCGCCTCCTGGAGGAGGAGCTCGGGGTACGGGCCCGCTCCCGGCAGGCGGTGCACGCGACCGCCCGCACCGAGGACCCGATCGTGATCGTCGGGATGGCGTGCCGGTACCCGGGCGGCGTCCGGTCCCCGGAGGACCTGTGGCGGCTGGTCGCGGACGCGGAGGACGCGATCGGCGGCTTCCCCGCGAACCGCGGCTGGGACGCCGACCGCATCTACGACCCCGACCCCGACCACCCCGGCACCACCTACTCGGTCGAGGGCGGCTTCCTGTACGACGCGGACCTGTTCGACGCCGGCTTCTTCGGGATCTCGCCGCGTGAGGCGCTGGCGATGGACCCGCAGCAACGCCTCCTGCTGGAGGTGTCGTGGGAGGCGATCGAACGCGCGGGCGTCGACCCGACCGCGCTGCGCGGCAGCCGCACCGGCGTGTTCACCGGGATGATGTACCACGACTACGCCGCCCGGCTGACCGGCCGCACCCCGGCCGACCTTGAGGGATACCTCGCCAACGGCAGCGCGGGCAGTGTGGCGTCGGGCCGGGTGGCGTACGCGCTGGGTCTGGAGGGTCCGGCGGTGACGATGGACACGGCGTGTTCGTCGTCGTTGGTGGCGTTGCATCTGGCGGCTCAGGCGCTGCGGTCGGGTGAGTGTGATCTGGCGTTGGCCGGTGGGGTGACGGTGATGGCCACGCCGGGCACGTTCATCGAGTTCAGCCGTCAGCGTGGTCTGGCGCCGGATGGGCGCTGTAAGGCGTTTGCGGCGTCGGCGGATGGGACGGGCTGGTCCGAGGGTGTCGGGATGCTGCTGGTGGAGCGGCTGTCGGACGCCCGCCGGCACGGTCATCGGGTGCTGGCGGTGGTGGCCGGTTCGGCGGTCAATCAGGACGGCGCGAGCAATGGGTTGACGGCGCCGAACGGTCCGTCGCAGCAGCGGGTGATCCGGGCGGCGCTGGCTCAGGCGGGGCTGACCGAGCGGGACGTCGATGTGGTGGAGGCGCACGGGACTGGAACACCGCTGGGCGACCCGATCGAGGCGCAGGCGCTGCTCGCGACGTATGGGCGGGGGCGTGATCGGGACAGGCCGCTGTTGTTGGGGTCGTTGAAGTCGAATATCGGTCATGCTCAGGCGGCGTCGGGTGTCGCGGGTGTGATCAAGATGGTGCAGGCCATGCGGCATGGCGTGGTTCCGGCGACGCTGCACGTGGACGAGCCGTCCCCGCATGTGGACTGGTCGGCGGGTGCGGTGGAGCTGGTGACCGAGCCGGTCGCCTGGCCGGATGCGGATCGGCCGCGGCGGGCGGGTGTGTCGTCGTTCGGGATCAGCGGCACCAACGCCCACGTACTTCTGGAGGCCGGCCCCGAGCCGGAAGAGGTCGAGGCCGGGTATCCGCTCCCGTCCTGGCCGCTGACCCTGTCGGCCAAGGACGAGGGCGCTCTGCGGGCGCAGGCCGAGCGGCTCGCCGGCTGGCTGGCGGACGAGCCTGACGCCGACCTGCGGGAGGTCGCGGCGGTGCTGGCGACGGGCCGGGCGGTGCTCGACCACCGCGCGGTGGTGATCGGCCCCGACACGGCGACCCTGCGGGCCGGCCTGGCGGCCGTGGCCGCGGGCGAGACGACCCCCGCCGCGGTCACCGGGTCCGGAACCGGACCCGTCGTGACGGCGATGTTCACGGGTCAGGGCAGTCAGCGTGTGGGGATGGGCCGGGAGCTGTATGAGACCTTCCCGGTGTTCGCCGCGGCGTTCGATGAGGTGGAGGAG
>NZ_JBEORG010000088.1:0-5213 GCF_040302145.1 Spirillospora sp. NPDC127506 | reverse complement strand
GCACATCGACACCAGCACACCGACAGAGCACACCGACACCAGCACACCGGCGGAGCGGAGGGAGGACCGTGGCGAGGATCGCAGCGGCGACGCGGCCCGCTCGGCGGGGGAGGGCTGGTCGGGCGAGTGGTCAGGGCTGTCGGTCACGGGCTTCCCGTAGTGGTGTCGGAGACGTCGTCGAGCGCGGCGCGGATCTCGTGCGGCAGCGTCAGGTCCTCGCTCTCCAGGATCGCGCGGAGCTGCGCGGCGGTGCGGGCGCCCACGATCGGGGCGGCCACCCCCTCCCGGTCGCGGACCCACGCGAGCGCCACCGCGAGCGGCGAGCGGCCGAGGCCCTCCGCGGCGGTCACCACCGACTCCACGATCCGGGCGCACTCCTCGTCCAGGTAGGGCTGGACGAACTCGGCGAAGTGCGGCGCGGCGGCGCGCGACCCGGCGGGGATGCCGGTGCGGTACTTGCCGGTGAGGACGCCCCGGCCGAGCGGCGACCACGGCAGCAGCCCCGCCCCGGCGTCCAGCACCGCCGGCACGACCTCCCGCTCGATGTCGCGGCGCAGCAGCGAGTACTCCAGCTGCGCCGACACCACGGGGGCGCGGCCCGGCCAGGCGCGCTGCCACGCCGCCGCCTTGGCGACCTGCCAGCCCGCGAAGTTCGACACGCCGACGTAGCGGGTGCGGCCGGACGCGACCGCCTCGTCCAGCGCCGACAGCGTCTCCTCCAGCGGCGTCGCCGGGTCGTAGACGTGCAGCTGCCACAGGTCGACGTGGTCCAGGTCCATCCGGTCCAGGGAGGCGTCCAGGGCGCGCAGGAGGTGCCGGCGGGACCCGTCGTAGCGGCCGTTCGGCCGGATCGCCGCCTTCGTCGCGATCACCAGGCCGTCCCGGTCGACGGTCTCGCGCAGCAGGTGGCCGAGGATCTGCTCGGCGGCGCCGTCGTTGTAGACGTCGGCGGTGTCCACCAGCGTGCCCCCGGCGTCCACGAACGCGGCGAGCTGCGCCGCCGCCTCGTCCGGGCCGGTGTCCTGCCCCCAGGTCATGGTGCCGAGGCCCAGCCGGGACACGAGCAGCCCGCTCCGCCCGAGGTGACGCTCCTTCATAGGCGGTCAATGTAGCGGCCCCCGCGACGCGCGCGGAAAGTGAGCAATCGGCCGCGCCGGTTTCTCCCCTCCCGCAAAGATCCTGGTGAGATCTATTGCCGGGCCCCGCCGCCCGGCTAAAGTGCGCAGCCATGGCGCCACCCCCGTTCTCGATGTACTCCCCGAGGTCGCCGGAGGGCGACGGCCCGGACATGGCGCCGGTGTTCGGCGCGGGACCGGGCGACGACCCCGGCTACCTCGCCTCGCTGCGCACGGGGACGGAACTGGGGCGGCTGCGCGCGATGATGCTCGTCCTGCTCGCCGCGCCCGTCCTCATCCTGGCGATCATGCCGCTGATCGTGCGGGACGGCCGCGACGGCGCGCCCCCGTGGATCTACGCGCCGCTCGCCGCGGCCGCGCTCGTCGCGCTGGCGGCCGGGCCGCGCGCGCCGCGGCCGGTGGCGCCGGGCGCCGCGCCCGCCGAGCCCGCCGCGGCGGCCCGCACGGCGCTGATGATGTTCCGGCAGGCGGTGCTGCTGCGGTTCGCGCTCGCCGAGGGCGTCATCCTGCTCGGCCTGCCGCTGGCGATGATCGGGCACAGCGAGCTGGTGTTCGTCGCCGGGTTCGTCGCCGGCTACCCGCTGCTGGTCTGGCTGGCGCTGCCCACGCGCGGCGGCGTGGAGCGGATGCGCCGCCGGCTGGAGTCGCGGGGCGCCGAGACGCACCTGTGGGCCGCCCTGCTCGCCGCCCCGCCGTCCCCGCGCGACGACGCGCCCTAGCGCCCCGGCCCGCGAGGGCACCAGGTCAGAGCCACCCGCTCTTGCGCAGCCGCCGGAACAGCAGCACGCAGGCGACCGCCATCACCGCGATGACCAGCGGGTACCCGAAGCTCCAATGCAGCTCCGGCATGTGGTCGAAGTTCATCCCGTAGATCCCGGCGATCGCGGTCGGCACCGCGATGATCGCCGCCCACGCGGAGATCTTCCGCATGTCCTCGTTCTGCTGCTTGCCGAGCAGCGCCAGATGCGCGGTCAGCACGCTGTTCAGCAGCTCGTTGTGCGCGTCGACCTGCCCGTCCACGCGCAGCAGGTGGTCCAGGACGTCGCGGAAGTACTCGCGGGTCGAGCCGCACTCGGCGACCCGGCCCTTGACGATCTCCCTCAGCACCGGGACGAGCGGGTCCTCGGCGCTCCGGAACTCCAGCACCTCCCGCTTGAGGGAGTAGATGTCGGCGGTCACGTCCCGCGCTCCCGGGTCGAACACCGCCCGCTCCAGCCCGATGATGTCGACCTCGACCTCGTGCGCGACGAGCCCGTACCGGTCGACGACCTCGTCGCACACCGCGTACAGGACGGCGGTCGAGCCGTGCCGCAGCAGCTCCGGGTCGTCCTCGAGCCGCTGCCGGACGGGGCCGAGTGGGTTCCCGGCGCCGTGCCGGACGGTGACGACGAAGTCCCGGCCGAGGAAGACCATGATCTCGCCGACCTCGATGTCGGAGGTCTCGTCGATGTAGGACAGCGTCTTCAGCACCACGAACAGCGTGCCGCCGTAGCGCTCCATCTTCGGACGCTGGTGCGCCGACACCGCGTCCTCGGCGGCCAGCGGATGCAGGTCCAGCTCGTCCTTGATCAGGTCGAACTCGTCCTCGCCCGGCTCGAACAGGCCGATCCACAGGAAGCAGTCGCCCTCCTCGCGGGCCGCGTCGAAGGCGTCGCTGATGTCGCCGTCGATGTCGCGGCGCGTCCCGCCCGCGTAGAGGGCCTTGTCCACGATCACACCGTGCATTCTCCCGCATCCGCACCGCACGCCGCCGTTACGCCGGAGATCTCCTAGAGTGGCCGCTGTGACGACCCTTCTCCTGGTGAGGCACGGCCTGACCGCGATGACCGGCCCGGTGCTCGCCGGATGGACGCCCGGGGTCCGCCTCGACGACCGCGGCCGCGCCCAGGCCGCCGCCGTCGCCGCCCGGCTGGCGTCCCTCCCGCTCGCCGCCGTCGTGTCCAGCCCCCTCGAACGCTGCGCCGAGACCGCCGCGGCGATCGCCGCCGCGCGCACCCCGCCCGTCGAGAAGGTCGAGACCGACGAGCGGTTCGGCGAGGTCCGCTACGGCGACTGGACCGGCCGCCCCCTCAAGGAACTCGCCGAAGAACCGCTGTGGCGGGTCGTGCAGGCCCACCCCAGCGCCGCCCGGTTCCCCGGCGAGGACGGCGAGTCCCTCGCCGCCGCCCAGCACCGCGCCGTCACCGCCGTCCGCGACTGGAACGACCGCGTCGCCGCCGAGCACGGCCCCGGCGCCCTTTACGCCGTCTGCAGCCACGGCGACATCATCAAGGCGGTCGTCGCCGACGCCCTCGGCCTCCACCTCGACCAGTTCCAGCGGATCCAGGCCGACCCCGCCTCGCTCACCGCGATCCGCTACACCGAAACGCGGCCGTTCGTCCTCCGGCTCAACGACACCGGAGGCGACACCGCCGGTCTGGTTCCGCCCCCGCCGGAGGAAGATTCCGGGAAAGACGGACTCGGGTCGAGTGACGCGCCCGTCGGCGGCGGCGCGTAGGGTCGGTGTCATGCCCGTCATCTCCTACGACCTGCCGGAGCGCTTCGTCGCCGGCGCCGTCGGGCGGCCCGGCGACCGCGCCTTCTACCTGCAGGCCCGCTCCGGCCGCCGGGTCACCAGCGTCGGGCTGGAGAAGTTCCAGGTGACGCTGCTCGCCGAACGCCTGGAGGAGCTCCTCGACGAGGTGCTGCGGCGCAGCGGCGGCGACGCCCCCGTGCCCGCCGTCACCCCCACCGAACTCCAGGACGACGACCCCCTCGACCAGCCCGTCGAAGAGGAGTTCAAGGTCGGCACCATGGCCCTCGCCTGGGACCCCGACGGCGAGCAGGTCGTCATCGAGGCGCAGGAGGTCACCGAGACCGCGGAGGAGCCCGAAGTCGGCGAGGACGACCCCGCCATCGCCGTCCTGCGGGTCCGGATCAGCCCCGCCCAGGCCCGCGCGTTCGCCGAACGCGCCCTCAAGGTCGTCGCCGCCGGCCGCCCCCCGTGCCCGCTGTGCGGGCTGCCGCTCGACGGCGACGGGCACGTCTGCCCGCGGCAGAACGGGTACATGGGCTGAGATGAGCGTCCCCTCGTGCTGGATCATGGACGGCGTGGCCGGGAGAATGAACACATGACGCAGTCCTCCCGGGACCGGGCGCCCGCCGGCGGAACCGGCCGCGACGCGCCCGGGCGCCCCGTGCCGCCCCGCGACACGGCCGCCGCCGAACGGCTGCTGTCCGCCGGGCGCCTCGACGTGGAGGGCCGCCTCGTCCAGGCGTCCAACGCCACCCTGTACTGCTCCATCGAACACGAGGGCCGGACCGCCAACTGCGTCTACAAGCCCGTCGCCGGCGAACGCCCCCTGTGGGACTTCCCCGACGGCACCCTCGCCGAGCGGGAGGTCGCCGCCTACGAGGTCTCCAAGGTCATGGGCTGGCGCACCGTCCCGCCCACCGTCCACCGCGACGGCCCCTACGGCCCCGGCATGGTGCAGCTGTGGGTCGAACCCGACCCCGACATCGACCTCGTCGCCCTGTCCCGCTCCGACGACGAGGCGATCCGCCGCATGTCGGTGTTCGACGCCGTCGTCAACAACGCCGACCGCAAGATCGGCCACCTGCTCCCGCCCGGCGACGGCCACGTCTACGGCTGCGACCACGGCGTCTGCTTCTCCACCGAGTACAAGCTCCGCACCGTCCTGTGGCAGTGGCGCGGCAAACCCCTCACCACCGAAGCCCTCGAAGCCCTCGCCCGCGTCGACGCCGCCCTGCGCGGCGCCCTCGGCGCCCGCCTCGCCGAACTCCTCACCCCCGCCGAAGTCGACGCCACCCGCCGCCGCGTCGAACTGATGCTCAAACACCGCATCCACCCGTACCCGCCCGAGGACTGGCCGGCGATCCCCTGGCCGCCCTTGTAGCCCAGGGGGGCGACCCCCTGGAACCCCCGTTAGCGACGCAGGCGATCCTCGCTCCTTTGTTGCGGTCTGTCGTGCCTGTGACGGGTGTGTGCGGGGTCGCTGCGGTCGCCTGCGTCGCCGGGCATGCCCGCTCCGGGCGCTGGAGCGCCCTCCGCGTGCCTGCCCGTGGCCGCCGCTTCGG
>NZ_JBEORG010000087.1:831-5678 GCF_040302145.1 Spirillospora sp. NPDC127506 | reverse complement strand
CTTACGGGATGCCTCGTTGCTTCTGCGCTGCTGGACCTTAGACAAGCCCATCATCGCAGGCCACGGGGCATCCCTTTTGTCGTTTCCGCAACCTGGACGATCATTCATTGGTGGATCGAGGCTAAGAGGCCGTGGCTCGCTCTCTTGTCGCAGGAGGAAAGTTCCCCATTTCTGACGTCACAATCCGGTACGGATGATCTTCAGGCGTCGTATGTGTCAAGGGGCTTGCTCGCGGATTCGTCTGCCGCCGGGAGGGAGCGGCCGCGGACGACCGCGCCTCTCGCCATCTTCTCGTTTTGGGTGAACCATTCGTAGGAAAGCCCGCGCGGGTCAGGCGGGGTGACCTCGGCGGTGTGCGTCATCTTCTTCGGGCGTGTGCGCGGATAGCGGACGGGAAGGTCGAGCCCTCCGGCCGCCGCGAGGAATGCCCTCTGCGCCTTGCGCAGTTGCGGAACCTTCTGGCTCAGTTCCTCGAAGCCCGTGCGGAGCGCTTCCCAGTCAGCGGGGTCTGAGTCGGGCAGCTCCCCCGAAAGGCTCTGATAGTAGGAACGCCATGCGTGGCC
Source organism: Spirillospora sp. NPDC127506 (assembly GCF_040302145.1). Taxonomy (NCBI): domain Bacteria; kingdom Bacillati; phylum Actinomycetota; class Actinomycetes; order Streptosporangiales; family Thermomonosporaceae; genus Spirillospora; species Spirillospora sp. NPDC127506. The sequence goes on along the minus strand of NZ_JBEORG010000087.1, from coordinate 5,115 downwards.
GAGATGCAGGGACGTGCCGGATGAGTCAAGGTCGAGCCGGACGCTGCCGAAGCCCAGCGGCTTGCCGAGGCCGATGCGATGGAAGTAGTGCTCAGGGAGGGTCAGCAACCACAGCAGTGCGCCGAGCTCAACACCGTCCAGGTCGCGGACCTCGATGGTGAACGTGAAAACAGCACCCTTGTCAACCCAGCCCTGTACTGATCGGTTCTGGTTGTCACGCTGATCTTTGGTCGTCGCGAAGGCTCGGCCATCCCGGCTCAGCGCGGGGTTGGGGTCGTTGCCGTTGCGGGCTTCTCTCGGCCGCCGGTACTCGCGGAATCCCTTGCCGTTGACGGGCCGCTGCGTCGGATCCTCCGGGCCTTTCGGCAGCTTCCAGTAGCTCTTCTCGTTCGCGACGAGACGGTGGTGCCAGTAGACCTTGCGCCCACGAAGTCCGCGCCCTCCCCCGTTGAAGATGTCTTTCTTCTCCATGCCGTCACGGAGGGGGACCTCAGGCTTGTCGGGACTTTCGGACAGGTAGAAGCGGGCCTGCGCCGGCTTGGGCGCGCCGAGAATCGACAGGGGCATCCCATCGCCGTCGAATTCGGTCACGCGGGCACCGGGCCCGCAGGCGACGTCAGTGATACGCAGCCTGCCCCGGTACGCAGCCGGGCGGGTCCCCGAGCCCTCCGGAGCGCCCCACCCGAACACCCGGTCGGCGGGAGACATCTCCCCGTAGGCGGACGCCGGGTGCAGGCTGTCCGGAAGCATGTCGGCCGGGACATCCCCGACGTCACGCGGGATCATCACAGGGAAGAGGCCGACGACCTCGCCTCGTTCCATCTTCGCCCAGCAAAGCGTCCCTCTCGTGAGTCGAGCCCTCCCGGTCTCGTGGATGTGAGGGCTCAGCGCGATCTCGCCGATCGTGTCCTTACGCCATTCATCCGGCCTCTTGCCATCCTTGCGCCGCGGAATCTCGTCCTCGTGCTGATCGCGGTAGCTCTCCATCAGATTGCGCCACCGCGCGTACTGGCCGCTCAGTGTGAGGCGCTCCGGCTTTCGAACGTTGTAGAACAGCCGTTCATGTGTCTTCCCGACGGCGTTGCGGCCGGTCACGCAAGCGACCCCGCTGACCACCAGTTCGCCCGGCCCTTGGGGGACGAGATTCCCTTCGCCCAAAGGGATCACCTCGGCGACCGTCCACGGCCCAGTGAACGTCCTGCCCTGAGAGTTCTTCATTTGGGGCTTGAAGATCCTGGCGCGGACGGGATCCCCATGCCTCGGCGCCTCACCGGATGCGTAGGTAACGGGAGGCACGTCGTAGGCGGGCAAGCGCGCCGCTTCGCAGAGGTCGACCTCGACCACGTCGGCTTCTTCGTCGACGGAGGCGACCCGCACGGGCACCATTCCATCCACCTTGCCGCCGGTGCGGGCATCGTCGGCGACGCGACGCCAGCCCAGCGGCTCGTCATGGCCGGTGAAGACACCGAACCGGGAACCGGTCACCGCCTCATACGCCGACCGCAGCATCCCTTTGATCGACGTGCTGGGCAGGTGCGGCCTACCGTCCCGCATGAGCACCGGATAGGTCAGATGCCCCTCGATCCCGTTCTCCGCAACCGACGCGCACGCGGTGTCGAGCAGCAGCAGCGGCGTCCCGACGGTCAGTTTCACCCGGATCGACCCTGTCCAGCGATCCGGGTGGAGCCGGTCGTGGCCGGTGGGCTGGGCATCGGCGAGTGGCGCCGGTAGTCCATCGCGCGGGAACGCGGGAACGAATGTGTAGGGATTCAGGAAGGGCTCGCGCGGCATGCGGTGACGTCCTCGTTCCGGTGGCCGGTTCTTGGAGATATCCGATGGACGAGAACCGAGCCAACCAACTACCGCGCGCTGACAAGGCTCGATGTCCACATCAGGCCGGACTACAGGGATTCGTCCATCGGTACGTTGGCGCAGTCCCAAAGACGGGGCTCCTGGACTGAAAGGTGGCCATGACTCCCGACAGCATGCCGAACGTCCCCCGGCTGTCCGTGGTCGGCACCGGCGCGGGGGGTGCCTCCAAGGCAACGAAGATCATCACTGACGGACGAGTGTGGATCGCCATCGGGAGCGCCGTCGCCTCCGGCTTCGGCGTGGAAACCGTGAAGTCGCTGGTGACCTCAGAGACGAACGGGCGCTGGTGGTTCACCCTTATCTCCCTGTTGGGCATCGCCCTGATCGCGGCCGGCGTGCTCATGGAGCGGCACCGCAGCCGCCAGACGCGGGTCGGGATCGTGGTCACGGCTGCCGACCCGACCAGGGCGGCAAGCGCCATTGAACGCACAGAACTCGCCGAGGGCTACAGCCTGGAAGAATGCATGCTCGTCTTGAAGGCGCACCTGTGGTTGGGCGGCTCCCCATGGCCGGCAACGGCCGTCGACGCCCTCGCCGACGAGACCTCGGCAGCGGTGATCATGGCGCGGCGGCTGACCGGACGGACCCGGCAGGTCGACGTGGTCCCGACGATGCCGTTGCCCGCCGCGTTCCGGTTCGGGGCACGGCTCGGACACACGCACGGCTCGGAGATCGTCATTCACGCCGTCCGGCAGGGGGACTCGTTCTTTCCCGCGACGGTGCTGCGCAACTCCGCGACGACCGCTGCGCCGGGGCCCCTCGTAGTGGAGGCTCTGGAGGTCATCGATGGCGGTGACCCTTCCCTGACCGCGCTTGCGCTCGACGTGCAGGGCCAAGGAGCCCGGTTCACCGCACCGGTTCGAGAGAAGTGCAAGGAACGCGGCATCGGAAACTTGCTGCTCATTCGCAACCCAGAGACGTCCCTCCCGGAGAACCGCGAGACATTCACCGCGTGCGTCGAGCAGATCTGCCATGCATGGGCGGACGCGGGCCTGTCCACCGTCGCACGCAACGGCCGTTACTCGGTGTTCATGAACGGCCCGGTGGCTATCACCATGGCCGTCGGCGCCCGGCTCGCGAACAATCAGCCGAGCCGGTGGACGACCTACGCCTTCAACGACGCATCTCGCACCTACGAGCCCTTGGCATAGAGTCCGCTCGCCGTGATCTGAGCGGTACGGCCATGACCGACAGCGTCGTTTAGAACGAGTCCCGGGAACAAGCCCGGTCCAGGCACCACAGAGTGCAACATCGGAGGAGCAGTCGATCGCGGTGCCGGTGGACCGTTCCCGGCCCCAGGGACTGCGGGTGACCGGAGAGTACGGACTGTCGCAGCAGCTGACCAAGCGGGTGCTGGAATCCGCACTGGAGGGCAAGATCACCGACTACATTGCGAACCCTCGCAGGGGCGATGAGGACCCGGTTCCAAGCTCCCAGTCGACCCCTACCAGCTTGGTTGCGAACCCTCGCAGGGGCGATGAGGACGTGCTGTACGAGATTGATCTTTCCGCGTCCAACGCGGGTTGCGAACCCTCGCAGGGGCGATGAGGACGTCGGCCGGGTCGGCGGAGAGTTCACGCTCTTCGTGTTGCGAACCCTCGCAGGGGCGATGAAGACCCCGTTCTGCCCACCACCGTGACGGTGTGCGCGGTCATGTTGCGAACCCTCGCAGGGGCGATGAGGACGCCACGGACGAGACCATCTACCCCGCCTACTCCACGTTGCGAACCCTCGCAGGGGCGATGAGGACGAGTTCCGCGAAGGCGACCGCGTCAACATCACCATGTTGCGAACCCTCGCAGGGGCGATGAGGACCGAACAGGACCTCGCCGCCGCCCGCGCCCTCCTCGCGTTGCGAACCCTCGCAGGGGCGATGAGGACGCGGCGGACCTGCGCATAGAAGACAAGCTGATTGGTTGCGAACCCTCGCAGGGGCGATGAGGACATGTGAACCTGATAGCCGACACGGTTCAGGTAGTCCAGTTGCGAACCCTCGCAGGGGCGATGAGGACCTGTGAGGCGTTCACCCGGACCGTGTTCCTGGTCCGCCGGTTGCGAACCCTCGCAGGGGCGATGAGGACGACCGGCGCCGTCGTGGTCCGGACGCACCCCGCCTAGTTGCGAACCCTCGCAGGGGCGATGAGGACGCGGCGCGCGCTGGACGGCCGGGGCGCCGGCGCCGTGTTGCGAACCCTCGCAGGGGCGATGAGGACTCTGGGACATCGGGCAGCCCTACACCGGCCGGTTCGCGTTGCGAACCCTCGCAGGGGCGATGAGGACCCGCCGAGGTGGAGCGGTTCTTGAACCTGCTGAACAAGTTGCGAACCCTCGCAGGGGCGATGAGGACCCGCCGAGGTGGAGCGGTTCTTGAACCTGCTGAACAAGTTGCGAACCCTCGCAGGGGCGATGAGG
>NZ_JBEORG010000087.1:0-731 GCF_040302145.1 Spirillospora sp. NPDC127506 | reverse complement strand
ACTCGGTGACCAAGCGGGGCCGCACCCCTCTGTGGGACGCGTTGCGAACCCTCGCAGGGGCGATGAGGACCTGTTCGACTGCCCAGAGTGCGGGCGACGTGTCAACGACGGGCGAATCCTGACCCCCTGTCGACGTCTGAAAGTTGACCCCCTGGTGGTGTTGTTTGCTGCGGGTTGTTACTGATGGTCGTTGTTGGTCTGGGCGGCGGGGACGCGGCCCAGGTCGCGGTTCTTCAGGCGGTAGCTGTCTCCTTTCAGGCTGATGACCTCGGCGTGGTGGACGAGGCGGTCGATCATGGCTGCGGCCACGATGTCGTCGCCGAACACCTCGCCCCAGCGCCCGAACGGCTTGTTGCTGGTCACGATGAGGGAGGCGCGTTCGTAGCGGCTGGAGACCAGCTGGAAGAACAGATTGGCTGCCTCTGGCTCGAAGGGGATGTAGCCGACCTCGTCGACGACCAGCACCGGGATGCGTGCGAGCTTGACCAGTTCCTGCTGCAGTTTCCCGGTGGCGTGGGCGTCGGCCAGGCGGGCGACCCATGCGGCTGCGGTGGCGAACGCGACGCGGTGCCCGGCCTGGCAGGCCCGCATCCCCAGCCCGATCGACAGGTGGGTCTTGCCGGTGCCGGGCGGGCCGAGGAACACCACGTTCTCGCGGGCGGCGACGAAGTCCAGAGTGCCCAGGTGGGCGATGACCTCTCGTTTGAGGGAGCGCTGGTGGTCGAAGTCGA
>NZ_JBEORG010000086.1:0-6510 GCF_040302145.1 Spirillospora sp. NPDC127506 | reverse complement strand
GCTGCCGCTCACCGTCAACGGCAAGCTCGACCGCAAGGCCCTGCCCGCCCCCGACTTCGCCGCCAGGGTGTCCTCGCGGGCGCCGCGCACCGCCGGGGAGGAGACTCTCGCCCGGTTGTTCGCCGAGGTGCTCGGCCTGGAGCGGGTCGGCGTCGATGACGGGTTCTTCGACCTGGGCGGCGACTCGATCATCGCGATCCAGCTGGTCTCCCGTGCCCGCGCGTCCGGCCTGGTCATCACACCCCGGGACGTGTTCCAGCACCAGACCGTCGAGGAACTGGCCGCGATCGCGCAGCCGGTCGGCGAGGGCGAGCGGGTCGAGGCCGAGGCGCCCGGCGCCGGGGTCGGGCCCGTGCCCGTCACGCCGATCGTCGCGTGGCTGCGCGACCGGGTGGGCGGCGACACCGCCCTGATCCGGGGCTTCCACCAGTCGATGCTGCTGCGCACGCCGCCGAACCTCGGCGTCGACCGGCTGACCGCCGCGTTCCAGACCCTCCTGGACCACCACGACATCCTGCGGCTCCGCCTCGACGGCTGGCAGCCCGTCGTCCAGCCGCACGGCTCGTCCGACGCGGCCGGGCTCGTCACCCGCGTGGACGTCGCCGGCCTGGACGCCGACAAGCTGCAGGCCGTCATCACCGAGCAGGCCACCGCCGCCCGCGACCGCCTCGACCCGGCCGCCGGGACGGTCGCGCAGCTCGTCTGGTTCGACGCGGGCCAGGAGCAGGGGCGGCTCCTCGTCCTCCTGCACCACCTCGTCGTGGACGGCGTGACCTGGCGGATCCTCCTGCCCGACCTGGTCACCGCCTGGGCCGGGGGAGACCTCGACCCCGTCCCGACGTCGTTCCGCCGCTGGGCGCAGAAGCTCACCGCGTCCGAGCGGGGCGAGGACGAGCTGGAGGACTGGCTCGACATCGTCGACGGCCCGCCGCAGAACCTCGCCGAGCGGCCGCTCGACCCGCGCGTGGACATCGCGGGCCGCGCCCGCTCGGTCACCCTCGACCTGCCCGCCGACGTGACCGAACCCCTCCTCACCGAGGTCCCGGCCGCGTTCCACGGGCGCGTCAACGACGTCCTGCTCACCGGCCTCGCCCTCGCCGTCGCCCAGTGGCGGCGGCGCCGGGGCGGGCGCGGCACCGGCGTCCTCGTCGACCTCGAAGGCCACGGCCGCGAGGACGTCGTGCCCGGCGCCGACGTCTCCCGCACCGCCGGCTGGTTCACCTCGATCCACCCGGTCCGGCTGGACGCGGGCAGCGCGACCGGCGGCACCGCGCTGAAGACGGTGAAGGAGCAGCTCAGGGCCATCCCCGACGGCGGCATCGGCTACGGCCTGCTCCGCTACGGCGGCGGCGACGCCGCCGAGGAGCTGGCCGCCGCCCCGCCCGCGCAGATCGCCTTCAACTACCTGGGCCGCGTCGCGGACGGCGGCGGGGACGGCGACTGGACGCTCGCCGCCGAGGAGCTCCCCGCCGGCGAGGACCCGGCGATGCCCATGGCGCACGTCCTGGAGATCAACGCCGTCACCCGCGACCTGCCCGGCGGGCCGGTGCTGTCGGCGACCTGGACGTGGCCGGGCGGCCTGCTGGAGGCCGCCGACGTGCGCGACCTGGCCGAGGGCTGGTTCGCCGCGCTGCGCGGACTCGCCGCCGACGTCGCCGCCGGGGACGCGGGCGGCTTCACCCCGTCCGACCTGCTCGTCGACCTGGACCAGCACGAGATCGACAAGCTGCAGACCGCCTGGAGGCAGAAATCGTGAACCGGGGGGACCTTGAGGACATCCTGCCGCTGTCGCCCTTGCAGCAGGGTTTCTTCTTCCACGCCCTCTTCGACGCGGGCGACGGCGACGTCTACACCGCCCAGTTCGTCCTCGACCTCGAAGGCCCCCTGGACGTCGCCGCGCTGCGCACCGCCGCCGCGACGCTGCTGCGCCGGCACGCGAACCTGCGCGCCGCGTTCTGGCACGAGGACCTGTCGCGCCCCGTCCAGGTGATCCCGCGCACGGTCGAGCTGCCGTGGGAGGAGGTCACCGCGCCGGGCGCCGAGGCCGACGCCGTCGTCGCCCGCGAGCGCGCCCGCGGCTTCGACATGACGTCGCCGCCGCTGCTGCGGTTCGTCCTCGTCCGGATGGGACCCGAGCGGTTCCGGCTCGTCTTCACCAACCACCACATCCTGCTGGACGGCTGGTCCACGCCGATCCTCGCGACCGAGCTGTTCCTGCTCTACATGCAGGGCGGCCACGACACGGGGATGCCGCGCGTCACCCCGTACAAGAACTACCTGGCGTGGCTCGCCCAGCAGGACCGCACCGCCGCCGAGGCGGCCTGGCGCCGCGCCCTGGACGGGGTGGACGAGCCCAGCCTCGTCGCGCCCGAGGCCGCCGCCCGGCCCCCGGAGCCCCCGAGGCGGACCAGCACCGAACTCGACGAGCGGACCACCCGCCGCCTCACCCGCGCCGCCCGCCGCCACGGCGTCACGCTGAGCACCGTGCTGCAGGGCGCCTGGGGGCTCGTCCTCGGCCGCCTCCTCGGCAGCGACGACGTGGTGTTCGGCGCGACGGTCTCCGGCCGCCCGCCCGAACTGCCGGGCATCGAGCAGATGATCGGCCTGTTCATCAACACGCTGCCGATCCGCGTCCGCCACCGGCCCGGCGAGTCGCTCGGCGCCCTCCTGGAGCGCCTCCAGGACGAGCAGACCGAGCTCCTCGCCCACCACCACCTGGGCCTCACCGACATCCAGCGGGTCGCGGGCCACGGCGGCGCGCTCTTCGACACGATGACGGTCCTGGAGAACTACCCGTTCGACCCGTCCACGATGGACGGGTCCCTCGGCGGCGTCCGCATCACCTCCGTCGACTCCTACGACGCGACCCACTTCCCCCTGTCGCTCGTCGCCGCGCCGGGCGACCGCCTGTCGCTGCGCCTGCACTACCGCCCCGACGTCTACGAGCACCACGTCGTCGAGGCGCTCCTCGCCCGCGTCCGCCGGTTCCTGGAGGTCTTCGCCGCCGACTCCGGCACCCTGATCGGCGCCGTCGACCTGCCGGACGACGCCGAGCGGGCGTCCCTGGCCGCCTGGAACGACACCGCCGCCCCCGTCCCGGACGGCACCCTCCCCGCCCTCTTCGAGGCCCAGGCCGCCCGCACGCCCTCGGACACGGCCCTCGTCTGCGGCGACGCCCGCCTGACGTACGCGGAGCTGAACGAGCGGGCCAACCGCCTCGCCCACGAACTGATCGCCCGCGGCATCGGCCCCGAGGACCGCGTCGCGCTCGTCCTCCCGCGCACCCCCCGCATCGTCGTCGCGATCCTCGGCGTCCTGAAGGCCGGCGCCGCCTATGTCCCGATCGACCCGGAGTACCCGGCCGACCGCATCGCCTACATGCTGGACGACGCCCGTCCCGCCCTCGCCATCACCGAACACGACTTCCCGGACACGGCCGGGCGGCCGGCGCACGACCCGTCCGACGCGGAGCGGGTCCGGGCGCTGCGGGCCGGGAACGCCGCCTACGTCATCTACACGTCCGGGTCGACGGGGCGGCCCAAAGGCGTGACCGTGCCGCACGTGGGGGTGCTCAACTACTTCGAGGCGCACCGGGGCGCGTTCATCGACCCGGCGGTCGAGGCCGCCGGCGGGCGGCGCATGCGGTTCGCGCACCTGGCGTCGTTCTCGTTCGACACGTCCTGGATGGGCCTGCTGTGGATGATGTACGGCCACGAGCTGCACCTCATCGACGACGGCACCCGCCGCGACGTCGAGGCGTACACGGCGTACGTGGCGCGCGCCCGGATCGACCTGGTCAACACCACCCCGTCGCACTTCGCGTCGCTCCGCGAGGCCGGGCTGCTGGACGGCGACGGGCGGCACCTGCCCGCACAGCTCCTCCTCGGCGGCGAGGACATCGGCGAGAGCCTGTGGGCCGAGCTGCGCGCGGTCCCCGGCCTCACCGCGCGCAACTTCTACGGCCCGACCGAGTCGACCATCGACACGATGAACCAGGTCGTCGCGCGCAGCGAGCGCCCGTCGGTCGGCCGCCCCTACCGGAACACGCGGGCGTACGTGCTCGACGGCGCGCTCCAGCCCGTCCCGCCGGGCGTCCCCGGCGAGCTGTACCTCGCGGGCGTGCAGCTCGCGCGCGGGTACCTCCGCCGTCCGGCGCTCACCGCCGAGCGGTTCGTCGCCGACCCGTTCGGCCCGCCCGGCGACCGCATGTACCGGACCGGCGACCTGGCCCGCCGGCTCCCCGACGGCACGATCCAGTACCTCGGCCGCGCCGACGACCAGGTCAAGATCCGCGGTTTCCGGGTGGAGCCGGGCGAGGTCGAGAACGTCCTCGCGGGATGCGCGGGCGTCGCGCAGGCCGCCGTGGTCGTCCGCGAGGACCGGCCCGGCGACAAGCGCCTCGCCGCGTACCTGGTCGGCCCGGACGTCGACGTCGCGGCCGTCCGCCGGTACGCGGCCGAGCGGCTGCCCGACTACATGGTCCCGTCGTTCACCGTCCTGGACGCCCTGCCGCTCAACGTGCACGGCAAGCTCGACCGGGACGCGCTGCCCGCGCCCGACACCGGCGCCGCCGCGAGCCGCGCGCCGCGCACCCCGCAGGAGGAGATCCTGTGCGGGCTGTTCGCGGAGGTCCTCGGGGTGCCGCGGGTCGGCGTGGACGACGGGTTCTTCGACCTCGGCGGCGACTCGCTCACCGCCACCCGGCTGGTCAGCAAGATCAGGTCCGCCCTGGGCGCGGAGCTGCCCGTGCGGGCGCTGTTCGAGGCGCCGACCGCCGCCGGGCTCGCCGAGCGGCTCGCGGACGCGGCGGGCGACGTGCGCCCGCCGCTGGTGCGGGCCGAGCGCCCGGACGTCGTGCCGCTGTCGTACGCGCAGCAGCGGCTCTGGTTCCTCAACCGGTTCGAGGGCGCGTCCGCGACGTTCAACATGCCGGTCGCGCTGCGCCTCAACGGCTCCCTCGACCGGGACGCGCTGCGGGAGGCGCTCGCCGACGTGGTGGCGCGGCACGAGTCGCTCCGCACGATCTTCCCGGACCGGTCCGGGACCGCCCGGCAGCTCGTCCTCGAACCGGCCGCCGCGCGGCCCCGGCTGGACGTCGCCGAGGCCGCCGAGGCGGAGCTGCCGACGGCGCTGGCCGCCGAGGCCGGGCGCGGCTTCGACCTGTCGGTGGAGCCGCCGCTGCGCGCCCGGCTGTTCGCGCTCGGCGGCGACGCCCACGTGCTGATGCTCGTCCTGCACCACATCGCCGCGGACGGCTGGTCGATGGCGCCGCTGGCCCGCGACGTGCTCCTCGCCTACGCGGCCCGCGCGGAGGGGCGGGCGCCGCAGTGGGCTCCGCTGCCCGTCCAGTACGCCGACTACACGCTCTGGCAGCGTGAGCTGTTCGGTTCCGAGGACGACCCCGAGAGCTTGATCTCGCGGCAGATCGCGTACTGGAAGGACGCGCTCGCCGGGCTGCCGGAGGAACTCGCGCTGCCGACCGACCGGCCGCGTCCGGCGGAGGCGTCCTACCGGGGCGGGACGCACGCGTTCGAGTTGGACGCCGGCCTCCACGCCGGCCTCCTCGCCCTCGCGCGGGAGAGCGGGGCCAGCCTGTTCATGGTCATGCAGGCCGCCTACGCCGCGCTGCTCACCCGCCTCGGCGCCGGCACGGACGTGCCGATCGGCTCGCCCGTCGCGGGCCGCACCGACGAGGCCCTCGACGACCTCGTCGGCATGTTCGTGAACATGCTCGTTCTGCGGACCGACACCTCCGGCGACCCGTCGTTCCGCGAGCTGATCGCCCGGGTGAAGGAGACCGACCTGGCCGCGTACGCGCACCAGGACCTCCCGTTCGAGCGGCTCGTCGAGGTGCTCAACCCGGCGCGGTCGATGGCCCGGCACCCGCTGTTCCAGGTCGTCCTGTCGTTCCAGAACAACCCCGAGGCCCGGCTCGAACTCGACGGGCTCACCGGCGGCGCCGAGCCGCTGGCGGCGGTCGCCGCCAAATACGACCTGTCCCTCTACCTGGAGGAGCGGTACGGCGCCGACGGCGCACCCGGCGGCATCGAGGCGGGGCTCGAATACGCCCTCGACCTCTTCGACGCCGAGACGGCCGCCTCGATCGCGGACCGCTTCGAGCGCCTCGTCCGCGAGCTGGTCGCCGACCCGGGCGCGCCCATCACCGCCGCCGAGATCCTCGACCGCGGTGAGCGCCGCACGCTGCTGCGCCGCTGGGCGGGCGGCAAGGGCGCCGGCGACGCCGAACGGACGACCATCCCGGCGCTGTTCGAGGCGCAGGCGGCGGCCCGTCCGGATGCGCCCGCCGTCACGTTCGAGGGTGTGTCGTGGACGTATGCGGAGGTCAATGCGAGGGCGAACCGTCTTGCGCATCGGTTGATCGGTCAGGGTGTGGGGCCGGAGCAGTTCGTGGCGCTGGCGTTGCCGCGCTCGGCTGATCTGGTGGTGGCGATTCTGGCGGTGCTGAAGGCGGGGGCGGCGTATGTGCCGATCGACCCGGATTATCCGCAA
>NZ_JBEORG010000085.1:0-6683 GCF_040302145.1 Spirillospora sp. NPDC127506 | reverse complement strand
ACTCAACGTCACGCTAGAAAGATCCCTGTCTCGCCCTACTCATGTCACAGAAGACTAGTTCGTCCCCATGTCTCCCCTGAGTCTGACAGAGAGGGCCTCACCGCCGGGGATGCGGCTGACGGTCATCGGGTGCTCCCCGCGCACGCGGGGATGGTCCCCAGCTCGGGAGCTTGGCGTCCGTGCGGGGCAGGGTGCTCCCCGCGCACGCGGGGATGGTCCCGTCACGGTCCTGGGTCACGTGCCGCCGGACCGGTGCTCCCCGCGCACGCGGGGATGGTCCGTCGGCCTGGCAGAACGAGGAGACGACGTACCGGTGCTCCCCGCGCACGCGGGGATGGTCCCCGACCGCGCCACGCCCGGACGTGCCCGCCGCTGTGCTCCCCGCGCACGCGGGGATGGTCCCGCCCCGCACATGATCCCGGGCCCGAACGCGCCGTGCTCCCCGCGCACGCGGGGATGGTCCCCATGCGCCGATCACGGCACGATCCAGGTAACGGTGCTCCCCGCGCACGCGGGGATGGTCCCAGCCGGTACCGGGGCCGGTGCGCGAACGACCCGTGCTCCCCGCGCACGCGGGGATGGTCCCATGGCCACGGCGGAAAGTGGTCACACGATCGTGTGCTCCCCGCGCACGCGGGGATGGTCCCCCACCGGCCCGGGCAGCGCGGATCCTCATCCGGTGCTCCCCGCGCACGCGGGGATGGTCCCAGGGCGACGGCGGCGGCCTCGCGCTTGACGGGGTGCTCCCCGCGCACGCGGGGATGGTCCCGCCTGTGGCGCGCAGGCCGCTCACCGGTGGCGGTGCTCCCCGCGCACGCGGGGATTGTCCCGGCACCTGGCCGGTGTCGTCGCCGTCGGCGGTGTGCTCCCTGCGCACGCGGGGATGGTCCCAGTGGAGTTTCGCTGGTCTGTACGGGGTTGCCGTGCTCCCCGCGTACGCGGGGGTGGTCTCGGGGTTGTCAAGTCCGCGCTGCTGGTGGTCGCTGTGGGGCCGCTTTGGGGTGTGGTGGTCAGGCGGCGGGGCCTAGTAGGTCCCAGCGGTTGCCGGAGATGTCGAGGAAGACGGCGACCTGGCCGTAGGGTTCGGTGCGAGGCGCGGTGATGAACTCGACACCGGCGGCCGTCATGCGCCGGTAGGCGGCGTCGAAGTCGTCCACGCGCAGGAAGAACCCCACTCGGCTGGCGACCTGGTTCCCGATGGCGGCCTTCTGCTGTTGACCGTCGGCGCGGGCGAGAAGGATGCCGGTCTGGGCGCCTGGCGGCCGCACGACGACCCACCTCTTGGGACGGCCGTCGTTGGTGAGCGACGGGGAGTCTTCGACCAGGTCGAACCCAAGCGCGCCGGTGAAGTACTCGATGGCCGGGTCGTAGTCGTCCACCACGATCGTGATCAGGTCGAGCCGCACCCCTGCGAGCCTAGGGCGTCCACCGGCACCTAGTGGCTACTGGCCTGGCTGGTGCACGATGGGAAAACAGCTCGCTAGTGGTGGGCGTCGTGTTCGCTGTGTGCCGGGGCCTCCATCGCCTTTAGCAGGTGATGGCTGTACACCTGGAAGCCCAGCATCGCCTCCACGTAAGCCCGGGCATCGGCGGTGGACCGATCCTTGACGGCGGCCAGACGGGACACTTCCGCGAGCCTGCGTTCCAGTTGCGTGTTGAGCACCTCGGTGAGGTACTCCGCGACGGGTTTCGGCGAGCCGTCCTGGATGGCGCGTTCGGCGAGTGGGATGACCGGCCCGACCGACAGACCGGCCGGCTTGAGCCCAGTGAACGGGGCGCCCTCGCCCATGCGGTGAAGGCGGACGACGGTCTCGAAGAACAGGCGGTCGGCCACCTCGCGCGCCCGATCGCCCGAACCCCGGGCCTCGCGCACGCTCTCGAACACCGACCGGATCTCATCCTCGTCCTGGAGCGGCACGTAAGGTAGGACCACCTGCACGTCATCGGACTCGAGTGCCCGGCGGGCGGCTGTGACGACGGGTCCATCCAGTGAGTCGCAGTGCGGGGGCATGGCCTCTCCTCTCCACGGGCCTGTGCGGCGCACGGCCCCGGCAGGAGCGGCTGCGAGGCCGCGTTCGCGCCTGTCACTGCTCAACGTAGGGCGGCCGAGTAAGCGGCCCTCAGGGGCGAAGGTCCCTAGAGCGTCCATGAACCTGCCGGTTGACTCCACAGGAGTCGTGCGTCTTCTGAAGGAGCACTTGTTGGGCGCCTCACTCGCGGTTCCGTCCGCTGACCGGCAGCGGCGGCTGACACGGCTGCTGTTGCTGTCGGTCGGTGCCGCCGTCGCCACCATCAGCCTGAAAGCCGGTGCCTGGCTGCTGACGGGCTCGGTCGGACTCCTGTCGGACGCTCTCGAATCGGTGGTGAACCTGGTCGCGGCCCTCGTCGCCCTCGGTGCGCTGCGCTGGGCGGGTAAACCCGCCGACGAGGAGCACGCCTACGGGCACACCAAGGCCGAGTACTTCTCCGCCGGCGCCGAAGGCATGATGATCTTCGTCGCGGCGATCGGGATCGTCATCACCGCCGTCGAGCGGCTGCTCCGCCCTCAGCCCCTTGAGGACGTCGGCGTCGGCCTGGCGGTGTCGGCGGGCGCCTCACTGATCAACCTGGCGGTCGGGCTGGTGCTGATCCGGGCCGGCCGCCGCCACCGGTCGATCACTCTTGAGGCCGACGGCAAGCACCTCATGACCGACGTGTGGACCTCCGTCGGCGTCATCGCCGGTGTCGCCGCCGTCGCCGCCACCGGCTGGCAGCGCCTGGACCCCGTCATCGCCATCATCGTGGCCGTCAACATCGTCTACACGGGCACCGTGCTGATCCGCCGTTCCGCCGGTGGCCTGATGGACCGTGCCCTCCCGGTCGCCGAGCGCCGGCTGATCAACGACGTGCTGGCGTCCTTCACCGGGGACGGGGTCGACTTCCACGCGCTCCGCACCCGCCAGTCAGGACGCCGCGCGTTCGTCTCGTTCCACATCCTCGTCCCCGGCGACTGGACCGTTCAGCAGGGACACGACCTCGCCGAGGCCGTTGAGGACGACATCCGCCGCTCACTGCCGCAGGTCACCGTCTTCACTCACGTCGAGCCGCTCGAAGACCCCCGCTCCTATGAGGACCTTGGGCTGGACCGAGCCCCCGGTGCCACCGCCCAGAACCGCGCGGCCGGGCCGCCCGGCCATGGCGAGGAGCACGAACTCGGGGACGAGTCGGCCGACCACGATCGTGGGGCGACATGATCTAACGGCTGAAGGGTCGAGCATGCCGACCGTTCTTCTCGTCCGCCCGTAGGCCATGCTGCGGTGCCGGTCGCATGCGGCGCAGCCCGTGGATTCGCCCTTTGCCACCGGGCGGTCCTCGCTGGGACGTGGGTGGGCGCAACGCCGCGTTTGTCGGCGGCGTTGCGCCGGTCGCCGAAGTGGGCTTGCTCGCGGTATGTCAGAAGGCGGCGGGGCGGGAGACGTAGCCCGCCCTTTTGACCGCGGCCACCAGCTCGTCCACGGTGGTCGTCGCCGGGTCGTGGACGACCTCGATCCGGGACGAGGCGAAGTGGACCTTCACCGAGTCGACGCCCGGAAGACGGCCGACCTGCTTCTGGATCTTCTGCACGCACGACGGGCACGAGAACCCCTCGGCACGGAGGACGGTCTTGACTGTCGTTGCACTGGACACGGCCCTGATCTCCTTTCTCAGCGGTGTGTTCGCGTGTTGGCCTCACGCTAAGCAACCCGGCCGTCCGTTTCCTTGACGTGGGTCAAGTCCCGTCCATCGGCGTGCGTGGCAGGCTGGCGGCATGGTGGAGGAGCAGGACCTCTGCGTGACCCGCGTCCCGATCTTCCAGGGGCTGACGCGCCAGGAGCAGATCAAGGTCGCCGGGTTCGCGCGGCCGGTGGTCGCGGTGAAGGGGGAGACGGTCTTCGCCCCCGGGCAGCCCGTCTCCCGGCTGCTGGTGATGCACGCCGGACGGCTCAAGATCAGCCATCTGGCGCCCAGCGGGCAGGAGCAGATCCTGCGCACCGCGGCCGAGGGCGACGTGGTGGGGGAGCGGACGTTCCTGACCGGCTACCGCCCCGAGCACTACGCGGTCGCCCTTGAAGACAGCCGGATGTGCGTCTTCGACCACCGCGACCTTTCGACGCTGCTGCGCGACTACCCCGACATCGGCATGCGCATGCTGCGCACGCTGTCGGACCGGCTCGCCTCCGTCGAGCGGCTGCTCGCCGCGATCACCTCCGCCGGCGTCACCGCGCGCATCGCGGCCTACCTGCTCGACCTCCCCGCCGACGTGCGGGACGGCGTGCCCGCCGTCCGGCTGCCGATCGCGAAGAAGGACGTCGCCGCCTACCTGGGGACGACGCCGGAGACCCTCAGCCGATCGTTCGCCGCGCTGGCGGCGGACGGCGCCATCGAACTGCGCGGCCGTCGCGACGTCCTGATCCTCGACATCGACGCCCTGGAGCAGGCGGCGACCGTTACCGGCTGACCACGGGAGCCTTAAGGCCCGGAACGCGGACGCTTGATGTGCGTCAAGGAACTTCGACGTGATCCCGCCTAACGTCCGGATTAGTCAGCAAAGATGCCTTTTCTGGGAGGGGTGGGGGCAGATGGATGCGATTCAGGCGTGGAGGTCGTGGCGGTGGAGTGTGCCGCTGCTGAGCGCCCTCCTGATCGTCGCGTCGTTCGCGGCCCCGGGCACCGGGCTGGTCGGGGACGCGCTGATGGTCGCGGCAGCCGTGGTCGCCGGTCGGCGGATCGCGGCCAACGCGGTCCGGGCGCTGACGGCCCGTGTGGTCGGCATCGACCTCCTGGTGTCGGTGGCCGCGATCGGCGCGGTGATCATCGGCGAGTACTGGGAGGCCGCCGCGGTGACCTTCCTGTTCGCCGTCGGCCACGCGCTGGAGAACGCCACGCTGAGCAGGACGAGGTCGGCGCTCGCCGAGCTGGTCGCGGTGGCCCCCGACGTCGCCGTGGTGCTCCGCGCCGGTGAACAGGTGGAGGTGCCCGCCGCCTCCGTGGAGCCCGGTGAGACGGTGCTGGTCAAGAACGGTGCCAAGGTGCCGGTCGACGGCGTGGTGATCGACGGCTCGGGCGCGCTGGACGAGGCGTCCATCACCGGCGAGTCGATCCCGGTGGAGAAGACCGCCGGTGACCAGGTGTTCGCCGGCACGGTGTCCATGGGGGGCTTCCTGCAGGTCCGGGCGACCGGAGTCGGGGCCGGCACCACGCTGGCCCGGATCATCCACCGGGTCGAGGAGGCGCAGGACGCCAAGGCCCGCGCCGCGGCGTTCATGGACCGCTTCTCGGCCTGGTACACCCCGGCCATCATCGTCCTGGCGCTGGTGTTCGGGCTGGTGACCGGGGATGTCGTGCTCGCGCTGACGCTGCTGGTCATCGGCTGCCCCGGCGCGCTGGTCATCTCCATCCCGGTCGCCGTCGTCGCCGGCATCGGCCGCGGAGCCCGGGACGGCATCCTGATCAAGGGCGGCGAGTTCCTGGAGAGGTCCGCGAAGATCGACGCCGTCGCGCTGGACAAGACCGGCACGCTGACCGAGGGCAGGCCGCATGCGACCGACGTGGTGCCGCTGGACCCGGCGTGGAGCCGCGCGGACGTGCTCGGCTGGGCCGCCCGCGCCGAGGCCGGGTCGGAGCACCCGCTGGCCCGGCCGATCGTCGAGGCCGCGCGCGCCGCGGGCCTGGACGTCACCGGCCTTCCGGAGGCGACCGAACCGGTGCCGGGCAAGGGCATCGTCGCGATCCTCGACGGGCACCGCGTCGCGGTGGGCAACCTGGCGCTGCTTGAGGACGAGGGGAGTTCGGACGCGGCGTCCGCCGTGGTCGAGGACCTCGCCGCCGCGGGCCGCACCCCGATGGCGGTCTCGGTGGACGGACGGCCCGTCGGCGTCGTCGCCGTGGCCGACCGCGTCCGGCCCGGCGCGGCGCGCATGGTCGCCGACCTGCACGCCGCCGGGGTGAAGAGGGTCGTCATGCTCACCGGGGACGTCCGGCGGGTCGCCGAAGCCGTCGCCGCGCAGGTCGGCGTCGACGAGGTCCACGCGGGCCTGCTGCCGGAGGACAAGCTGGAGGTCGTCCGCGAACTGCGCGACCGCGGCCACGTCGTGGCGATGGTCGGCGACGGCGTCAACGACGCCCCCGCTCTGGCCGCAGCCGACATCGGCGTCGCCATGGGCGCCGCCGGCACGGGCGTGGCGATCGAGACCGCGGACATCGCCCTGATGAAGGACGATCTCGCCAAGCTGCCGCAGGCGGTGAGCCTGGCCCGCCGGACCGTGTCGGTCATGCGGCAGAACATCGCGATCGCGCTGGTCACCGTCGGTCTGCTGCTCGCGGGGGTGCTCGCCGGCGGCGTCACCATGGCGGTCGGGATGCTCGTCCACGAGATCTCGGTCCTGGTCGTCATCGCCAACGCCATGCGGCTGCTGCGCCGGCGCGGCGCGTCCCGGAGCGGCGCCGGGGCGGCCGGACGGACGCCGAACCGCGTGGACGTGCGCGGGCCAGACCGGCAACCCGCCTGACCCCGGGCGGGACGAGCCCGAGCAGAAGGCCCGGAGGCCGGATCGCCTCCGGGCCTTCGCCCGTGGTGCGCCCAGCATGGGCGATTGCTTGGGGGTGAAAGTCCCCTGGAGGAAGAGGTGGTGCTAACTCCGAGCCGGAGGCAAGGGCGTCGTCGT
>NZ_JBEORG010000084.1:0-7235 GCF_040302145.1 Spirillospora sp. NPDC127506 | reverse complement strand
GCAGGTCGTCGGCACGGTCCACCAGGGCCTGCTGCGACCGGGCGAGCAGCGTTACGTCCGCCGTCGACCGCAGCGCCTCGCCCGGGTCGCCGCCCCCGAAGATCGCCATGACCCGGCCGCACCGGGTCAGGACGGCGCGCGCAGCGCACGGGACAGGGCCAGCGCGGCCGTGCGGACCGCGGGAGCCATGCGCTCCAGCTTCATCCCGGTGCTCCACCCCGATATCGACAGCGCGCCGACGACCGCGCCGTCCGAGCCGAACACCGGGCTGGCCGCGCACACCACCCCGTCGCCGGACTCCTCCCTGTCGAACGCGCAGCCGGCCGCGCGGATCCCCTCCAGCTCCCGCCTGAGCAGGCGCGGCAGCACGATCGTGCGGCGGCTCAGCCGCGGCAGCCCGGCCGCGATGACGGCGTCCACCGTCTCGGGCGGGGAGAAGGCCAGCATCGCCTTCCCCACCCCGGTGGCGTGGGCCGGGAGCCGCCCGCCGACGCGGGACGGCATCGCGGGCGCGTCGGCGCTGCGCAGGATCTCCAGGTAGACGACCTCCGGCCCGTCCAGCACGGCCAGGTGGACGATCTGGTGCGTGGCGTCCCGCAGATCGGCCATGAACGGGAGCGCCGCGGCGCGCAGGTCCCGCCGGAGCGGGACGAGCTGCCCGAGTTCGAACAGCCGGAGCCCGAGCCGCACCCGCGACCCCGACCGGTCGAGGAGCCCGTGCGCGGTGAGCGCGCGGACCAGCCGGTGGACGGTCGACTTCGGCAGCCCGGTGCGGCGCGACAGCTCCGACACCCCCAGCGCGCCGTCCTCGGCGCCGAACGCGCCCAGGATGGCGGCCGACCTGCCGACGACCGTCTCCGATTCGTGCCGTCCAGCGGAACACATGTATTGATAATCGCCAGGTTATGGACAACTGTCTATTGCATTGCGGATGCCCGTTCATCTGGGGATTTCGACCTTGGGAGGTGGCGCGATGCCCGGGACCGAAGCCACGGCCCGCAGAGGTTCCGCGCGCGGCGGCCCCGAAGGCGGACTGCGGTCCGTGCTCACCGCCCTGGACCTGCTCGACTGCTTCACCAGCGACACCGAACTCGGGGTCTCCGACATCGCGCGCCGCCTGGGCGTCGCCAAGAGCACCGCGCACCGGCTGCTGACGACGCTGTGCGCCCGCGGGTTCGCCGAGCAGAACCCGCAGACCGGCTGCTACCGGCTCGGCTTCCACCTCTACGAGCTGGGGCAGCTCGCGGTCAGCCGGATGGACCTGCACGCGGCCGCGCTGCCGCTGCTGGAGGAGCTGCGGGAGCGCACCGGCCGGGCCGTCCACCTCGCGATCCCCGACCAGGGCGAAGTCATGTACCTGGAGCGGCTGCAGACGGTGCGCGTGTCCCGGCTCTTCACCGGCGTCGGCCGGCGGCTGCCCGCCCACTGCACCAGCTCCGGCAAGGCCATCGCCGCGTTCAACCCGCTGGTGGCGCGGGCCCGGACCGCCGCCGGGTTCACCGGGCTCACCAGCTCCTCGATCCGCAGCGCCGCGCACTTCGAGCGGGAACTCGCCGGCGTCCGCCGCGCCGGGTACGCGGTCAACCACGACGAGGCCAAGTTCGGGCTGAGCTCCGTCGCCGCCCCGGTGCGCGACCGCACCGGCGTGGCCCGCGCCGCGATCTCCCTGGTCGGGCCGACGTCCGAGGTCGGCGCCGTGCTGGAGCGGGACGCCCGGCTGGCCGGAGCGGCCGCGCGCCGGCTGTCCCGCCGGCTGTGCCTGTGACGCGCCGCTGAGCGTTCCGCACCGTGGAACGGATCGCCGGACGGGACCGTCCGGTACCTAGCGTTCTCGTTACCGGCCGGGCACGGCCGCCGGCGCACGCGGCGGCCTGCCGGTGCGAGCGGTGAAGGCGGCCGCGGACGCGGTCACGCCGTGCCTCGGCCGTCCCGGCGGACGAGGACGAGAGGAACCGGCGATGAGCGCATGGACGGTCGGACGCGCGGCGGCGGAACTGCTGGCGGCCGAACGGGACCGGCGGGACCGCGCGCCCCTCACCGGCGAATGGCCGGACCTGGATCTGGCCGCCGCCTACCGCGTCCAGGACGAGATCCTGCGGCGCAAGTGCGAGGCCGGCGAGCGGGTCTCGGGCGTGAAGCTGGGCCTGACGTCCCGGGCCAAGCAGCGCCGGATGGGCGTCGACGCCCCGCTGACGGCCTGGCTCACCGACGCGATGGCGCTGCCGGATGGCGCGCCCGTCCCGCTCGGCGAGCTGATCCATCCGCGGGTCGAGCCGGAGATCGTCTTCGTGCTCGGCGACCGGTTGGAAGGGCCCGGGATGACGGCCGGGCGGGCGCTGGCCGCGGTCACCTCGGTGCACGCCGGCCTGGAGGTCATCGACAGCCGCTACACCGACTTCCGCTTCACGCTGCCCGACGTCGTCGCGGACAACGCGTCCTCGGGGCGGTACACCGTCGGGGCACTGGCCCGCCGCCCGCGGGAACTCGACCTCGCCGCGGAGGAATGCCTGCTGGAGGTGGACGGCGAGGTCGCCGACCGCGCCACCGGCGCCGCCGTCCTGGGGCATCCGGCCGAGGCGCTGGCGCTGGCCGTGAACGTCCTGGCGGAGCGCGGCCGGGCGCTGGAACCCGGCTGGACCGTGCTGACCGGCGGCATGACCGACGCCGTCCCGCTCGCGCCCGGCACGCGCGTCACCGCGCGCTTCGCCGGCCTCGGGACCGTCACCGTCCGGGGGAGCTGAGATGCCGCTGGTGGACATCACCCTCGTCGAGGGACGGCCGCCCGAGCGGATCCGGACGCTGATCCACGAGGTGCACGAGGCCGTCCGCCGGGCCCTGGACGCGCCCGGCGCCGCCATCCGCGTCGTCGTCCGGGAGGTGCCGGCCGAGCACTGGGCGGCGGGCGACCAGACCATCGCCGAGCGGCGCGCCGCCGAGCGGCAGGGACCAGGCGAGCAGGGACCAGGCGATCAGGGACAAGGCGATCAGGGACAAGGCGATCAGGGACAAGGCGATCAGGGACAAGGCGATCAGGGACAAGGCGATCAGGGACAAGGCGATCAGGGACAAGGCAAGCAGGGACAAGGCAGGTAGGAGGGAACGCCCGATGGACGTCTACGGGCACGTCATCGACGGCCGGGAGACCGGCTCCGCGGACGGCGCCGACTTCGCCACCGTCGACCCGTACCGGCGCGAGCCGTGGGCGCGGGTCGCGCTCGGGTCGGCGGCCGACGCCGGCCTGGCGGTGCGCGCGGCGCGGACGGCGTTCGACACCGGGCCCTGGCCGCGCATGGGGTTCGCCGAGCGCGGCGCGGTCCTGCACCGGCTCGCCGACCTGGTCGAGTGGAACGCCGAAACGCTCGCGCTCGCCGACACCCGCGACATGGGCAAGCCGATCGCGCAGAGCCGCGACAACGACGTGGCCCGCGCGGCGGCCAACCTGCGCTTCTTCGCCGACCACGCGCGGCTCAGCCCGGCCGAGGCGCTGCCGATGGACACCGGGCACCACGCCTACACGCGGTTCGAACCCGCCGGGGTCGTGGCGGCGATCGCGCCGTGGAACTTCCCGCTCATGCTCGCGACCTGGAAGATCGCCCCGGCCCTGGCCTGGGGCAACACGGTGGTGCTCAAGCCCGCCGAGGACACCCCGGTCTCCGCGACGCTGCTGGCCCGGCTGGCGATCGAGGCGGGGATGCCGCCCGGCGTGCTCAACGTCGTCCACGGATACGGCCCCGAGTCGGTGGGACAGGCGCTGACCGAGCACCCGGACGTCGACCGGATCACCTTCACCGGCGAGACCGGGACCGGCCGCGCCATCAGCCGCGCCGCCGCCGCCAACCTGACGCCGGTGAGCCTGGAACTCGGCGGCAAGGGGGCCAACCTCGTGTTCGCCGACGCCGACCTGGACGACGCAGTCGAGTGGTCGATCAAGGCGGTGTTCACCAACGCGGGGCAGGTGTGCCTGGCGGGCAGCCGGCTGTACGTCCAGCGTCCGGTCTACGAGGAGTTCCTGGCGAGGTTCGTCGCCGCGGCCGAGAGCATGGTGCTCGGCGACCCGGCCGACCCGGCCACCGAGATCGGCCCGCTCGCGTCGCGGGAGCACTACCGCAAGGTCCGCGGCTACGTGCAGACGGTGGCCGCGGAAGGCGGCAAGATCCTCTGCGGCGGCCTGGGAGAAGGCTGGTTCGTCCGGCCGACGGTCGCGGTGGACCTGCCGCCGGACGCGCGGCACTGCACACAGGAGATCTTCGGCCCCGTCGTCGTGGTCGCGCCCTTCGACACCGAGGACGAGGGGGTCGGCCTCGCCAACGGCACCCCCTACGGGCTCAACGCCATGCTGTTCACCGAGGACCTGAACCGCGCCCACCGGGTGTCCGCGCGGCTGCGGGCCGGCACCGTGTGGGTCAACTGCTTCTTCGTCCGGGACCTGCGGGCGCCGTTCGGCGGCGTGGGCGACTCCGGCGTCGGACGCGAGGGCGGCTCGTTCAGCCGCGAGTTCTTCACCGAGCCCAAAGCGGTCGTCATGCAGATCGACTAGCCTGCCACGCACGGAGGTGACGTGCCCGTGAGCAGGTCGAACATCTCATGAACCCGGCCTTCGTCCCGGGACCCGCCGGCGGGGAGCCCTGGTACCCGGCGGCGCCGCCGCGCCCGGCCGGACCGGACCGCCCGGCCCCGTTGACCGCGCGCGACCTGGACCGGGCCTGGTACCTGGACTTCCACTACCCGCGCGGCGTCGTCCCCCTCGGCACGGCGCTCGTCGACGACCTCGTCGACGGTGCGCAGCGGGCGGCCGCGGGCCTGCCGCTCACATCCGGCCGGGGGCTGAGCGTGCGCTACGTGGGACCGCACGTCTACATCGGCGCGGTGCCGGGCGACGAGCCGGACCCCGCCGAACGCGCCCGGGCGCTGGCCGAGGTGCGCCGCTACCCCGCGGTCTTCCGGCGGCGGTGGCGGGAGGCCGCCGCCGGACTGGAGGCGGAGCTGGCCGCCCTCCGGCGCACCGACCTCTCCGGGCTCGGCCGGGACGGCATCGGCGCCCATCTCGACCGCGCCCGCCGCGCCCACGCGCGCGCCTGGCGGCTGCACTTCTCGGTGATGTACCGGCTGCTGGCCTGCCACGAGCTGATCCGGAGCGAACTCGCGGAGGCGGGCGTCGACCCGCACGTGCTGACGGCGCTCCTGCAGGCGGCGGACAACCGCGTCCGCGCCGCCGACCGGGCCCTGCGCGGCCTGGCCGAACGGGCCCGGCAGGCGGGACTGGCCCCCGCGTTCTCGGCGGGGCCGGGGCCGATCCTGCCGCGGCTCGCCGGCGACCCGGCCGCCGCCTCCTGGCTCGCCGCGTTCACGGCGTTCGTCGAGGCCCACGGCGACAGATCCGACTCCGTCGGCGACCTGACGGCCCCGTCCTGGCAGGAGGACCCGGAGCAGGTCCTGGCCCTCCTGCGCCCTCTCGTGCTGGGCGGGGCCCCTGCCCCCGCCATGCCGGACGCCGCGCCGCCCCCGGGCCTCGGCGCCGCCGCCGAGCGGCTCATCGAGGACGCGCTGCGCGCCAACATCGTCTGGTGGAACGAGGAGCACAACCTCGTGATCGATCTGCGGGCGCACCTGCCGGTCCGCAGGGCGGCGCTCGCGCTGGCCGCCGCGACGCGCGCTCCCGCCCCCGACGCTGTGCTCTTCCTGTTCCCGGCGGAGGTCGACCGCCTTATCAGCGGGACGTCCGACTGGGGGGAGCTGGCGGAGCCGGCCGCCGCCCGCCGCGCGTACCACCGGGCGTGGCAGGCGCGCCGGAGCGAACTGCCGCCTTCGGTCGGAGCCTCGGCGGCCCCCGGCACGGACCCGGTCGTGACGCAGATCCTCTGCGCCGGCCTCGCGGGCGGGCGCGGGTCCGGCCCGTCCGCCGTCCTGCGGGGCCTCGGGGTCTCGCGGGGCACCGCCCGGGGGCCGGTGCGAGTCATCCGCTCCCCGGAGCAGCTGTCCACCGTGCGTCCCGGCGACGTCCTCGTGTGCGAGGCGACCTCGCCGAGCTGGACACCGGTCTTCGGTCTCCTCGCGGCCTGCGTCTGCGACGTCGGCGGCATGCTCACCCACGCGGCCGCCGTCAGCCGGGAGCACGGCATCCCCTGCGTCTGCGACGTCGGCACGGCCACCCGCGTGCTCCGCGACGGCGACGAGATCGAGGTCGACGGTGCCGCCGGCACCGTGACGGTGCTGTCCAGGCGAGGAGACCCGGCGTGCACCCCTGGGTGATCCCGCTCTGCCCGGACGCCCGGCGCTGCGGCAACAAGCTGGCGACGCTCGCCCGCATGCACGACGCCGGCCTGCCCACCCCCGGCGGCGTCGCCGTCACGGCCGCCGCCTTCGAGGCGCTGGTCCCCACCCTGCCGGGCCTCGGCGATCCGCCCTGCGACCTCGCCGGTCTGCGCCGGACCCACACGCAGGCCCGCGACGCGATCCGCGCCGTGCCCTGGCCCCCCGGCTTCGCGGAGGCCCTGGCCCGTGCGTGCCCCGACGGCCCGCTCGCGGTGCGCAGCTCCGCCGGCTGGGAGGACACTCCGGACTCCAGCGCCGCCGGGCAGCTCGGCAGCGTCATCGGCGTCGCACGCGAGGGGCTGCGCGACGCCGTCGCGGAGGTCTGGGCGAGCGCGTTCTCCCCGACCGCGCTGACCCACCGGCTCCGCATCGGACGCCCACCCGGACCGGAGCCGATCGCCGTCGGCGTCCAACCGCTGGTCCCCGCCGGACTGTCGGGTGTCGCCTATTCGGCCCATCCCGTCACCGGGGACGCGTCCGTGCTGGTGATCGAGGCGATCAACGGACTGTGCGGGCCGCTGACCGACGGCCGTGTGGTCCCCGCCCACCTGGAACTGGACCGCACGGGCCGCGTCCTCACCGAACGCCCTTCCCGCCAGCACGTGCTCGCCGCCTACGACCCGGCATCGGCCGCGGTCGTCGACCGTCCCTGCGCAGGCCCGGTCGCACTCCCGCCAACCGGCATCGAGCGAATCCGCCACAGTCTCCTGCTGGCCGAAGAAGTCCTCGGCCGACCCGTGGACATCGAATGGTCCTGGGGCCCTACGGGTTTCGTCCTGCTACAGGCCCGCCCCATCCCGCGAAGCCACCGCGGAGAGATCTCACCCGGCTAGGGCCTGTTCGTAGTCTGGATCAGTTGCCGCTGGTCGCAATCGAGTGATTCACCCACGCCGGATCGGGGGCGGGCGGTATCACCGGTACAT
>NZ_JBEORG010000083.1:0-8000 GCF_040302145.1 Spirillospora sp. NPDC127506 | reverse complement strand
AAGCGGGCGCGGAGCAGGTCCCGGTCTGCCGCGGGCAGGTTCCGGGATTCGCGTTGCCACAGTACGCCCAGGTCACGTCGGTCCAGTGTGATCGTCGCGCTGGCGGCGGCCGGGGCCGGCCGCGCGGCGGCGCGGGCGGCCGCGGCGCGCGAGGAGCTGGCGGTGCGCTCCCTGGACGTGCTGGAGGGCGCGGCGGACCTGGCGGTGTTCAACGCCGCGGACCGGTTCGCGGCCCGCGCCGGTGACGCCGCCGGGCGGCTGGAGCGTGCGGAGCGGTCCGCGGCGCGGCTGGCGGCGCTGGTGTCGGCGGCGGGGTTCGCGGTGCAGGGCGCCACGGTCGCGGCGGTGGCGTGGGCGGGTCTGCGGGGCGGGGTGGACCAGGTCGGTGCGGCGGTGCTGGCGCTGACGGCGCTGGTGGCGGTGGAGTCGGTGCTGCCGCTGGCGGGGGCGGCGCAGCCGCTGCGCGAGGCGGTGCCGGCGCTGCGGAGGGTCGGCGCGGTGCTGGCCGCTCCCCCGGAACTGGCGGTGTCGCGCCCGGTGCCGCTGCCGCGGGGGCCGCTGGAGGTGGAGCTGCTGGGCGTCCGCGTCGCCTTCGGCGACCGGGTCGCGCTGGACGGGGTGGACCTGCGGGTCGGGAGGGGCCGCCGCGTCGCGGTCGTCGGGGCGAGCGGCGCGGGCAAGAGCACCCTGCTGGCGGCGGTGTCGGGCGAGGTCGCCGCGTCGTCGGGCGCGGTGCTGCTGGGCGGGCGCGCCCTGGCCCGGTACGCGCCCGGGGACGTGCGGGCGGCGGTGCGGGGGCTGGCGCAGGACGCGCACGTGTTCGCCGGGACGGTCCGCGCGAACCTGCTGCTGGCGCGGCCGGACGCGAGCGAGGAGCAGCTGCGGGCGGCGGCGCGGCGGGCGCGGTTCGCCGAGGTGGTGCGGGCGCTGCCGGACGGGTGGGACACGGTGGTGGGCGCGGGCGGGCGGGGCCTGTCGGGCGGGCAGCGGCAGCGGCTGCTGCTGGCGCGGGCGCTGCTGGCCGATCCGCCGGTGCTGGTGCTGGACGAGCCCGCCGAGGCGCTGGACCCGCGGGCGGCGGACGCGGTGACCCGGGACCTGCTGGAGGCGCCCGGCGGCGGGACGCTGCTGCTGGTCACGCACCGGCTGGCCGCGCTGGGCGCCGCCGACGAGGTGGTCGTGATGGACCGGGGCCGGGTCGTCCAGCGGGGCCGGCACGAGG
This sequence comes from Spirillospora sp. NPDC127506, assembly GCF_040302145.1. NCBI lineage: Bacteria > Bacillati > Actinomycetota > Actinomycetes > Streptosporangiales > Thermomonosporaceae > Spirillospora > Spirillospora sp. NPDC127506. Next base: position 6,778 of record NZ_JBEORG010000083.1, on the reverse strand, counting down.
AGCTGCTGGCGGTGCCGGGGGCCTACCGGGACCTGTGGGACGCCGCGGCCCTCGCCACCCGGTGACCGCCCCCGCCGCCGCCCCCGCCGCCGGTCCGGGCGCCGGTCCCTGCCGGCGGCGCGGTGTGCGGCGCGGTGTCAGGCGTTCAGGCGCTTCAGGGTCCGGCCGAGGACCGCGATGCCCTCGGCGATGTCGGACGCGGTCGCGGCGGCGTAGCCGAGGACGAGGCCGGGGCGGCCGGGCCGCTGGGCGTGCCACGACAGCGGCTGCACCTTGACGCCCTCCTCCAGGGCCGCGGCGGCCAGCGCGGCGTCGTCGGTGCCCGGGGCGAGGGTGACGGTGAGGTGCAGGCCGGCGGCGGCGCCGTGCACGGCCGCGCCGGGCAGGTGCGCGGCGACCGCGCCGATCATGGCGTCGCGGCGGCGGCGGTGGCGGTGCCGCAGCAGCCGCAGGGTCCGCTCCATCTCGCCCGAGGCCATCAGCTCGGCCAGCACCAGCTGCGGCAGGGCCGCGTTGCCGAGGTCGGCGAAGCGCTTCTCGGCGACGACCGCGTCCATGAACGCCGGCGGCGGCAGCAGCCACCCGGTCCGCAGCGCCGGGGCCAGCAGCTTGGACACGCTGCCGGTGTAGAAGACGCGGTCGGCGAGCATCGACCGCAGCGCCGGGACGGGCGGCCGGTCGTAGCGGTGCTCGGCGTCGTAGTCGTCCTCGATGACGACGCCGCCGCCGGCCGCCCAGCGCATCAGCTCGCGGCGCCGGCGCCCGGCCAGCACGGCGCCGGTCGGGAACTGGTGGGCGGGGGTGAGCAGCACGGCGGGCGCGCCGCCGGCCGCCAGGAGGTCGACGCGGATCCCGTCGTCGTCGACGGGCACGGGCGGGGTGTCCATCCCGCCGTGCCGCAGGTGCTGGCGGACGCCGAGGGAGCCGGGGTCCTCGACCGCGATCGCGCCGACGCCGGTGCGGGCCAGCACGCGGGTGATCACGCCGAGGGCCTGCGCGGTGCCGGCGACCACCACGATCTGGGCGGGGTCGGCGCGGACGCCGCGGTAGCGGGCCAGCCAGTCGGCGACCGCGGCGCGCAGCGCGGGGACGCCGCGGGGGTCGCCGTAGCCGAGGTCGGCGGCGGGCAGGTCCCGCAGGACGGTGCGCTCGGCGCGCTGCCAGGCCGCGCGCGGGAACGCCGACAGGTCCGGCACGCCCGGGGTCAGGTCGATGCGGGCGGGGGCGGCGCGCAGCGCGTCGAAGACGTCGGCGCCCGGCTCGCGCGGGAACGGCGCCCCGGGGAACGGGGCGCCGGCCCAGGCCGCGGACGACACCGCGGCGGAGGCCGGGCCGGCGTGCGGGCTGGCGTGCGGGGCGTCCCGGGAGGGGGCGGGCGGCAGCGGCGCCGCGACGACCACGGTGCCGGCGCGGCCGCGTCCGGCGATGTGCCCGTCGTCGACCAGCCGCTGGTAGGCCTCGGTGACCACGCCGCGCGACACCCCCAGTTCGGCGGCCAGCACGCGGGTGGGCGGCAGGCGGCTGCCGACGGGCAGGCGGCCGTCGCCGATGGCGTCGCGGAGGCGCCGCGCGAGCCAGTCCGACAGGCCGCCGCGCGGGGCCTCGGCCGGGTCGAGCTGCAGGAAGTCCGACCCGCCGGGTTTGGCCCGGCCGGGTTCGTTCCCATTGGACCTGTGCACCGGACCATTGTGGACCCCAAAGTGATCCCATGCAGACCACGACCACGACGACCCAGGCCCCGCCCGGCCCCGCGGGGGCGGCGCCGGGCGGCTACGTGCACGGGTACTCCGGGCGGGAGGCGCGGCGGCTCGGCGACCAGGCCGACGCGCTCGCCGATCTGCTGCACGCCGGGACGTCCTATCCGGCGGGCAGCAGGGTGCTGGAGGCCGGCTGCGGGACCGGCGCGCAGACGGTGCACCTGGCGGCCCGCTCCCCCGCCGCGCACCTGACCGCCGTGGACGTGTCGGCCGGCTCGCTGGCGCGGGCCCGCGCCCGGGTGGCGGCCGAGCTTCCCGGCGCGCGCGTCGCCTGGTGCCGCGCCGACCTGCACGACCTGCCGTTCGGCGGCGGCGCGTTCGACCACGTGTTCGTGTGCTTCGTGCTGGAGCACCTGCCGGACCCGGCCGGGACGCTGGCGGCGCTGCGGCGGGTGCTGCGGCCCGGCGGGACGGTGACGGTGATCGAGGGCGACCACGGGTCGGCGTTCCTGCACCCCGACAGCCCCTACGCCCGCGCCGTGATCGCGCACCTGACGGCGCTGCAGGCCGCGGCGGGCGGCGACGCGCTGATCGGGCGGCGGCTGCGTCCGCTGCTGGCCGCCGCCGGATACGAGCGGATCCACGCCGGGCCCCGCACCGTGTACACCGACGGCGACCGGCCGCGGCTGGCCGCGGCGTTCACCCGCGACACCTTCACCGCGATGGTGGAGGGGGTCCGCGACGACGCGGTCGCGGCGGGGCTGGCCACGCCCGCCGACTGGGACCGCGGCGTCGCCGACCTGCTGCGCGCCGCCGGGCCGGACGGGACGTTCCACTACACCTTCTTCAAGGCGACCGCCGTCAACCCCGGATGAAGGGGGAAGGGGCCGGGGGCGGGGCGGGTCAGTCCTCGGGCAGGAGCGGGCCGAGCGGGCCGAGCGGGCCGAGATCGAGGTTGAGGTCGTGGTCGTCGAGGCCGAAGTGGTCCTTGAGGCGGGTCATCGCCTCCTCCAGCCGCATCAGCGCCAGCCCCAGGTCCTCGATCTGCACGTCGGTCAGGTCGCCGCCCTCGGCGCGGCGCAGCGCCTGCCGCTCCATCAGCTGGCGGATCAGCTCGACCAGCGTCAGGACGAGCTTGACCAGGTCCCGCTCGACCGTCTCGGGGTCGGACCGCAGCCGCTGCATCGTCCGGGACGAGCGTTCGCGCAGGTCCCGCTCGCGGGCGGGCGCCGCCCGCACCGGCGCGTCCGGGGCGCGGCCGGCGAGGACGTCGCGGGTGAACGGGTCGCCGGCGGCGGGGTCGCGCACCGACACCTCCCCGGTCACCGGCCGCCGGTCGCGGGACGCGCGGGGGTCGTGCCCGCCGGGGTGGTGGTCGTGCCGGTCCATGGTCGCTCCTCCTCGGGCAGCAGCTCGTCGCGGACGGTGGTGATCAGCGCCCGCAGCGACACCTGCACCAGGTCCACCCCGGCGATGGAGATCACCAGGTCGCCGGCGATGACGACGCCGCCCGCCAGCAGCCGGTCGAGCAGGTCGACCAGCGCGATCCGCTCCATCGGGGCGTCGCCGCCGTGGTCCAGGACGGCCGTCACGCGTCCCCCGTCACAGGTCGCCCGGCACGCGCGCGGGCGCGGCGCCCGCGGTGTCGATGAAGGAGTACGGCGGCCACGGCCCGGTCACCTCCACCTCGATGCCCGGCAGCCGCTCCCCCGCCGCCCGCGCCACCGCCAGGAAGCCGGGGACCTGCTCCTCGTCCAGCAGGTAGGCGGTGTTGAGGATCTGCGCGCCCGGCCGGCCCGACAGGCGCGGGTCCTGCGGCGGGTGGTGGCGGGACGCCACGGCGTGGTCGGCGAGCTCGGCGTGCACGGCGTCGGCCTGCCCGGCCACGCGCCGTCCCGCGTCGGCGCGGCGGCGGCGCTCCTCCTGCCGGCGCCGCAGGTACGCCGTCCCCACGCCGCCGCCCGAAACGCCGCCCGAAACACCGGGCTCGGGGTCCGGGCCGGGGCCGGGATTGGGGCCGGGGTCGGGGCCGGGGTCGGGGCCGGGGTTGGGGCCGGGGTTGGGGCCGGTGAGGGGCTCGGCCCTGGGCGCGAGCCCCCCACCGGGATCGGTGCCGCCGGCACCGGCGGATGCGCCGGCGGGAGCATCGGCGGAAGTTCCGGGGGACGCGGCGGGCGGGGCGTCGCCGCGCATGGCCTCGGCGGAGGCGTAGGCCTTCACGCCCCACTCCGACCGGCCGGAGATGAGGTCGAGGATCTCGGTGAACCGCGGGCCCTGCGCCGCCAGCACCTCGGCGACGCGCGCGTCGTCGCGGTAGATCGTGGCGATCCGCACCGGCGCGGTCGGTGCGGCGTGCGCGGCCCGGTCCACCACGTCGTGGTGGGCGCGGGCGGTGGCCTCCAGCCACGCCAGGTCCTCCAGGTTGGCGCGCAGTGCCGCCTCCCCGTACTCGGCGAGCGCGACGGTGCTGACCAGCGCGGTCAGCCCGCCCTCGACCACGCCGCGCACGGGCGCGCCGGCGACGCCGGCGGCGCCGCCGAGCGCGGCCGGGTCCAGGCCGCGCGCCACCCCGTACAGGTAGACGGCGGTGCCGTCCCGGTGACCGGCCGCGCCGCCGGCGGTGTCGCCCGCGGTGTCGCCTGCCGCGTCACCGGCCGGGGCGCCGGGTGCCGGGGCGCCAGGTGTAGGGGCGCCGGTCATGATGTGGACTCCTTCCCCCGCGCCGGGCGGGCCGCCCCGTTCCCGCCGGCCCCGTTCTCACCGGCCGAGCCGGCCTCCAGGGCGGCGAGGCGCTCGCGCAGCCGCCGGTTCTCCTCCAGCAGCTCGCGGTCGGCCTGCCCGGCCTCGGTCTCGTCCTGCCGCGCCTTGGACGACAGCGACGGGTCGTGCTCCCACCAGTCGATGCCCATCTCCCTGGCCCGGTCCACCGACGCGACCAGCAGCCGCAGCTTGATGGTCAGCAGCTCGATGTCGAGCAGGTTCACCCGGATGTCCCCGACGATCACGATCCCCTTGTCGAGGATGCGCTCCAGCAGGTCCGCCAGGTTCGCCGAGGTCCGCTCACCGGCCATCGACCGCGCCGGGGACCGCTGCCCGGTCCAGGAGATCTCGCTCACTGCGTCTCAGTCCCTCTCCACTCGTCCGCGGGGATAGCGGCGGGCGCGGCGGTAGCCGACCAGCTCCCCGTCGGCGTCCACCTCGGTGTCGTAGCAGGCGAGGATGTCGGCGGAGTCGGGGATGCGGCGGGTCTCCACCACCTCCACCGCGACGCGCCAGCCGTCCTCGCCGGCCCGCTCGATCCCCACCACGCACTCGGCGCTGCGGCCGGTCATCGCGGTGACGTGCTCGACCGCCCGTTTGGCGGCCTCGGACGCGGACATCATCACTGGCCTCCCGCTATCCGCCCGGCCGGTAGCCGCGGGCGCGGCCCTCGTTCAACCGGCGGATCAGCTCCTCCTCGCGGGCCGCGGCCTCGTCCTCGGTGATCTCACCGGCGGCGGCCTCGTCGGCGATCTGCTGCATCTCCGCGGCGATCCGCCCCGGGTCGTACAGCTGCGCCTCGGCCTGCTCGGTGAGGGTCTCGGCCAGCCACACCACGCCCTTGACGGGCGCGAGCGGCAGCGTGACCAGGCCGCTGAACAGTCCCATCGCCCTCACTGCTCCGGGACGAAGTCGTAGGGCGGCAGCGGCCCGACCAGCCGGACCCGGATCCGGTCGGCGTGGGTCTCGCCGAGCTTCTCCACGGCCTCCTCGAACTGCGCGCGGCGGTCGGCGGGCACCAGGAACGAGGCGTCCAGGACGTCCTCCTCCCGCGCGGGCGTCTTGCGCACGAACGCCTCCGCCGCCGGGGCCGCGCCGTCCAGCAGGACCTGCCCGTCGCGCTCGCGGCGCCGCTCCATCGCCTGCGCGATCAGCTCGCCCAGCCGGATGCGGTCGTAGTAGACGGCGTCGGCGGCGTCCGGGGGGACCTCCCGCAGCCGCTGCGACAGCTCGGCGATCTCCGGCTCGGCCGCCATGATCTCGCCCAGCACCTCGTCCTGGACGTAGGTGGCCTTCAGCCGCAGCTCGACCCTGCCCTCCAGCTGGTCCAGGACCTGCCCGAGGCGGTCGGAGTTGCCGGCCAGCAGCTCCTTCTCCACGGCGTCGCGGTCGGCCAGCGCCGCGCCGAACCGGAACGGCAGCACCACGGTACCGGCGTCCACCAGCGCGTTCAGCACCCGCTGGTGCGCCACCAGGTCGGCGCGCTCGCCCAGCGCCCGGCCGGTGGGCAGGTCGCTGACGATCGCGGCGCACACGCCGCCGTCGCGCACCAGCGCCACCGGGCGGTCGTCCAGCCCGCTCACATCGGCGGGCAGCTCGGCGTCCGCGCGGGTCACGCCGTACACGTACTGCGGGACCCGCTCCTGCGTCCCCTGGCCGCCGGGGGGTTGCGGCGTGCTCATTCTTCCTCGTCCTCCTTCTTGCGGGACGAGCGGCGCCGCGCGGGCTGCTTCTCCTCCTCGTCGTCGTCGGAGTCGCCGCCGCCGAAGGTCTCCTTCAGCCGCTCGCCCGCGCCCTCCAGCGCGCCGCGCGTCTTCTTCTTGGCGCCCGACTCCTGCATGCCCTCCACGAACTGCGGCAGGCCCTGCGAGGTGCCGTCGTGGGCGATGTCGAGACGGTTCACGGCCTCGGCGAACCGCAGGTAGGTGTCGACGCTGGCGACCACGATCCGCACATCGACCGTGAGGATCTCGATCCCGACCAGTGACACACGCGCGTACAGGTCGATGACCAGGCCCTTTTCCAGGATCAGGTCGACGACGTCGGCGAGGCTGCTGCCTGTTCCGCCGCGCTGGACGTAATTGCTGCCCGAAGTCTGCTGGGCGATCGGCCCAGTCGTCTCATCTCCTCGATCGGGGGTTTGCTCTGGGGGTTTGGCACGCACCCCGGTGTACCCACACCGATCTCTCTAAACAGGTCTTCTCGTTTCGGTCACCCGCCGGTCAACGCGCGCGTCCACCCGGGCCCTCCCGAGGTCCGGCCGGTGGACGCGGGCAGGCCGCGGCGGACCAGGGCAGCTCCGACCCCTTCGACAGGTTGAC
>NZ_JBEORG010000082.1:0-9108 GCF_040302145.1 Spirillospora sp. NPDC127506 | reverse complement strand
GAGCTGCTGCGGGAGATGCAGGCCCGGCAGACGCACGTGGCGATCGTCATCGACGAGTACGGCGGCACCGCCGGGCGGCGCGTCGGGCGGCGCGCCCGGGGGCGGCAGGCACGCGGCGAGGAGCTCGCCGAACGCGAACACGTCCGCGGCCTTCCCGGCCTCGTCGTCCCGGTCCCCGGCCCCGGCCTCGTCCCCGGCCCCGTCCTCGGCCCCGTCACCCGTCTCGCCGCCCGCCTCGTCCCCGGCGTCGCCGCGCGTCTCGCCGGCGGCCTCGTCCCGGGCACGGTCCGCGGCTCCGGTGACGCCGAGCCCGAGGAGCTTCACGCCGTCCTCGGTGAGGAACACCTGGGCGGGGCTCAGATCGCCGTGGACGACGCCGCAGGTGTGGACGGCGGCCAGCGCGTCCGCGACCTGCGCGCACACGGCAGCGGCCTCCTGGGCGCACGGCAGCCCGCGTTCCAGCCGGGCGGCCAGCGGCTCCCCGGTGAGGTACTCGGTCACCACGTAGACCAGGGGATCCCCGCCGGGACCGTCGGCCTCCCCGTAGTCGTAGGTGGTGACGATGTTGGGGTGGGCGAGCGCGGCGGCGGCGCGGGCGGCGTCCCGCAGCCTGCGCCGCGGCGCTCCGGCGGAGCGCCCGACGCCGGCGAGCGCCACCGCGACGCGGCGGGCGAGCAGCTCGTCGCGGGCGCGCCACACCTCCGCGGCGCCGCGCCGGCCGACGCGGCGTTCCATGCGGTAGCGGCCGTCCAGCCGGAATCCCGGATCCACGGGTCCTCCCCTCGGCGCGCCGATGGTGTCGTCGCCGCTCAGCAGTACGCAGCGCGGGCCGGAACGGATCGGTCGCCGGCCCGCCGCGCCGGCGGGGGGCGCGCGGCCCGGAACGCCCCGCCGCGCGGCGGATCCGCGCGCGGGGGTCCGGCTCGGGCGGGTTTCGGATGGTGGCCGGAGCAGGCCAGCGCCGGCCCTTGCCGTCCCGGCCGGGATGTGCGGTGCCCGGGGCGGGCGTCAAGGAAGGGTCAGCGTGGCCTCTGCGGCGCGCCGGGGAAGGCCCGGGAAGGAGCCCGGACAGTGAAAAAGCGGCGCCGGGTGGATACGGGGGCAATCCACCCGGCGCCGCATCATCGGTGTTCCGACGGGGGCCCGGAACACCGGCACGGGCGCTCCGACGGGGGACCAGAGCGCCGGTACAAATCGTACACCGAAACCCCCCGCGGTTAGTCAAGAGAATGTCACGACCCGATTTCCGGTCGCTGTCCGGAATCGGGCTTCTGTCCCGACTCCAGGCGGGGTCCGCCGTGCTCCGGCCCCGTCCGGTCGTCGAAGACCGCCGACGCGGTCGGCTCCCGGCCGCCGTTGGCGAAGATCACCGCGACGTAGGGGAGCAGCGCGGCGCCCACCACCATGAGCACCGCGAGCCACCACGGCGCGCCGGCGACCGCGGCCACGACCGCCCCGACGAAGCACAGCGTCCGGATGCCCATGGAGATCAGGTACCGCCTCTGCCGGTAGCCGATGTCCTCCGACATGGGACGGGGAGCGTCGGTGACGGTGTAGACGTCCGGCTCCCGGCGGTGGCGGGGATTGACCTTCACCTTTCCACGGTAAGCCCATGGGGTCGGACCTGCGACGGCAGTACGGGTCAAATCGCAGTGAAGGTAAGAACTTCGCACCGGAGGAACGAGATGACCGATCGCACGTACCGGGTGACCGAGATCGTGGGGACCTCCCCGGAGTCCGTGGAGTCCGCGATCCGCAACGGGGTCAGGCGCGCCTCGCAGACCCTCCGCCACCTGGACTGGTTCGAGGTGACCGAGGTCCGCGGCCAGATCGAGGACGGGGAGGTGGCCCACATCCAGGTGACGATGAAGGTCGGCTTCCGCCTAGAGGACGTCTGATGTGAGGGGCTGGTGTGAGGGAAGGCGGGCGGGGGGCGATCCCGCCGCGGCGGTGACCGCCCCCCCGTGTCAGGACGCCTGCGACACCGTCGACATGTTGAAGTCGCCGATCCGGATCGGCGGCATCGCGGCGCGGGTGAAGTAGTCCGACCACTCCCGCGGCAGCGTCGGCCCGGTCCGCCCGACCTCGGCGAGCCGCGACAGCAGGTCGACGGGGCTCTCGTTGAACCGGAAGTTGTTCACCGCCCCGACGACCTCGCCGTCCTCGACGAGGTAGACGCCGTCGCGGGTGAGGCCGGTCAGCAGCAGGCTCTGCGGGTCGACCTCCCGGATGTACCACAGGCACGTCAGCAGCAGCCCGCGCTCGGTGCGGGCGACCATCTCCTCCAGCGTGGCGCCGCCGCCGGGCCCGGTGAGCGCCAGGTTGTCGATGGCCGGGGTGACGGGCAGCCCGGTCAGGTCCGCCGAGTGCCGGGTCTGGGTGAGGGCCGCGAGCTCCCCGTCCCTGATCCAGTCGGTGGCGGCGAGCGGGAGGCCGTTGTCGAACACCGACGACTCGCGGCCCGAGGCGTGCGCGATGACGAACGGGGCGCACTCCATCCCGGCCGCGGCGGGGTCGCTGGACAGCGTGACGGGCAGCGCCGCGAGCCGCTCCCCGACGCGGGTGCCGCCGCCGGGCGCGCTGAACACGGTGCGGCCGTCGTGGGCGTCCTGCGCGCCCGCCGACCAGTACAGGTAGATCATCAGGTCGGCGACGGCGGAGGGCGGCAGGATCGTCTCGTACCGCCCGGCCGGCAGGTCGACGCGCCGCTCGCCCCATTCCAGCCGCCGCGCGAGGTCGCCGGTGAGGGCGGGGACGTCCACGTCGGCGAAGTCGGGCGTGCCGACGCCGGTCCAGGCCGAGCCGCCGGCGCCCTTGGCGTTCAGCTCCAGCAGCCCGGTCGGCTGGTCGTGCCGCAGCCGCAGCCCCGCCGAGGTGCCGAGGAACGTCGAGGTCAGGACGTGGTTGGCGAACCCGTACAGGCGCCGGTCGCCGGCCTGCGCGGCGGCGAACGCCTCGCCGAGCGCGGGTGCGAGGCCCTCGAACACGCCGATGCCGGTCTCGGCCGGCTCGTCGTCCCACCCGCGCGACGCCTCGGCCGGGGCGTCGGTGACGAGCGGCCGGGCGTCCTCGGCGGGGTCGTTGCCGGCGGCGTCGGCCTCGGCGGCGCGCACCAGGTCCTCGATGCCGTCGGCGCCGACCGCCGACCGCGACACCACGCCCGCCGCGACGCCGTCGCCGGTGCCGCGCAGCGCGATGACGGTGAGGCGGCTGGAGCGGGTCACCCCGTTGGTGGTGAGGGTGTTGCCCGCCCACCGCAGGTTCGCGGTGCTCGCCTCGTCGGCGATGACGATGCAGTCGTCCGCCCGCGACAGCGCCAGGGCCCGCTCGACGGCCTCCTGCGGCCGGATCCCGCTCACTGGCCCGCCTCCTTCAGCGTGTTGAGGATGTTGACGCCGCGGAACAGCGCCGACGGGCAGCCGTGGCTGACCGGCGCGACCTGCCCCGGCTGGCCCTTGCCGCAGTTGAACGCGCCGCCCAGCACGTAGGTCTGCGGGCCGCCGACGGCCTCCATCGAGTTCCAGAAGTCGGTGGTGGTGGCCTGGTAGGCGACGTCGCGCAGCTGCCCGGCCAGCCGCCCGTTCTCGATCTTGTAGAAGCGCTGCCCGGTGAACTGGAAGTTGTACCGCTGCATGTCGATCGACCAGCTCTTGTCGCCGACGATGTAGATGCCGCGGTCGACGCCGGAGATCAGCTCCTCGGTGGACGGGCCGCCCTCGGCGGGCCGGAGCGAGACGTTCGCCATCCGCTGGATCGGCATGCTGGACGCCGCGTCGGCGAACGCGCACCCGTTGGAGCGGTCGGCGCCGGTGAGGCGGGCGATGCGCCGGTCGGTCTGGTACCCGGTGAACAGGCCCTCGGTGACGATGTCGAACGACTGGGTCTGCACGCCCTCGTCGTCGTAGCCGATGGTGGCGAGGCCGTGCTCGGTGGTGCGGTCCCCGGTGACGTTCATGGCCTTGGAGCCGTACTGCATGGTGCCGAGCTTGTCGGGGGTGGCGAACGAGGTGCCGGCGTAGGCGGCCTCGTAGCCGAGCGCCCGGTCCAGCTCGGTGGCGTGCCCGATCGACTCGTGGATGGTCAGCCACAGGTTGGACGGGTCGACGACGACGTCGTACTCGCCGGGCTCGACCGACGGCGCGGCGAGCTTCTCGGCGAGCAGCTCGGGGATGCGGGCGAGCTCGCCGTCCCAGTCCCAGTGGTCGCCGGACAGCCACTCCCACCCGTACCCGGCGGGCGGCGCGAGCGTGCGCATGGTGTCGAACAGGCCGCCGGCGATGCCGACGGCGTTGACGACCGGGTGCAGCCGGACGCGCTGCTGGGTGGTGACGGTCCCGGCGAGGTCGGCGAAGAACTTGTTCTCCTTGACCTGCAGCAGCGTCGCGTCCACGTGGTCGACGCGGTCGTCGCCGAGCAGCCGGCGGCTCCACCCGGCCAGCAGCGCGATCTTCTCGCCGGTCGGCACGTCGAACGGGTCGGTCTCGTACGCCGACACCCACGTCCGCTCGCCGTGGACGGGTTCGGGGGCCAGCTCGATGGGCTCGCGGTTGACGGGCCGGGCGACCGCGGCGACCTCGACGGCCTGCGCGGCGACCCGCGCGGCCCCGCCGGGCGTCAGGTCGATGCCGGCGGCGAAGCCCCAGGTGCCGTCCTTGACGACCCGGACCGACAGGCCGACGTCGTCGGCGTCCAGTGCGGTCTCCAGGGCGGCGTCGTGCAGCCGGAGCGTCTGGCTGCGGATGCGCTCCAGGCGGAAGTCGGCGTGCTCGGCGCCCAGCTCCCGGGCCCGGGTGAGGGCCGCGTCGGCCAGCGCGCGAAGCGGCAGCGCGGTGAAGGCGGGATCGATGTCATGCACCCTCAGCAACCTACCCGCAGGCCCCGCGGGCGATCGAGAACAAACCGGGGTCGGCGGATCTTGTCGGTTCGGCACATCCGCAGGGCGCGGCGCGGGCCGCTAGTGTCGTGGCGCAGTCACCCGAGTGCGCAAAACCCATCAGCACGACAAGCAGACGAGAGGGTCCGTGATGAGTCGCTCTGTCCTCGTGACCGGCGGTAACCGGGGCATCGGCCTGGCCATCGCCCGCGAGCTGTCCGCGGCGGGCGACGCGGTCGCCGTCACCTACCGGTCGGGCGAGCCGCCCGAGGGGCTGTTCGGCGTCCGCTGCGACGTCACGGACGCCGAGGACGTCGACGCCGCGTTCAGCAAGGTCGAGGCCGAGCAGGGCCCGGTCGAGGTGGTGGTCGCCAACGCGGGGATCACCAAGGACACGCTGCTGGCGATCATGAGCGAGGAGTCGTTCACCTCGGTGCTCGACACCAACCTGACCGGCTCGTTCCGGGTCGCCAAGCGCGCCGTGAAGAGCATGATGCGCAAGCGCGCCGGCCGGATCGTGCTGGTGTCGTCGGTCGTGGGGCTGATGGGCTCGCCGGGGCAGTCCAACTACGCCGCGTCCAAGGCGGGCATGGTGGGGTTCGCCCGGTCCCTGGCCCGGGAGCTCGGCTCCCGCAACATCACGGTGAACGTGGTGGCGCCGGGGTTCGTCGACACCGACATGACGGCGGTCCTCAGCGAGGACCAGCGGAAGGCCATCACCTCGGCGGTCCCGCTGGGGCGGATCGCGCGGCCGGAGGAGATCGCGAAGGCGGTGCGGTTCGTGGCCGGCGAGGACGCCGCCTACATCACCGGGGCCGTGATCCCGGTCGACGGCGGACTGGGAATGGGGCACTGATCATGGGAATCCTCGAAGGCAAGCGCATCCTGGTGACCGGCGTCCTCACCGACGCCTCCATCGGCTTCCACGTCGCGCGGATCGCGCAGGAGCAGGGCGCCGAGGTCGTCCTGACCGCCTACCCGCGCCCGACGCTCACCGCGCGGACCGCGAAGCGGCTGCCGTCCGGCCCGGACGACCCGCCGCCGGTGATCGAGCTGGACGTGATGAACACCGGGCAGCTGGACGCGCTCGCCGGGAACCTGCGCGAGCACGGCTTCGACCACCTCGACGGCGTCGTCCACGCGATCGGGTTCGCGCCGCAGACTGCGCTCGGCGGCAACTTCCTCGAGACGCCGTGGGACGACGTGGCGACCGCCGTGCACGCGTCCGCGTACTCGCTGAAGTCGCTGACGATGGCGTGCCTGCCGCTGATGAAGGACGGCGGCTCGGTCGTCGGCCTGGACTTCGACGCCACCAAGGCGTGGCCGGTGTACGACTGGATGGGCGTGGCGAAGGCCGGCCTGGAGTCGTGCGCCCGCTACCTGGCCAAGTACCTCGGCCCGCAGGGCATCCGCGTCAACCTGGTCGCGGCGGGGCCGCTGGCCACGATGGCGGCCAAGAGCATCCCCGGCTTCGAGGGCATGACGGACATGTGGCCGAAGGCGGCCCCGCTCGGCTGGGACATCAAGGACAGCGAGCCGACCGCGCGCGCGTGCGCGGCGCTGCTGTCGGACTGGTTCCCCGCGACGACGGGGGAGATCGTCCACGTCGACGGCGGCCTCCACGCCATCGGCGCCGCGTACTAGCCGCCTGCCGGCCGCGCACCGGCCGCAGAGCCCGCCGGCCGGCGGCGGGTCCGGCGCGCCCCCGGCCCGGCGTTCCCGGCCCGGCGTTCCCGGCCCGGCGTTCCCGGGCTAGCGGGCCGCCCTGCGGCGGCGCAGGGCGCGGCCGGCGACGCTGAGGTTGAGGGCGCCGACGGCTCCGGCGGCGCCCGCCGCGGCGGCGACGAGCAGCAGCTGCCGGTCGTCGCGCCCGCCGGCGGCGACGGGCGAGATGAGGCGCGTCTGCGGCATCGCGGCGGTCCCGCCGGCGGCGTCCCGGTAGGCGTTCGGGTCGGCGGCGATCTCCGGGGTGGGCAGGACGCCGGGCAGCCCCGGGGCGGCGGACGGCGCTTCGCCGGAGTAGGGCTTGAGGCCCTTCGCGTCGGTCATCGGGGCGGGCCCGGACGGGGCCGCGGCCCCGCCGCCGCTCGGCGCCGCGGCGGGCTTGCGGGTCGCCTTCGCCGGCGCCGCGGGCGCCTTCTTCGTGGTCTTCTTCGTCGTGTTCTGGCTGGTCTTCTTCGGCGTGGGCTTCGGGGTCGGCGTGGGCGTCGGCGTGGGGCTCTTCGGGGTGAGCGCCTCGCGCAGGTTGCCGAGGTTGCACTTCCAGTTCTCGATCGTGGTCTCGGGGTCGACGCCCTTCTTGCACTCCTCCGCCGCGGCGCCGGACGCCGGGGCCGCGAGGACCAGGACGAGCGCGCCCGCCGAGACCGCCGCCGACGCCGATCCGATCCGCCTGATCCGCTGGCGCATGCCGCCCTCCGCCCGATGCCGTGACGGGACCCCGTCAGTGCCTGACCCTTGTTGACATCGTGTCCCATACGGGGCCGTCCGTAAACCGCGACACGGGGGTTTCTTTACCTCGCCGCCGCCTCACTGGACGACCAGGGCCGCGAGCCGGGTGCGCCGCGGCGGCGCCCCCTCCTCGCGCACGGCCCTGACCAGCGCCGGACCGGCCGCCTGCACGACCGACAGGTGCCGGAGCGCCAGCCCGAACGCGGTGGCCACCAGCGGCCGCGACAGCCCCTCGGGGGTCATGACCGCGACGACCGCGGGCCGGCGCGTCCCGCGCGCCCGCGCGACCGGGACCGCCCAGCCGTGCCGCAGCCGGGCCGCGTCCGCCGGCGCGACCACGGCCCGGCCGGCGGGGAAGTCGACGTCGAGGCCGTGCGGGCCGCCGCCCGCCACCACGCCGGTCTCGCCGACCGCCGCCTGGGGGAGCGGCGCGGCGACGACCACCCGGTCGCCGGGGTCCATCCCGCCGAACGCGCCGGGCCCGGGGTTCAGCCGGGCCTTCAGCGCCGCGTTGAGCGCGCCGGCGCCCGCCGGGCCGCCGGCGGCGGGCGCGACGACCTGGACGTCCTCGACCGGGATGCCGAGCGCGCGGGGGATCGAGTCGGTGACGAGCTGGACCGCCCGGTGCACCGCCTCGCCGGGGTCGGCGGCGGGCACGATGACGACCTCCCGGCCCGGCGCGTCCACGGCGGGCAGGGCGCCGCCGCGCACCGCCGCCGCGAGCGCGGCGAGCGGGGAGGACGCCGGCGCGGCGTCCAGCTCCACCACCGGGACGGTCTCGGACGCCTCCAGGTCGAGCAGGGGCCGTCCGGGCCCCGCGGGCGGCGCGGCGGCAGGCTCGGCGCACAGCACCAGGTGCGCGCCGTCGGGGCACGCCTCGGCCAGCACCGCGCACAGCTCGACGTCCAGCGCCGCGGCGTCGGTCACGATGAGCAGGTCGAGGTCGAACGGGTTCCGCTCCCCGCGCCCGTAGACGACGGCGCCGGGCGCGGCGGCCGGGCCGTCCAGGGGCTCCAGCAGCCGGTGCAGGCTGGTGACCGCGACGCCCTCGGGGGCGGCCAGGCCGGCGGCGGCGCGGTCGGTCGGCGCGGCGACCGCGGCCCGCAGGCCCCGGCCCGCGGCGGCGCCGGCGATGCCCAGGGCGGCGTCCGCGAGGTCGTCCGGCGCTCCGCGCAGGATGCTCACCCCGGTGCGGAGCGCGGCGGTGAGCGCGAGCGACCGGTCCTCGGGCAGCCCCTCGCGCAGGCCCTTGACGGCCGCGTCGTCCAGCAGCGGCGCGGCGGTCAGCGTGAGCCTCCGGAACGCCTCGGCGGCGGCCTCCTCGGCGAGCGCCCACCGGGCCGCGCCGAGCATCTCCTCCGGCTCCTCGGGCTCGGCGTCCCCGCCGGACGGATCCCCGCCGAACGGCTCCTCGCCGAACTCGGGCTCCTCGGTGAGGGACAGGACCTCGGCCTCGTCCAGCCCCGCCTCGACGGCGGCGCGGGGGTCGGGGACGCGGGCGCGCTCCAGCGCCGACAGCACCTCGGCGGCGGGCGTGACGGTGTGCCCGCCGCGCGCCGCCTCGGTCAGCAGGTACAGCACCAGGGCCCGCCCGCGCCGCACGTCGCCGGGCCCGGCGTCCGGCCCGAGCACGGCGCGCGCGAAATGGTCGGCCTGCGCCGGCCGGACCCCGGGGACGCGCAGCAGCCGCCACGGGTCGGCGCGCAGCCGGTCGGCGGCGTCCGGGCCGAGCCGGGCGGCCGTGCGGGCCGCGAGCGCCGCCGGCGCCCCCGCCGCGGCGAACA
>NZ_JBEORG010000081.1:0-10067 GCF_040302145.1 Spirillospora sp. NPDC127506 | reverse complement strand
CCCGCGGCGAGGCCGTCCCGGCGGCGGCTTCGGCGGTCCCCGCGCGGGCGGCGGCGGTCGTCCGGGCGGCGGCTTCGGCCCCCGTCCCGGTGGCGGCGGCCGCGGCCGCGGCGGCACGCAGGGCGCCTTCGGTCGTCCCGGCGGGCGTCCCGCACGCGGGCGCAAGTCGAAGCGGGCGCGCCGCCAGGAGTTCGAGAACATGCAGGCGCCCGTCGCCGGCGGCGTCACGGCTCCGCGCGGCAACGGCAAGACCATCCGGCTGCCGCAGGGCGCGTCGCTGACCGACTTCGCGGAGAAGATCGGCGCCAACCCGGCGTCGCTCGTCGCGATCATGATGCATCGCGGCAAGATGCTCACCGCGACCCAGTCGGTGGACCCCGACGACCTCATCGAGCTCGGCATCGAGCTGGACTTCGACGTCCAGGTCGTCAGCCCCGAGGACGAGGACCGCGCGCTGCTCGAGTCGTTCGACATCGAGTACGGCGAGGACGAGGGCGGCGAGGAGAACCTCCAGCCGCGCCCGCCGGTGGTCACCGTCATGGGCCACGTCGACCACGGCAAGACCAAGCTGCTGGACGCCATCCGGCACGCCAACGTGCAGGCGGGCGAGGCCGGCGGCATCACCCAGCACATCGGCGCCTACCAGGTCGAGACCGAGGTCGACGGCGAGGACCGCAAGATCACCTTCATCGACACCCCGGGCCACGAGGCGTTCACCGCCATGCGCGCCCGCGGCGCCGACACCACCGACCTGGTGGTGCTGGTGGTCGCCGCCGACGACGGCGTCAAGCCGCAGACCACCGAGGCGATCGACCACGCCACCGCGGCGGGGGTCCCGATCGTCGTCGCGGTCAACAAGATCGACGTCGAGGGCGCGGACCCGAACCGGGTGCGCGCGCAGCTGACCGAGTACGGCCTGGTCGCCGAGGAGTTCGGCGGGCAGACGCAGTTCGTCGACGTGTCCGCCAAGCAGGGCACGAACATCGACGGGCTGCTGGAGGCGATCATCCTGACCGCCGACGCCGAGCTCGACCTGAAGGCCAACCCCGACATGCCCGCCCAGGGCTCGGCCATCGAGGCCCACCTGGACAAGGGCCGGGGCGCCGTGGCGACCGTGCTGGTGCAGCGCGGCACGCTCCGGGTCGGCGACTCGATCGTCTGCGGCGTGGCCAACGGCCGCGTCCGGGCGATGCTCGACGAGAACGGCAACAACGTCGAGGAGGCGGGCCCGTCCCGCCCGGTGATGGTGCTCGGCCTCGCGGCCGTGCCCAGCGCGGGCGACAACTTCCTGGTCGTCGACGACGACCGCGTCGCCCGGCAGATCGCCGACAAGCGGATCGCGCGCAAGCGCAACGCCGAACTGCTCCGCAGCCGCAAGAGCAGCTCCCTGGAGGAGCTCTTCCGCGACCTGGAGCGGGGCGAGCGGCAGGAGCTGCTGCTCATCCTCAAGGGCGACGTGTCCGGTTCCGTCGAGGCGCTGGAGGACTCCCTCCTCAAGATCGACGTGGGCGACGAGGTCAACCTGCGGATCATCCGCCGCGGCGTCGGCGCGATCACGCAGGACGACGTCAACCTGGCGCTGGCGTCCGAGGGCGCGGTCATCATCGGCTTCAACGTGCGGCCCGAGCGCAACGCGCAGGAGCTGGCCGACCGCGAGGGCGTCGACATCCGGTACTACTCGATCATCTACCAGGCGATCGAGGAGATCGAGGCGGCCCTCAAGGGCATGCTCAAGCCGGAGTTCGAGGAGGCCCAGCTCGGCACGGCCGAGGTCCGGGAGATCTTCAAGGTGCCGCGGATCGGCAACATCGCCGGTTCGATGGTCACCTCCGGGGTCATCCAGCGCAACGCCAAGGCCCGCCTCGTCCGCGACGGCGTCGTGGTCGCCGACAACCTCACGGTGTCGTCGCTGCGCCGCTTCAAGGACGACGCGACCGAGGTCCGCGAGGGCTTCGAGTGCGGTATCGGCGTGGGGTACAACGACCTCAAGCTGGGCGACGTCATCGAGTGCTTCGAGATGCGGGAGAAGCCCCGCGTCTGAGGCCGGCGGCCCGCCCGCGCGGCGCGTCCCCGCGGGGGCGCCCGCGCGGGCGGCCGGCCCGTCGCCGATGTGATCGCCGATCGGGTGACACGACGCCAGGCTGATCTTCTAGCCTGGCGTCCGGCATGTCCGGCCGGCCCCGCGCCGTGCGGTCGCGGCCGGGAACACGGCGGGCGATCCCCGTCGTTCCATTTTCAGAAGATCCCGAGGTGATCGACCAGGTGTACGTGGGTGCGCTGACACTCGACCTGCTGCTGGGGGACGTCCGCTCGCTGAAGCAGAAGCGGTCCGTCGTCCGGCCCATCATCGCCGAGGTGCACAAGCACTTCCCGGCGGTGGCCGTCGCCGAGACCGGCGGCAACGACCTGCACCGCAGGGCGGAGATCGGGGTGGCGGTGGTGTCCGGTACCGCCGCGAACTGCACCCAGGTTCTCGACCAGTGCGAGCGCCTGGTGGCCGGGCGGCCGGAGATCGAGCTGCTGTCCGCCCGCCAGCGCATCTTCAACGATGAGGACTGACCCGGATATGGGGACGTTCTCCGGCGATGCGGCCATGGGAGCCGGGGCGCCGGTGGACCATAGAGGGGTCGGCTGACCATGGAAAGGGAGTGCGATCATGGTGGACGCAGCCCGGGCGCGCAAGCTCGCCGACCGCATCCAGCAGATCGTGGCCGAGATGCTGGAGAGGCGGATCAAGGATCCGCGGCTCGGCTTCGTGACCGTGACGGACACCCGCATCACCAACGACCTGCGCGACGCGACCGTGTACTACACGGTGTACGGGTCGGACGGCGAGCGCGCCGAGACGGCCGCCGCGCTGGAGAGCGCCAAGGGCGTCATCCGCTCGGAGGTGGGCAGGAAGACCGGGGTCCGGCACACGCCCAGCATCACGTTCGTCATGGACTCCCTGATGGAGAACGCGGCGCACATCGACGACCTGCTGGCCAAGGCCCGCGCGAAGGACGCCGAGGTCGCGCGCGCCGCGCAGGGCGCGACCCCGGCCGGTGAGGCGAACCCCTACCGCGAGGCCGCCGCGGACGAGGACGGCGAGGACGACCTCGGCGGGCGCGACGCGGCGGAGGGCGGTGAGGACGGCCGTACCGGACGCCCGTCATCGTGAGCGGGCCGGAGGGCCGCGCGGAGACTCCGGGCGCGGGCCGGCCGGAGGAGTTCCACCTCCACGACGTGGGCGGGCGCCCCGGGAGCGGCCATGACCTCGTCCCGCGCGGCGGTGCCGGCGGCGTGCGCGGCGGCTCCGCCGGGGCGGCGGGCGCGTCCGCCGACCTCGAATGGGACCGCGCGGTCGCGCTGATCCGCGCGGCGGAGGAGGTCTGCCTCGTCTGCCATGTGGCCCCGGACGGCGACGCGCTCGGCTCCATGCTGGCGCTGGCGCAGGCGCTCCGGGCGATGGGCAAGCGGTGCGCGGCGTCCTTCGGGGAGCCGTTCACCGTCCCGGCGATCCTGCGGTTCCTGCCGGGCCAGGAGCTGCTGGTGGAGCCCGCGCGGGTGCCGGCGGCGCCGGAGCTGATGATCTCGCTGGACGCGGCGGGCCGGGCGCGGCTCGGCGAGCTGGCCGGGCACGCCGACCGGGCCGGCGCGCTGATCGTCGTCGACCACCACGCGTCCAACACCGGGTTCGGCGGGGTGCGGCTCGTCGACCCGGCCGCCGCGGCCACCGCCGTGCTGGTCGAGGAGCTGATCCGCAGGCTCGGCGTCCCGCTGGACCGCGACATCGCGCAGGGCCTGTACGCGGGCCTCGCCAGCGACACCGGCTCGTTCAAGTACCCGTGCACGACCCCCGAGGTCCACGACCTGGCGGGCCGGCTGCTGACGGCGGGCGTCCGGCCGGACGCGGTCAGCCGCGAGCTGTGGGACCGGGCGCCGTTCGGCTACCTGCAGGTCCTCGCGGGCGCGCTGGCGCGGGCCCGGCTGGAGCGGGACGCCGCCGGCGGCCTCGGCCTGGTGTGGACGGCGATCGCCCGCTCCGACCGGGCCGCCCGCGACGTCCACTACGACCAGCTCGAAGGCGTCATCGACCAGCTCAGGCGCACCGACGAGGCCGAGGTCGCGGTCGTGTGCAAGGAGAACGACCGGGGCGAGTGGTACGTGTCCACCCGCTCCAAGGGCGCGGTCGACGTGGGCCGCGCCTGCGTCGACCTCGGCGGCGGCGGGCACCGGACCGCCGCCGCGTTCACCATGGGCGGGGAGCCCGCCGACATCATCGACCGGCTGCGCGCGGCGCTGCGCGTGCCCGGCGACCCCGACGACTGATTTCGGAGCGCGCGTGGACAATTCGGGACTCGTCATCGTGGACAAGCCCGCCGGCTGGACGTCGCACGACGTGGTCGGGCGGATGCGGCGGCTGGTGAAGACCCGCCGGGTCGGGCACGCGGGCACGCTCGACCCGATGGCGACGGGCGTGCTCGTCCTCGGCGTCGGCAAGGCCACCCGGCTGCTCGGGCATCTGGCGCTGACGGAGAAGGGGTACGACGCGACGATCCGGCTCGGGCAGTCGACCAACACCGACGACGCGGAGGGCGAGGTCACCGCGACCGCGTCCGCCGCGGGCGTGACCGACGCGGCGCTCCGCGCGGGCGTCGCGGCGCTGACCGGGCCGATCCGGCAGGTCCCGCCGCAGGTCAGCGCGATCAAGGTGAACGGCGAGCGGGCCTACAAGATGGCCCGCAAGGGCGAGGACGTCGCGCTCGCCGCCCGCCCGGTGACCGTCCGCGAGTTCGCGGTCCTGGACGTCCGGCGCCACGGCGACGTGATCGACGTGGACGCGTCGGTCTCGTGCTCGTCAGGCACCTACATCCGCGCGCTGGCGCGCGACCTCGGCGCGTCCCTCGGCTGCGGCGGCCACCTCACCGCGCTGCGCCGCACCCGCGTCGGCCCCTACGACCTGTCCGCGGCGCGCACCCTGGACCAGCTGGCCGAGAAGCCGGAGATCCTGCCGATGGGCGAGGCGGTCGCGGCGGTGTTCCCGCGCCGGGACGTCACCGCCGAGGACGCCCGCAAGGTCGCGCACGGCGGGCGGCTCCCGGCCGCCGGGCTCGGGCCCGGACCGGTCGGCGTCTTCGCGCCGGACGGCACGCTGCTCGCCCTCGTCGAGGAGCGGGGCGGGCTCGCCAAGCCCCTCGCGGTGTTCGTCTCCTGACCAGCGGGGCAATACGCCCGTGGCGAGCATCACCGGACGAAGGTGATGCACGGAAACCTACGGCCGCGTAACCTACGTGAGCGTAGGTTCGTTGGTGAGGAGGTGTCCGTGACCACTGTGAAGGACCACCCCCCGGTGGCGTCCCCGACCCGCCCGCGGCTGCGCGGCTGGCTGCACCTCGGCGCGTTCCCCGCGGTGCTGGTCGCCGGGCTCGTGCTGGTCGCGCTCGGGCCGAGCCCGGAGGCGCGGCTCGCGTCGGCGGTGTACGTGGCGACATCGGGGATGCTGTTCGGGATCTCGGGAACGTACCACCGGCAGCGGTCGAGCCGGCTGATCGAGGCGCTGCGCCGGTTCGACCACGCGAACATCTATCTGATCATCGCCGGGACGTACACGCCGTTCGCGGTCCTGGCGCTGGACGGCGGCGTGCGCCTCGCCGTCCTCATCACCGTCTGGACGGGCGCGATCGCCGGCGTCGTGTTCCGCACCGCCTGGATCGGCGCCCCCCGCGCCCTCTACGTGACCCTCTACATCGTCCTCGGCTGGGTCGCGGTGTTCTTCCTGCCCCAGTTCCTGGAGGGCGCCGGCGTCGCCGCCTGCGTGCTGGTCGCGACCGGGGGCATCTGCTACAGCGTCGGCGGCGTCGTGTACGGCCTGCGCCGCCCGAACCCGTCGCCGCGCTGGTTCGGCTTCCACGAGGTGTTCCACGCCTGCACGCTGGCCGCCTACATCCTGCAGTACATCGCCGTGTCCCTGGTCGTCTACCAGTCCGGCTGACGGGTACCCCTGGGTGCGACCGGACGCGTCCGCTCATGGCACCCTTAGGGGCGGCAGGACAAGAACGGACAGGCACGTCCTACGCAGGGAGACAATGGTGCGGCGTTGGAATGGCCTCGACGAGGTTCCCGCGGACTGGGGCCGTTCAGTGATCACGATCGGCGTGTTCGACGGCGTGCACCGCGGCCATCAGCGGATCGTCGGCGCCGCGGCGGCGGAGGCCCGCCGCCGCGGGCTGCGCTCGGTGGCCATCACGTTCGACCCGCATCCCGACGAGGTCGTCCGGCCGGGCACCCATCCGCCGCTGCTCGCCACGACCAAGCGCCGCGTCGAGCTGCTGGAGGGCCTCGGCACGGACGCGGTCCTGGTCGTGCCGTTCACCCTGGAGCTGTCCAAGACGCCCCCGGACGAGTTCGTGCGGCAGGTCCTGGTCGACCGGCTGCACGCGGCGCACGTGATCGTCGGCGAGGACTTCCGGTTCGGCCACAAGGCCAAGGGGGACGTCGCGCTGCTGCGCGAGCTGGGCGAGAAGTACGACTTCACCGCCGAGGGCATGCCGCTCGTGGCGAACGGCGGCACGATCTCGTCCACCTACATCCGGGGGCGGCTCGACGCGGGCGAGGTCGCCGCGGCGGCGCGCGCGCTCGGCAGGCCGCACCGGGTCGAGGGCGTCGTCGTGCGCGGCCACCAGCGGGGCCGCGCGCTCGGCTTCCCCACGGCCAACCTGGAGACGCCGCCGAACACCGCGATCCCCGCCGACGGCGTCTACGCGGGCCGGCTGGTCTGCGACTCCGACCGCTACCCGGACTTCCGCTGGCCCGCCGCGATCTCCATCGGGACGAACCCGACGTTCGAGGGCGCGGGGGAGCGGACCGTCGAGGCGTACGCCCTGGACCGCGACGACCTCGACCTGTACGGCGAGCACATGGCGGTGGACTTCACCGCCCGCATCCGCGACACGCTGAAGTTCGACTCGGTCGAGGCGCTGGTCGAGCAGATGCACCGGGACGTGGACCAGGTCAGGGAGATCACCGCCGAGTGATCCGGACGAGCCACCCGTTTCGCTGCGTACCCTGCGATAACAGAGGTTTTCGCATCGTGACCGGGTGGGTTTCCGGCATGGTACGGTGAATAGTCGCCGGGAAGGGCCCCGGCGCGGCTGGCTGCACCCTCATGCGGCCCGCCACCCTCTTGAAACGCACCATGCGGACCCGTGCGCCCACCGGGCCCGGATCTGCGGGTGACGATCCCACTGAAGGAGCCACGTGTCGCTCGACACCGCCACGAAGAACCAGATCATCGCCGAGTACGCGACCACTGAGGGTGACACCGGATCGCCGGAGGTCCAGGTCGCGCTGCTGACGCGCCGCATCAACGATCTGACCGAGCACCTCAAGGAGCACAAGCACGACCACCACAGCCGCCGCGGCCTGCTGCTGCTGGTCGGCCGTCGCCGCCGCCTCCTGAAGTACCTCGCCAACAAGGACATCAACCGCTACCGGCAGCTGATCGAACGCCTCGGCCTGCGCCGCTAGCACGGTGAGGGAGTGGCCCGCCGGGGCCGCTCCCTTCCTTTATGGCCGCGGCGGGCCGCCGAGACGCCGCCCGCCCGGCCGCACAACTGCAGACAAGCCTCGCGGACACCGCCGGCGCGGGCCGGTCCTCGGTAGTGGCTTCCGGATCCGTCCCGCCGCATCGGCGGGCTCTCGATCCGGGTGCTTCGATCGAAGACCGGCAGCGTGACAAGCCGACGGGAAACGGCCGTGAGGTCCGACATGGAACCTGAGGAGGTTTCCCGTGACAGAAGCCGTGCGCATCGACGGTGCGCAGAGCACCGAGGCCGTGATCGACAACGGCCCGTTCGGCACCCGCACCATCCGCTTCGAGACGGGCCGGCTGGCCCGCCAGGCGGCCGGCTCCGCCGTCGCCTACCTCGACGACGAGACGATGGTGCTGTCGGCGACCACCGCGTCCAAGAAGCCCAAGGACAACCTGGACTTCTTCCCCTTGACCGTGGACGTCGAGGAGCGGATGTACGCGGCCGGGCGCATCCCCGGCTCGTTCTTCCGCCGCGAGGGCCGCCCCTCCGAGGACGCGATCCTCACCTGCCGGCTGATCGACCGGCCGCTGCGCCCGTCGTTCACCAAGGGCCTGCGCAACGAGATCCAGATCGTCGAGACGATCATGGCGCTGCACCCCGACCACCAGTACGACGTCGTGGCGATCAACGCCGCCTCGATGTCCACGCAGCTGGCCGGCCTGCCGTTCTCCGGCCCGATCGGCGGCGTCCGCGTCGCGCTGATCGACGGCCAGTGGATCGGCTTCCCCACCCACTCCGAGCTCGAGCGCGCCACCTTCGACATGGTCGTCGCCGGGCGCGTGCTGGCCGACGGCGACGTCGCGATCATGATGGTGGAGGCGGAGTCCACCCGCGACACCCTCAGGCTCGTCGCCGAGGGCGCCACCGCCCCGACCGAGGAGATCGTCGCCGAGGGCCTCGAAGCGGCCAAGCCGTTCATCAAGGTGCTGTGCAAGGCGCAGAGCGACCTCGCCGCCGTCGCGGCCAAGGAGACCGCCGAGTACCCGATCTTCCTGGACTACCAGGACGACGTGCTCGCCGCCGTCACCGAGGCCGTCAGCGCCGACCTCGCGCAGGCGCTCACCATCGCCGGCAAGCAGGAGCGCGAGGCCCGGCTCGACGAGATCAAGGCGGCCGCCGCCGAGAAGCTCGCCGAGCAGTTCGAGGGGCGCGAGAAGGAGATCTCCGCCGCCTACCGCGCCGTCACCAAGAAGCTGGTCCGCGAGCGGATCATCCGCGACGGGGTGCGCATCGACGGCCGCGGCCCGAAGGACATCCGCCAGCTGACCGCCGAGGCGCACGTCGTCCCGCGCGTGCACGGCTCGGCGCTGTTCGAGCGCGGCGAGACCCAGATCCTCGGCCTGACGACGCTGAACATGCTCCGCATGGAGCAGACGATCGACACGCTGAACCCCGAGCGCACCAAGCGCTACATGCACAACTACAACTTCCCGCCGTACTCCACCGGTGAGACCGGCCGGGTCGGCTCGCCGAAGCGGCGCGAGATCGGGCACGGCGCCCTCGCCGAGCGCGCCCTGCTCCCGGTGCTGCCGTCGCGCGAGGAGTTCCCGTACGCGATCCGGCAGGTGTCGGAGGCGCTCGGCTCGAACGGCTCCACCTCGATGGGGTCGGTGTGCGCGTCCACCATGTCGCTGCTCGACGCGGGCGTCCCGCTGAAGCAGATGGTGGCGGGCATCGCGATGGGCCTGATCAACGAGGGCGACGAGTACGTCACGCTCACCGACATCCTCGGCGCCGAGGACGCCTTCGGCGACATGGACTTCAAGGTCGCCGGCACCCGCGACCTGATCACCGCGCTGCAGCTCGACACCAAGCTCGACGGCATCCCCGCCTCGGTGCTGGGCGCCGCGCTGAAGCAGGCCAAGGGCGCGCGCCTGGCGATCCTGGACGTGATGCAGGAGGCCATCGAGGCGCCCGCCGAGATGAGCCCGAACGCGCCGCGGATCATCACGATCAAGGTCCCGGTCGACAAGATCGGCGAGGTCATCGGCCCCAAGGGCAAGATGATCAACTCGATCCAGGACGACACCGGCGCCGACATCACGATCGAGGACGACGGCACCATCTACGTCGGCGCCACCGACGGCCCGTCCGCCGAGGCCGCGCGGCAGGCGATCAACGCGATCGCGAACCCGCACATGCCGGAGGTCGGCGAGCGGTTCCTCGGCACCGTCGTCAAGACCACCACGTTCGGCGCGTTCGTGTCGCTGCTGCCCGGCAAGGACGGCCTGCTGCACGTCTCGCAGATCCGCAAGCTGCACGGCGGCGCCCGGATCGAGAACGTCGAGGACGTCATGGGCGTCGGCGAGAAGATCCAGGTCGAGGTCACCGAGATCGACCAGCGCGGCAAGCTGTCGCTGGTGCCGGTCGAGGTCATCGAGCGCGAGGCCGCCGGACAGGACGAGGGCGGCGACGGCGCGGAGGCGTCGCGCAACGGCGACTCCGGCGAGCGCCGGGAGCGCCGCGACGACGGCGAGCGGCGCGGCCCGCGCC
>NZ_JBEORG010000080.1:0-10719 GCF_040302145.1 Spirillospora sp. NPDC127506 | reverse complement strand
GCTCAGATCAACGGCTTGACGAACCGCCGGATGCGGGCCCGCATGTCCGGTGGTGTGAGAGGAGGGCCGGGCGACCCGGCCCTCCTACTCGATTGTGTTCCTCGTGTGCGGCTACTCGCCGGACTCGGCGAGCTTCGCCGCCTCGGCCGCCGACAGGGCGCGGTCGAACACGCGCACCGAGTCGATGGCGCCCGGCCAGAAGTCGACCTGCGCGCCGCCGAACTCGGCCCGTCCGATCACTGTGTGCCCGGTGGACGCGTCACCGAGGCACGCCTCCGCGCTCCCGGCCCGCTGCCCGTTCACGTACAGCGTCAGCGTCCCGGCCGCGGCGTCCCGGACACCGGTCAGGTGGTACCACTGCCCGGTCTGCGGCGCTTCGGGGGCCAGCGCGCGGACGCCGGCGAAGCTGAACGCGAACCGGTCGTCGGCTCCGGAGTACTGCAGGAAGAACGCGCTGTTCGTGGGGCCGTCCTGGCTGACGGCCGTGGCGAACGAGCCCAGGCGGTCGAGCTTCACCCAGGCGGACACGCTGTAGCTGCCCGTGGTGTCGAGGATCGCCGCGCCGGTGTCCACGAACTGGTTCGAGCCGTTGAACAGCAGGCCCGCCCCGGAGTGCCCCGTCGTCCACTGCGGCCCGTTGACCAGGGTGCCGTCGTGGTCGCCCACCGCGTCGGCGGTCGTGGTCCCGGAGCCCTCGTCGAACGGGTAGAAGCTCACCCCGTCCAGCCCCGGCGTGCCCGGCGGCTGCTCGCCGCCGCCGGACGACGGGTCGGCGTCGATGACCGCCCGGTTCGCCTCGCGGACCTGCGCGGCGTCCATCTTCAGCTGCTGCCGGTCGTAGGTGTAGAGGCCGTTGACCTCCTTCTCCACGTCGGTGATCTGCGTGTACACCGACCCGGACAGGCCGCACTTGGTGACGAGCGTGCGCACCTTGTCCTGGACCTCGGTGTAGCGGCGCGTCAGCGTGGACGAGTCAGGCGTCATCTCGTAAGCGAAGCTGCCGGCCGGGTCGAACATGTGGCCGTCCACCTTCAGGCCCAGACCGCCGTACTCGCCGGCGACGCTCGCGCGCCCGCCGCCGGGGATGGGCGGCGAGCCGGGGCCGACATAGGTGTGGTCGTCGTAGATGTCGCCCTCCCCGTTGTCGGGGAGCGAGTCGCAGCAGTTGACCCCGCTGTCGGCGTTGACGAGGCGGCTCGGGTCCCAGCTCTTGACCAGGTCGGCGATCCGTCCGGGCTCGTACTCGCCCCAGCCCTCGTTGAACGGGACCCACATCACGACCGACGGGTGGCTGCCGTGCTGCCGCACCATGGCGTGCATCTCGTCCTCGAACTGCTTCTTGTCGTCGGCGGACGGGTTGTGCCCGCCGAACATGGCGGGCATGTCCTGCCACACCATCAGGCCCAGCTTGTCCGCCCAGTAGAACCAGCGGTCGGGTTCGACCTTCATGTGCTTGCGGACCATGTTGAAGCCGAGCTTCTTGTGCGCGGCCAGGTCGAACTTCAGCGCCTCGTCGGTCGGGGCGGTGTAGATGCCGTCCGGCCAGTAGCCCTGGTCGAGCGTGCCGACCTGGGGGACGAACTTGCCGTTGAGGAGCATGCGGGTCTTGCCGTCCTCGCCCTTGGCGAGGCTGATCGAGCGCATGCCGAAGTAGGAGCCGACCGTGTCGGTGACCCGGCGTCCGTCGCGCAGCCGGACCTTCAGCGTGTAGAGGTACGGGTCGTCGGGCGTCCACAGGTGCGGTTTCGGCACCCGGAGCGACAGCTCGCGGCCCGCCCTGCCGGTCACCCGCCCGACCGGCCGGTGCCCGGCGTAGGCGACCGCCTCCACCGTGGCGCCGGACGTCCCGGACGTCCGCGCGGTGAGTTTCAGCTCGCCGCCCTTCAGATCGGGCGTCATCGCCAGGTCGGTGATGTGCGCCGCCGCCACGGGCTCCATCCAGACGGTCTGCCAGATGCCGGACGCCGGCGTGTAGAAGATCCCGTCGCCGGGCTTGCGCTGCTTGCCTACGGCCTGGTGCCCGATGTCGGTGGGGTCGTCCACGCCGACGATCAGCTCCTGCGCGCCGCCCGGCTTGAGGGCGTCGGTGACGTCCACGGAGAACGCGTTGTAGCCGCCGGTGTGCGCGGCCACCCGGCGGCCGTTCACGTAGACCGTCGCCTTGTGGTCCACGGCTCCGAACTGCAGGACGAGCCGCTGCCCGTGCGTCCTCCAGCTGCGCGGCACGGTGAACGTGCGCCGGTACCACATGTGCTGGACGCTGCGCTGGATGCCGGAGAGCGCGGACTCCACCGGGTAGGGGACGAGGATCCGCTCGTCCAGGTCCCTGCCCACGGGCGGCTGCTCGCCCGGGGCGGCGTCCGCGAACTGCCACAGGCCGTTGAGGTTCTGCCACCTGCTCCGGGTGAGCTGGGGGCGCGGATAGTCGGGAAGGGCGTTGCCGGGACCCACCTCGTGGGTCCAGGGGGTGGTGAGCGGGGGCGTCTTGGGCTGCCACGCGTCCGCCGCGGCGGGCGGCGGCGCGACCGCGCCCGCGGCGACCGCGGCGAGCGCGGCCAGCAGGGCGGTGCCGAGCGAGGCTCGTCCTCTGGATGGGGGGTTGGAGGGTGGGTGGCGACGCACACGCAACGGACAACTCCAATCCGTTCGAAGCCGTCGATGGCCTTCGCCGCCCCAGCATGAGCATTTTAGATTGAAGTTGCAATATTATGAGCGAACCTTCTCGGATCTGCCCCTATGGCATGGCAAAAAGCGCCATCAGGCGGTGCGCGGCGGTGCGGTGGACCGTCAGGCGGCGGGCAGGCGGCCCAGCCCGGCGTACAGGGAGTCGGTCTGCGGCCCGGCCGGGCCGTACCCGGGGCGCCACTTCCAGGGGCGGGTGAGCCCCGGCTCGACCATGTCGAAGCCCGCGAAGTACTCCGCGATCCGCTCCGGCGGGCGGAACACGATGGGGCTGGTCGCCCTCCGGTACACCTCTTCCACCCGGGCCAGCTCCTCCGCGGGCGTGCCGTCCGTCGTCAGGTGCGACAGGGCGAGGTAGGAGCCGGGGGCCATCCGCTTCCGGAAGGCCGCCACGATGCCCGCCGGATCGTGCTCGTCGGTGATGAAGTGGAACAGCGCGATCGACAGGACGGCCACGGGGCGGGAGAAGTCGATGAGGGCCTTCAGGTCCGGGTGGTCCAGGATCGTGTCGGGCTCCCGGGCGTCGGCGGTGATGACGGTCGTCGTGGCGTTGGTGGCCAGCAGCGCCCGCCCGTGCGCGAGCACGATGGGATCGTTGTCGACGTAGACGACGTGCGCCTCGGGGATGACCTCCTGGGCGACTTCGTGCACGTTGCCCTGGGTGGGCAGCCCCGTGCCGAGGTCGATGAACTGGTCGATCCCCGCCTCGGCCAGGTAGTGGACGACGCGCTGCAGGAAGCGGCGGTTCTCCCAGACGGTGGCGTGGCAGAGCATCTCGCCGACGGCGGCCTTGACCTGCTCGGCGGCCTCCCGGTCCACGGCGTAGTTGTCCTTGCCGCCGAGGAAGTAGTCGTACATCCGCGCGGGCGAAGGCGTGCTCGTGTCGTAGGGCGGGGGAGAAGCGCCGTCGGTGCTCATTACGCCACCTTTGCGGGGGGAGGCCCGGGACGCCCTTCATGATCGCACGCGCCGCACGGCTTGTCAGCGGGCTGACGCTGCCCGCCGCGGCGCAGAAGGACGATCGGACCGGCCGCCCTGCCGGGCGTCGGCTACACTCGGTGGCCGGCGAAGGGGAGTAGTCCTGTAACACCGCTGGTCGACACGCTGGACGTCCTATGGCGTCCCGGCCATCGGGCCCGCCGGTCCGGTGGGCGGACGAGACCTTCGGCCGGCATGACCCGGTCTGCACAACCGTGCGGGCTTCCCGTCGTGCCGGGCCGAGTGGTCCTCCCGTCGCCCGCCGAGGGCGCCGAGCGAAGCACGCGGCCCGGCCCCAGCAGAAGGCTCCGCCCTATGACTCTGGATCCCCTGGCGATCCTCACCGCCTTCGGGCTGATCTTCCTCGCCGAACTGCCCGACAAGACGATGTTCGCCTCGCTGGCGATGGGCACGCGGATGCGCCCGCTGTACGTGTGGTTCGGGACGTCCACGGCGTTCATCGTGCACGTCGCGATCGCGGTCGGTGCGGGCAGCCTGCTCAGCCTCCTGCCGGGCACGGCCGTCAAGCTGGTGTCGGCGGCGCTGTTCGCCTTCGGCGCCGTCATGCTGATGCGCGGCGGCGGGGACGACGACGAAGAGGACCTGGCGGGACGGGCGATCACCCGCTTCTGGCCGTCCTACACGACCGCTTTCACGGCCGTCTTCATCAGCGAGTGGGGCGACCTGACCCAGATCACCACCGCCAACCTGGCCGCCACCGGTGGATGGCTGCCCACGGCGATCGGCTCGGCCGCCGCCCTGATGTCGGTGTCGGCCCTGGCGCTGCTGGCGGGCCGCTTCATCGCCAAGCGGGTCCCGCTGAAGATCGTGCAGCGCATCGGCGGCCTCTGCATGGCGGGCTTGGCCGTCTGGACGCTCATCGAAGCCTTCACCGGCGCGTCCACGTAGGGGGACGCCGAGTCAGCGCGAGGGGAACGCCACGCGCACGACGATCTCGCCCACCCGCTCGGCGGTCTCCTCGGCGGAGGCCGCGGGCTGGACGATGTGGCTGATGGTGAGCCTGACGGCGGTCTCGATGGCGAGGCTCCTGGACGCGGGGTCGATCATCGGCCAGGTCTCGGCCACGTAGGCGTCGAGCCACATCTCGGCGGTGCGCACCAGCCGGTCGGAGCGGGTCGTGAGGAGTGCCAGCAGTTCCTCGTTGCCGTTGTGGGTGCTGGTCAGGATGGTCTTGATCAGGTGGTTCTCGGCCGCCTGGCGGAGCATGAAGCGGGCTCCGGCGGCGACGGCCGCGCGCAGGTCGCCGATGTCGGCGTCCAGCTCCTCTCTGAGGCCGTTGAGGAAGCGCTCCTCCTCGCGCAGCACCAGCGCCTCGCCGATCGCGTCCCGGGAGCCGAACTCGGTGTAGACCGTCTGCCTGCTCACCCCCGCGGCGTTGGCCAGGCGGGTCATCCGCATCTTCGCCCATCCGTCCGCGGCGACCAGGTCGTAGGCGGCGTCGAGCAGGCGCTCGCGGAGCAGTGAGCGGACGGACTGTCTGTAAGGCGTCATCTCACCGTCATCCTAGACGGCCGGCGGGCAACGGCCTGCGGGGCGGATCGGCCCCTGGGCCCGCCATGTGAGGTACATCATCATTGACAGTTATTGGGCTACCTGTCTAACTTCTGGACAACTTTCCAAAATATGTAAGGCGGGTGATGGCCTGATGGCTACCGTCGGCGTCGATGCGAGCGGCTCGGTGAGCGCCGCGGACACCTGGAGAGATCCCAAACGCTTCCTGTGGCTGCTCGGGCTGCTGGTCCCGGCGCTGCCGCTCGCGGCCTGGGGGCTGGTCGGCCTGACGGGGCTGCGGCTGTTCTGGTGGTTCGGGCTGATGGCGATCTTCGTCGTCTTCCCGTTCTTCGACCGGCTCTTCGGCGAGGACCCCACCAACCCGCCCGAGAGCGCGATGGAGCGGCTGGAGAAGGACCGCTTCTACATGTGGGCCAACGTCCTCTACATCCCGGTCCAGTACGCGTCCCTGATCGTGGGCTGCGCGGTCCTGATGCGCGAATCGATGTCCGTGGTGGACCGGATCGGGTTCGCCACCACCATCGGGACGATCGGCGGCATCGCCATCGCCGCCGCGCACGAGATGGGGCACCGCCTGGAGAAGGTGGAGGTCTTCCTCGCCAAGGTCGCCCTCGCCCAGACCGGCTACGGCCACTTCGTCGCCGAGCACAACCGGGGCCACCACGTGCGGGTGGCCACTCCCGAGGACCCGGCCAGCGCCCGCATGGGCGAGTCGTTCTACCGGTTCCTGCCCCGGACGGTCTTCGGCGGCCTCCGGTCCTGCTGGCGGCTGGAGCGGACGCGGCTGGCCCGGCAGGGCAGGAGCGCCCTGAGCCCGCGCAACGCGATGATCCAGGGCTGGCTGGCGACCGCCGCCCTGTTCGGCGCCCTGGCGTTCGCCTTCGGCCCCGGGCTGCTGCCCTACCTGGTCCTGCAGGCCGTCCTCGGCTTCATGATGCTGGAGGTCGTCAACTACCTGGAGCACTACGGGCTGCTGCGGCAGCGGACGGCCGCCGGGCGCTACGAGCGCACCACCCCCGAGCACAGCTGGAACAGCAACCGCGTCGCCTCCAACGTCCTGCTCTACAACCTGCAGCGGCACTCCGACCACCACGCCTACCCCGGCCGCCGCTACCAGATGCTGCGGCATTTCCCGGAGGCCCCGCAGCTGCCGGCGGGCTACGCCTCCATGATCGTGCGGGCGCTGGTGCCGGTGTGGTGGTTCCGCACCATGGACCGGAGGCTCCTGGAGCACTACGACGGCGACATCACGCGCTGCAACATCCACCCAGCCAAGCGCAGCAAGATGCTGGCCCGGTACGGCGCCGCCGCCGGCTGAGACGGACGAAGGGGCTCCGACATGGACGAGCGGGAATTCAAGATCTGGGAGTGCCAGGGGTGCGGCTGGATCTACGACGAGGCGAAGGGCTGGCCCGAGGAGGGCTTCCCGCCCGGGACGCGCTGGGAGGACATCCCCGATGACTGGTGCTGCCCGGACTGCCAGATGAGCAAGTCGGGATTCGAGATGGTCGAGCGGACCCGCGCCTGACCCCCGGTCCGCGCCCGGCTCCGCTCCAGCGCGCCGCCCGGCGGCGCGCGGGAGCGGAGGGGCCTCCAGGCGGCCGCCGCCGACCGGGCGGCCGCGCATCTCCTCGGCCCTGTTCTTGTGGAGCGCGAGCCGCTTGGCGGTCTCCAGGCAGCTGCCGCGGGAGGCGAGGAACTCGTGGGGCGTCTCCCGCAGGCGGGCGGTGTGGCCGTCGCCGGCGGCGTGCGCCCCGAGGGTGCGGGCGACCCCGCGTGCCGGGGAGGTCCGCCGCCATGAGGGCCACGGGCGCGATCCGGCCTGGTCACCGGACGCCCCGCGCATCCCGTGGCGACCGCGACCGTCCGGGCCCCTAGCGGGTCGTCCGCGGGAAACCCCTCGACGCCAGGGAGGGATCGCTGCCCTGCGTGCCGTCCGGCCACTTCACCGAGTACCGCCTGTGGGACATGCCCCGCCGCCACGGATGCGCGACGTTCGCTCTGCTCGGCGGCATGACGAGCGCGCCCCGGCGACGTGGTGCGCGGCGTGCTTTCGTCCGGCATGCCCGCCGCCTTGCGGGACGGCTTGGAGAAGCGTTCCGGTGTGCGGCTACCGGACCGAGGCCCTCCAGTGGACGCACGCCGCCCGCGAGGAGGCTGAAGGACCCGCCTCAAGGGCGCGTCATGTGGCGAGCCGGGGACGCTGATTAGGGCTTGCGCAGGATGCCGCCGTATTCGCAGACGTCCCGTCCCATCTTGGAGGCGCCGACGAACTGGGAGAGCTCCTCGGGGACGGGCGGCAGGGGCGGCTGGTCGGGGTCGGGGCGCCAGTGCAGCAGGTTGACGAGCCCCGGTTCGACCGGTTCCAGCCCGTCCAGCAGGAGCGCGCCGACCTCCTCGCGGGTGCGGTTCTGCCAGGGGATGCCGGCGCCGTTCATGCGCGCGTTCAGCTCGGCAGCGCGGTCGGGGTCGGAGCAGACGACCTGGGAGAAGGCCAGGTGACTGCCGGAGGCCGCGCGATCCATGATGGTGTGCACGATGCCGCGCGGGTCGTCGGCGTCGGTCAGGTGGTGCCCGACCGACAGGAACAGCACCGCCAGCGGTTCGTCGAAGTCGATCAGGCGCTCGACTTCGGAGTGGTTCAGCACGGCGTCCAGGTCGCGGAAGTCGGCGTGGATGATGGCGGTGGAGCCGTCCCCGGCGAGCAGCGCGCGGCCGTAGGCCAGCACGATCGGGTCGATGTCGACGTAGACGACACGGGCGTCGGGCGCGAACCGCTGGGCGACCTGGTGGACGTTGTTGTCGGTGGGCAGCCCGCACCCCATGTCCAGGAACTGGCGGATCCCGGCCTCGGTGGCCAGGTACCGCACCGCCCGGTACAGGAAGAGCCGGTTCTGCCGGCAGATGTCGATCGACTCGGGGAAGGCGGGCGCGGTCTTCAGCGCGAAGTCGCGATCGACCTGGTAGTTGTCCTTGCTGCCCAGCGCCCATCCGTACACCCGTGCCGAGGCCGGTATGTCGTGACGGATCTCGACAGGCGGTTCACGATCTTCGGCGGCCACCATGCGCTCCCGATCCCGTAGTGCAGTTGTCGGTCAGATAACCGTAGCCGCCCTCCGCGTCCCGCACCCGATCTTCGCCCCGTCCAGCCCCGGCCACGGACCCGGCACCTCAGAGATCGAGTTCGCCCCTGCCGACCCGCTCGGCCAGAAGACGCCACTGAGCACGCTCGAACACCAGCATCGGACCTTCGGGATCTTTGGAGTCGCGGACGGCGACCAGACCCGGGAGCGGGGCCAGCTCAACGCAACCCTGGCTGCCCTGGCTAGCTGTCGCCTTGCGCCAACGAGCCCGTGCGAGCTGAACCCTCACCGGCTCAGGCATCGAACTCACCACTAGCGGCTCGCTGCGTCAGCTCCCGCCACGTCCTGCGGTCGATGAAGACCGGTGTGCCCTCAGGAAGCTTGGAATCGCGGACGGCGATGACGTCTCCAACGGCTGCGACCTCGACGCAGTCGCTCCCTGTGCTGCTGCTCCGGCTGGCTTTGCGCCACTGCACTTGCGAGAGGTCAGTGAGGGGATTCATCGGACTGCTGATACTCCCTGGCGATCTCGGCGACCAGCGCCATCGAGTCCTCTTCAGAGAGCGCCTGATCGCAAAGGCGGTCGAACCTCACTTTACAGCGGCTCACCTGGCCGACATCCTCGACGTAAATCTCGCCGCCCATGCCCTCCAAATAGACGACATCGGGATCGAGGTCGGCGGCGAAACTGAGGATCACGAAGGCGCCGTCCATGCAAGCGTGCTCCCCGGCCGATGCCGGTACCACGCGGATGCTGACATGAGGCTTCTGCGCCGTGTTGATCAGAGCATCGAGCTGCCGGCCCATGACCCAGGGGCCGCCGACGGGACGCCTGAGCGCCGCTTCGTCGAGCACCACGGTGTAGGACGGTGCGTTCCGCCGCTCCAGAAGGGCGCGGCGGGCCATACGGGCTTGAAGGCGTCGGAGCAGGACGTCCTCTGGGTCGTCGGGGCTGCCGATCCGGATGAGGGCGAGCGCATAGTCGCTGGTCTGGAGCAGTCCCGGAATGCACTGGACCTGCCAGCTGCGGATGCTGGCGGCGTCGTCCTCCAATTCGGCGAAAGAGCCGGTCAGAACGTCGCCGAAAGCCGACCACCAGCCCCGCTTGCGGATGTCCCTCGCGAGCTGCATGAGCGCGAGCTTGACCGCCTCAGCTCCGCCGTACAGGTCGAGCATCGCCTCCACATCCGCCGGCTTCGGCCTCGTTCTGGCTGTCTCGAAGCGAACGAGTTTCGGGCGGCTCCAGCCCAGGGCGGCAGCGGCGCTCTCCATGGAGAGGCCGGAGTCCTCGCGGGCCGTGCGGAGCTGTCGAGCCAGGCGACGGTGTCTCACTGTGGGGCTCTGCGCGGACGTCATGGTCGCCAAGTCTGGCATGACATTCGAGATCCAGTGCAGACTTCAGCGATGTTGCTCACTAGAAAATGAACAAGTGCATAGACAGTCAACCGGATTCAGCGCATCATGGTGAGCGGCCAACTCCGGTCTGTAGTCGTGGACGCGTCTTAGGTGATCAGCCGGCAAGCGGCTCGCTCGAAGGCTGAGCAGCGAGGAGTTGGCCGGGTTCCAGGGCAGGGGCCACCTGCCCGGAAGGTCGGGCGGTCTCGGACCGGTGCTGCCACACCGGCCCGAGACCTTGATCGGACGCTGGAGGTCCAACCCATGCATGATCGTACGAATCCTTCGCCCGTACCGGCGATGCCACCTGCTAAGCAGCGCGGCCCCGTCCTCGCACAGGAGCAACAGCGAACCTCAGTGCCCCCTACCTCGGCGCCTGCACTGTGGACGACGTCCAGCCTCGACCCCGACGAGACCGTCGCCGAACTCGGTGGCCGGTACCCGCACTCGACGATTTGGTTCGGCGAGTTCACGGGAAGCTACTGGGCCCTGATCCGTACCAAGGACGGCACCGCCCGAATAGTCGAGGGCAACACGCCTGCCGACCTGGGCCGACAGCTCGACTCCCTGGACCTGCGCACACCGCGGGATGACCGGCCGCAGCACACCGCCGATGAAGACCGAGACTCCATCAGGCTTGCGTGGTGTACCGGTGGAAAGTACTCGTCCGCTCGCAGGCCCTCCCGAGGCCGCGGTAGGTGCCGCCGATGCCACATCATGCCGAAAGCGCTGAGCAGGAGCGGTCGATGCTGACCGGTGCTCCCGCCGACATCCCGGCCGGCGGCGCCTGCGCCTTCCAACTTCCGGGCGACCCGAGCGCCGCCTCCCACGCGCGCTCCCTCGTCGCGGTGACCATGTGCCAGTTGGGCTTCACCACCGACTCGATCGAAGACGCCAGACTCGCCGTCTCCGAACTGGCCACCAACGCACTCACCCACGCGGCCTCGACGGCACGGAGCCTGTCAAACTCGTTGAGACAGCTCAGGCTGCGGGTTGTGCCTGGTTGTTCTCCTTTTTCTCGTCCTTGGGTGGTTCGTTGATCCAGGCC
>NZ_JBEORG010000079.1:0-11362 GCF_040302145.1 Spirillospora sp. NPDC127506 | reverse complement strand
GCGAACGCGCGGGCCCGGTCGCGGCGGCGGCGGACGCCCGCCAGGAACGGGGCGCCGGGGGCGCCGCCGCCCGCCGCCCACCCGGCGAGCAGCCCCTCGGTGCGGGCCGCCTGCGCCCCGGCGATGCCGGTGATCTCGCCCGCGGCGTAGACGGCGGGCGCGGTCGTGCGCTGGTCGCCGTCCACGTCGACGAACGGGCCGGGCCGCATGCGGCAGCCGGCGGCGACCGGCAGTTCCAGCTGCGGGGTGAAGCCGTGCGCGACGCACAGCGCGTCCACCGCGACGGCCCGTTCCGTGCCGGGGACGACCGACCAGTCGGGGCGGAGCCGCGCGGTGACGGCCTCCTCCACGCGCCCGTCGCCGCGGGCCTCGATCACGGCGCGGCCCGTCCGGTAGGGGACGCGGTGCCGGGCCAGCAGGCGGACGTACCCGGCGAGCTCCGCGGCCTTGCCCGCCTCGGACGCCAGCTCGCGCGGACGCCGGGTCCAGCCGCGCGCGAGGGTCGCGGCCGGGTTCGCCTCCAGGACCGCCCGGACGGCCGAGCCGGCCTCCAGCAGCGAGGCGGCGACCGGCAGCAGGAACGGCCCGGAACCGGCGATCAGCACCCGGTCGCCCACCACGAGCCGCTCGCCCTTCGCCAGCGCCTGCGCCGCGCCCGCGGTGTGGACGCCGGGCAGCTCCCAGCCGGGGAACGGCAGCACGCGGTCGTGGGCGCCGGGCGCGAGGACCAGCGCGTCGGGACGCAGGGTCCGGCGTTCCCGCCACGCGCCGTCGGGCTCGCCGCGCAGCACGTGGACGTGCGGGGCGCCGTGCCCGGCTTGTTCGATCGACCAGACGGCGCTCTCCGGCCACCAGGCGCAGCGCGGATGGCCGAGGACGTGGTCGCGGAGGCGTTCGAAGCCGCGCCACCCGCGGTGCAGCAGCCCGGGGCGGGCGGCGGAGTAGGCGTCGGGGAGCATCCGGTGGTACTGGCCGCCCGGGTTCTCGGCGGCGTCGACCAGCGTCACCCGCGCACCGGCGCGCAGCGCGCCGGCCGCCGCGCCCAGGCCGGCGGGTCCGGCGCCGACGACTACCACGTGCCGGGTCACCGGGCGTCCCGTCCGGCGCGGGACCGGGTGGCCACCTCGTCGCCGTCGCGGGCGCGGCGGCGGCAGGCCCGCACGTCGGGGACGCCGTTGACGGCGACCAGGCAGTCGAAGCACGCGCCGATGCCGCAGAAGACCCCGCGCGGCGCGCCCGACGGGCTCTCCCGCCAGGACGTGCGGCCGGACGCCATCAGCACGCCCGCGATCGTCTGGCCCTCGATGCCGGTGAGCGGCACGCCGTCCACGGTGATGCGCAGCGGGACGTCGCGGCGCCCGGTGGCGTCGTCGGCGGCGCGCACGAGCCGCGGGCTCATCCGGGTCCTCCTCCGGGTCGGGCGGCGGGGCGGACGGCGGGGCGGTCCACGCGGAACGGCTCGGCGTCCGTCTCCGGTTCGCGCCCGAGCATCAGGTCGCGCAGGACGGCGGCCGTGCCGGCCGACAGGCCGATGCCGGCGCCCTCGTGCCCGGTGGCGTGCCAGAGGCCGGGCAGGTCGGGGTCCGCGCCGATCACCGGCAGGTGGTCGGCCGTGTAGGGGCGGAACCCGCCGTACGCGCGCATCACCGGCACGCCGGCCAGGGACGGGAACAGGCGCAGCGCCCTGCGGGCGATCACCGACAGCACGCCCGGGCGGAGCCGGTCGTCGAACCCCACCCGGCGGCGCGAGGAGCCGAGCAGGATCGTCCCCGCCCGCGTCGACTCGACCACCGCCGACGCCTGCAGCTCCCCCGCTCCGCTGCCGACCGCGCCCACATAGCCGGCGTCGTAGACCTTGTGGAACACGGTGGGCGGCTGCGGTGCGGTGACCAGCACCTCGCCGCGCCGGGGCAGCACGTCCAGCCGGACGCCGAGCCGCGCGGCGACCTCGCCGGACCACGGGCCGGCGGCGTTCACGAACGCGTCGCCCTCGACGATCCCGGCGGAGGTGCGCACGCCGGTGATCCGGCCGCCGCGGGTGACGGCGCCGAGCACCGCGCATCCCGTGCGCAGCCGGGCGCCGGCCGCGGCCGCCGCGGCGAGCAGGGCGGTGGCGGCGCCGGCGGGCTGGACTTGGGCGTCCTCGGGATAGTGGACGGCGCCGGCGACGTCCCGGGTGAGGTGCGGTTCGGCGGCGGCCAGACCGGCGGCGTCCAGCTCCGCCGCGGCGACCCCGGCCGCGCGCTGGCCCGCCGCGAGATCGCGGAGCGCCGCGGCGCCCGGCTCGGTGGTCGCGACGACGATGCCGCCCTTGGGCTCCCACTCCACGGCCCCGGCGTCCGGCAGTTCCGCGAGGACCCGCGGCCACAGCCTCCTGGAGAGCCGCGCCAGCTCCAGCTCCGGGCCGGGCTCCTTGTCGGACACCAGGACGTTGCCCTCGCCGTGCGCGGTGGTCGCGGCGGCGGGGCGGCCGCGCTCGACGACGGTGACGGCGCATCCGGCCCGGGCCAGCTCGCGGGCGCAGGCGGCGCCGACGATCCCGGCGCCCAGCACCACGACCCGCGTCATCACGGCTCCGCTCGTCCGATGTACCGAACGTTCCGGAGCGTACGTCCGCGGCGCGGCGGGTGTCACATGCGCGTTCGATTCACCGGACGCCGAGTCTGGCGGCGGCTCAGCCGGCCTCGTGGCCCGGAGTCAGATCCGGCAGGGAGCGGAAGGTCATGGGGGCGGCCTCGGCGTCGTGCACGGCCGCCTCGATCGGGGCGAGGAGGAAACCGGTGTGGTCGCCGAGGTCGAAGCGATCGAGGACGCGGCCGACCAGGTGGCGGGCGGCGCCGGTGAGCAGCGGGACGCCCTCCGGGCCGGGACGCCAGGAGCAGCGGGCGAACTTGTCGACCTCGTCGCCGGTCTCCGAGCCGAACAGCGCCGCGAGGTCGTTCCGCTCCCGGCCGAGGACGTGGACGGCGAGAACGGCCGCCGCTTCGGCCGTCCGGTGCGTGCGGTTGCGCCGGGACAGGCACACGAGGTACCTGAACGGGTCGATGCCGGTCTGCGTGGCGAACCCGACCAGGCAGCCCGACCGCGCCCCGGTGCCGGGGTCGGCGGCGGTCACGACGAACATCGGGTAGTCGAAGCCGGCGACGAACTCATCGCTGTCCACACCGGCAGCCTAGGTCAGAACGCGGCGCCTCCGGCCCGGCGCGACTCCGGATACCCTGGGGGGTAAAAGCGAGGGGGACCGCATGGAACTGGACAAGGATTCGCTGGCCGACGTCGTCGTGCGGCTGAAGCGGGCGCAGGGGCAGCTCGGCGGCGTGATCCAGATGATCGAGAGCGAGCGCGACTGCAAGGACGTGATCACCCAGCTCGCCGCGGTGTCGCGCGCGCTCGACCGGGCCGGCTTCAAGATCATCGCCACCGGCCTGGAGCAGTGCCTGACCCAGGGCGACGACCCCGAACAGGCCGCGGTGGACCGGGCGCAGCTGGAGAAGCTCTTCCTCACCCTGGCCTGACCGGCGGCGCCACCACTCGCCGGCCCGCTCGGTCGCCAGGCGCACCGGGCGGCCGTCCACGATGTCGTAGCGGTTCATGAGCGCCGGCGGCGGCGAGTACACGTGGACGCTGACCGCCGGGGCGGCCGAGGCGTTGCGCACCTCGTGCAGGTGGTCGGGGCCGAACGCGCGCGGGCGGCCCGCCGCGCCGCGGCCCGGGGATGCCGGGCGCGTTCGCGGGTAGGCGTGGGGGACGACTCGTCGTTCCAGGGGGAGGGATCATGCGAGCGCTGCGCCTGCTCGGCTGGAAGTCCGAGCCCGAACTGGTCGAGGTCGCCGAGCCCGAGCCGGGGCCGGGGCAGGTCGTCGTCAAGGTCGGAGGCGCGGGGGCCTGCCACTCGGACCTGCACCTCATGCGGGACTTCGAGGGCGGCGCGCTGCCCTGGGGGCCGCCGTTCACGCTCGGGCACGAGAACGCGGGCTGGGTGCACGCCGTCGGCGACGGCGTGCGCGGCCTGGGCACGGGCCAGCCGGTCGCGGTGTACGGGCCGTGGGGCTGCGGCATCTGCGGGCGGTGCCGGGTCGGGACGGAGAACTACTGCGAGAACCCGGCGGAGGCGCCGGTCCCCGGAGGCGGCGGCGGGCTGGGCCTCGACGGCGGGATGGCGGAGTTCCTGCTGGTCCCGAGCGCGCGGTTCCTCTTCCCGCTGCCGGACGGGCTGGACCCGGTGGCGGCGGCGCCGCTGGCCGACGCCGGGCTGACGCCCTACCACGCCGTCCGGCGGTCGTGGCCGAAGCTGCCGCCGGGCACGAGCGCCGTCGTGATCGGCACGGGCGGGCTCGGGCACCTGGCCGTGCAGATCCTCAAGGCCACCACCGCGGCGCGGGTCATCGCCGTCGACACGCGGGAGGAGGCGCGGCGGCACGCGGTCGAGAACGGCGCCGACCTCGCCCTGCCGTCCGACGACGCGACGGCGGACGCGGTGCGGGACGCGACCGGCGGGCGCGGCGCGGACGTGGTCCTCGACTTCGTCGGCGTCGACGCGACCCTCGCCACGGCCGCGGCGTCGGCGCGGATGC
This sequence comes from Spirillospora sp. NPDC127506, assembly GCF_040302145.1. Classification (NCBI taxonomy): domain Bacteria; kingdom Bacillati; phylum Actinomycetota; class Actinomycetes; order Streptosporangiales; family Thermomonosporaceae; genus Spirillospora; species Spirillospora sp. NPDC127506. The sequence goes on along the minus strand of NZ_JBEORG010000079.1, from coordinate 6,788 downwards.
TCGGCGACGTGACGATCGTGGGCATCGGCGGCGGCACGCTGCCGGTGTCGTTCTTCTCCGTCCCGTACGAGGTGTCGCTGCAGACGACGTACTGGGGGACGCGGCCGGAACTGGCGGAGGTGCTCGACATGGGGGCGCGGGGGCTGCTGCGGCCCGACGTCACCGAGTTCCCGCTGGACCGGGCGATGGACGCCTACCGCGACATGGAGGCCGGGCGGCTCACCGGCCGCGCGGTGATCGTGCCCGGCTGACGCGTCAGGGCTGGGGCACGGGATGGGCGCTCTCCAGGAGCCGCAGCTGGGCGGCCTGCAGCCGGTCGACGACGAGCTCGGTGAACCGGCGGGTCAGCTCGTAGCCGAGCGCGGGGTCCACCGCGCAGAGGGTGCGGATCAGCCGGCCGTCGAACTCCACGGCCCGGACGTCCTCCAGCGCGGTCGCGCCGAAGCGCCACCGGTACGGGCGGAACAGCCACGACCAGCCGAGGGCCGCGTCCGGCCCGAACGTGTCGACGACGACGGTCCCGCGCTCGGGCACGCGCAGGTCGAGGGCGACCGTCCCCTCCCGGATCAGCCAGAAGCGCTCCGCCGGCTCGGCCTCGGCGATGATCCGCCGGCCCGCCGGGATCTCGACCGCGCGGGCGGTCGTCGCCAGCCGCGCCAGGTCGGCGCTCCGCATCCCGCGCAGGAAGGGCTCCCGCGCGAGGTCCGCCGCCGTGATGCTGCTCACCGGATTCGCCCCCGTTCGTGGGTCGACAGCGTTGCCACGCTCCCATCTCACCTTGCGAGTGACCGGCGACACAGGGCCGAAGGGCCTTTGGCGGCGGGACCTCTGCCGGATCCGGCCACGTCCCGCCTGAGCGGGCGCGACGCCGGGCGAGGCCGGTGCCCGGGAGGACCCGCGGTTCGGGACCTTGGTCCTTCCCGCCGCGGGACGTCCGAGGCTGTGACGGAGGACGGCGGGCGGGTAACGTCCGAATCGATCGCTGACTACGTAGGGGACGATGCGCCATGAGCGGCGAGGCTGCGAAGACGATCCGGGTGTTCCTGCTGGACGACCACGAGGTGGTCCGCCGCGGGGTGGCGGCGCTGCTGTCGGCCGAAGACGACATCGAGATCGTGGGTGAGGCCGGCACCGCCGAGCACGCCCTGGCGCGCATCCCCGCCGCCCGGCCCGACGTGGCGGTCCTGGACGTCCGGCTCCCCGACGGCGACGGCGTCAGCGTCTGCCGCGAGATCCGGTCCCAGATGCCCGACCTGGCGTGCCTGATGCTGACCTCCTTCGACGACGAGGACGCCCTGTTCGAAGCCGTCATGGCGGGCGCCGCCGGGTACGTGCTCAAGCAGATCCACGGCTCGGACCTGGTCGGTGCCGTCCGCACCGTGGCCACCGGCCAGTCGCTGCTCGACCCCCGGTCCACGGCCCGGATGCTGCAGCGCCTGCGCGACCGGCAGGAGAAGCAGGACCCCCTCAAGAGCCTCACCGAGCAGGAACGCCACATCTTCGACCTCATCGGCGAGGGCCTGACCAACCGGCAGATCGGCGAGCGCCTCTTCCTGGCCGAGAAGACCGTCAAGAACTACATCTCCAACATCTTCGCCAAGCTCGGCATGAGCCGCCGCACCCAGGCCGCCGCCCTCGCCGCCCAGCTCAAGGCCGACCGCAGGGACTCCCGCCCCTAGCCGGCGGACATGCGATGACGACGGCTCCCGCGCCCTACCGCAGGCCCGCCGAGGACGTGGTGCGGGACCTCGGCGGCGACGCCTCCCGCGGGCTGACCTCGGCCGAGGCGGCGGCGCGGCTGGAGCGGGACGGGCCGAACGCGCTGCCCGCCGCGCGGGGCCGCGGCCCGCTGCTGCGGTTCCTGCTGCAGTTCCACAGCCCGCTGATCTACGTCCTGCTCGCCGCGGCGCTGATCACGTGGCTGCTCGGCGAGCGGGTGGACTCGCTGGTGATCCTCGGCGTGGTGCTCGTGAACGCCGTCGTCGGGTTCGTCCAGGAGTCGCGGGCGGAGCGGGCGCTGACCGCGCTCGCCGCGATGGCGCGGACGACGGCGGTGGTCGTGCGGGACGGCGTGCGGGCCGTCGTGCCCGCGGCGGAGCTGGTGCGCGGCGACCTGGTCGTGCTGGAGGCCGGCGACAAGGTCCCGGCCGACCTGCGGCTGCTGCGCACCGACGAGCTCGCCGTGGACGAGTCGGCGCTGACCGGCGAGTCGGTGCCCGTCGCCAAGGACCCGGCGCCGCTGCCCGAGGTCGCGCTCGCCGACCGCGCCGCCATGGCGTTCTCCGGGACGCTGGTGACCGCCGGCGCGGCCACCGGCCTGGTCGTGGCGACCGGCGCGGACACCGAGCTCGGCGGCATCGACCGCCTCGTCCACACCACCACGGCGGTGCAGACGCCGCTCACCCGCAAGATCGCCCAGTTCAGCAAGGTCGTGACGGTCGCGATCCTGGCGCTGGCCGCGCTCACCTTCGTGATCGGGATCATGCGCGGCCGGGACGCCACGGAGATGCTGACCGCGGCGGTGGCGCTCGCGGTCGGCGCGATCCCGGAGGGCCTGCCCGCCGTCGTGACGATCACCCTGGCGCTCGGCGTCGCCCGGATGGTGCGGCGCGGCGCGATCGTCCGGCACCTGCCCGCCGTGGAGACGCTCGGCGGCACCACCGTCATCTGCACCGACAAGACCGGCACGCTCACCCAGAACCAGATGACCGTCACCGCGATCACCGCGGGCGGCCGGGACTACACCGTCACCGGCACCGGCTACGCCCCGGACGGCGCGATCGAGTGCGGCGGACGCCCGGTCGACCTCGCCGAGCACCCCGCCCTGCGGGAGACGCTGCTGAGCGGGCTGGGCTGCAACGACGCGCGGCTCGCCGAGAAGGACGGCCGCTGGCAGATCACCGGCGACCCCACCGAGGGGGCGCTGGTGACCAGCGCCGCCAAGGCCGGGCTGCTCGGCGAGGTCCCGGCACGGACCGCCACGCAGCCGTTCAGCTCCGAGCGGCGCTACATGGCGACCCTGCACGAGGACGGCACCGTCTACGTGAAGGGACCGGTCGAGCGGGTCCTGCAGCTGTGCGGCGACGCGGCCGGGCCCGACGGCGCACCGGTCCCGCTGGACCCGGCGGCCGTGACCGCCCGCGCCGAGGCGTACGGCGCCGACGCGCTGCGCGTGCTCGCCTTCGCCCGGGGCCGCGCGGAGAGCCTGGACGAGCTGCCCCGGCTGACGTTCCTCGGCCTGCAGGCCATGCTGGACCCGCCCCGCCCGGACGCCGCCCAGGCCGTGCGGACCTGCCACGACGCCGGCATCCAGGTCAAGATGATCACCGGTGACCACGCCGCGACCGCCGCCGCCATCGGCGCCCGCGTCGGACTGGAGGGCGAGGTGATGACCGGCGCGGACCTCACCGCCGACCACGCCCCGGAGCGCCTCCAGGCCGCCACCGTCTTCGCCCGCGTGTCGCCCGAGCAGAAGCTCCGCCTCGTCCGGGCGCTGCAAGGCTCCGGGCACGTCATCGCGATGACCGGCGACGGCGTCAACGACGCGCCCGCGCTCAAGCAGGCCGACATCGGCGTCGCGATGGGCCGCACCGGCACCGACGCCGCCAAGGAGTCGGCCGACATGGTGCTCACCGAGGACGACTTCACCTCCATCGAGCAGGCGGTGGAGGAGGGGCGCGGCGTCTTCGACAACCTGGTGAAGTTCATCGTGTGGGCGCTGCCGTCCAACATCGGGCTCGGCCTCGTCCTCGTCGCCGCGATCGTCGCCGGGACCGCGCTGCCGATCCTGCCGCTGCAGGTGCTGTGGCTCAACATGACGGCCGTGCTGGTGCTGGGGCTGCCGTTCGCGGTCGAGCCGAAGGACGAGCACATCATGCGCCGCCCGCCCCGCGACCCGGGGCTGCCGCTGCTCACCCGCGCGATGACCGTCCGGCTCCTGCTGGTCTCGGCGATCCTGCTCGCCGGCGCGTTCGGCCTGCAGCACTGGGAGCGGGGGCACGGCGCGTCCCCGGAGACCGCGCAGACGATCGTCGTCAACGTGTTCGCGCTGACGCTGCTGACCTACATGTTCAACTGCCTGTCGCTGGACCGGCCGCTGCTGTGGGGCGGCGTCCGGCGCAACCCGTGGGTCGCCGTCAGCGTCCTCGCCCTGGCCGCGCTCCAGGCGCTGTACACGTACGCGCCGTTCATGAACGACGTGTTCGGGTCGGCCCCGCTCGGCGCCGCCGCCTGGGCGCGCATCGCGGCCATCGCCGTCGCCTCCTACCTCCTGGTGGAGGCGCTGAAGCTCGTCCAGCGGTCCCGCTGAGCCGGACGGGGGCCGAATGGTCCCGCAGCCGGGGACCAAGGTCCTTGGCCGGGCCGGACCGTCCTGCGCAAGGCTCTGATCACGCCGACCGGCCGCCCGCGACCCGCGCCGGCCGGTCGTTCCCGCGACCCTGGGAGGAGCCGAGATGAACCTGGCCGAGCCGTACCGGATCAAGAGCGTGGAGCCGCTGCCGGTGCCGACGCGGACCGAGCGCGAGGAGGCGATCGAGCGCGCCGGGCACAACACGTTCCTGCTGCGCTCGGAGGAGGTCTGCATCGACCTGCTCACCGACAGCGGCACGAGCGCGATGAGCGACCGGCAGTGGGCGGCGCTGATGCGCGGCGACGAGGCGTACTCCGGCTCCCGCTCGTTCTACCGGCTGGAGGAGGCGGTCCGCGAGGTGTACGGGTTCCAGTACACGGTCCCCACGCACCAGGGCCGCGGCGCCGAGCACATCCTCGCGCAGATCGCCATCAAGGACGGGCAGTACGTGCCGGGGAACATGTACTTCACCACCACCCGCGCCCACCAGGAGCTCGCCGGCGGGATCTTCACGGACGTGGTGATCGACGAGGCCCACGACCCGACCGCCCGGCACCCGTTCAAGGGCAACGTCGACCTCGACAAGCTGGCCGCCCTCATCGACCGCGAGGGCGCCGCCAACATCGCCTACGTCAACGTGGCCGTCACGGTCAACATGGCGGGCGGGCAGCCGGTGTCCATGGCGAACCTGCGCGCCGTCCGGGACCTGTGCGCCCGGCACGGGATCCTGCTGTGGTGCGACGCGACCCGCTGCGTCGAGAACGCCTACTTCATCAAGGAGCGCGAGGACGGCTACGCCAACCGGTCCGTGGCCTCGATCCTGCGGGAGATGATGTCGTACTTCGACGGGTGCACGATGTCCGGCAAGAAGGACGCCCTCGTCAACATCGGCGGCTTCCTCGCGCTGAACGACCCGGCGCTGCTGCAGCGGGCCCGGGAGCTGGTCGTCCTCTACGAGGGCATGCCGACCTACGGGGGCCTCGCCGGACGCGACATGGAGGCCATGGCGCAGGGCATCCACGAGATGGTCGACGACGCCTACATCGCGCACCGCATCCACCAGGTGCGGTACCTCGGCGAACGGCTGCGCGTCGCGGGCGTCCCGATCGTGGAGCCGATCGGCGGGCACGCCGTGTTCATCGACGCGGCCAGGTTCCTGCCGCACCTCGACCAGGAGGAGTTCCCGGCGCAGGCGCTCGCCGCCGCGCTGTACACCGACAGCGGCGTCCGCTCGATGGAGCGCGGCATCGTCTCGGCGGGCCGGGACCCGAAGACGGGACGGAACCGCAGGCCGCGCCTGGAGCTGGTCCGGCTGACCGTGCCGCGCCGCGTCTACACCGACCGCCATCTGGACGTCGTGGCGGACTCCGTCCAGCACCTGTACGCGCACCGCGACTCCGTCCGCGGCCTCCGCATGACCTACGAGCCACCGACGCTGCGCTTCTTCACGGCCCGCTTCGAACCGCTCGGCCGTCCCGCGGGCTGAGCTCCGCCTCGACGCGCTCGATCAGCGCGCCGAGGACCTCTTCCGCCTGGGCGGGGTCGAAGTCCTCGCCCAGGCGCTTGCGGACGCCCGCGTCGCTCAGCCGGTGGTGGACGTCGGGCGTCACGTCGTGCCGGGCGAGGCAGCTGCGGGCGCACTCCAGGGCGCAGCCGTCGATCGCGATGATCGGGCGCCCGCTGGTCGCCTTGCGGACCAGGCTCCGCACGTCGCCGCCGACGCCCGCGATGCAGGACATCTCGGCGACGCCGCGGCGGTCGAGCTGGATCGCCAGCCAGTTCGTCATCTGCGCGGCGCTGGAGCAGCCCGAGCACGAGTAGACGAGCGGGCGTTCACGGCGGTCGTTCATGGTTCTCCATCCATGTGCTGGGCGGCTGCGTGGTAGCGGTGACCGGCTAGGTGCTGGGCAGGGCGGTGGCGAGCAGGACGATGCCGACGGACCCGACGAGCGAGGCGACCGCCATGGCGCGGGCGAAGGACGGGTGCCGGGAGCTGGCCCACCCGTGCACGCCGGCGACGGCGATGACGGCGCCGAACAGCAGCAGCTTGGCGGAGAGGATGCGGCCGTAGCCGGGCTCGGCCAGCGACGCCCACGTGACGCCCTTGTGCCAGGCCATCGCCACGCCCGTGGTGATCTGCACCGGCAGGAAGACCGCCCCGGTGAAGATGCCGAACCGGCGGCCGACCTCCCTGGCCAGCCCCGCGTACTGCTCCTCGGCGAGCTTCCGGCGGGCGAGCGGCAGCAGGACCAGCGAGATGGTGAGCTGCCCGCCCACCCACAGCGCGGCCCCCGAGACGTGCAGGAACCGGATCACGGACCACCAGGTCATTTGGTCACCTTCAGGATTCCGTGTGCGCCGGATTCGCCGTGGCGCATGTCGTGGTCGACGAACGGGTAATGACCGGGCTCGGGGACGACGGTTTCGACGAAGCCGC
>NZ_JBEORG010000078.1:0-14116 GCF_040302145.1 Spirillospora sp. NPDC127506 | reverse complement strand
GCCGCCCGGCCCCCCGCGCCCGCCCGCCCCCCCCCGGGGGCGGTGGTGCCCCCCCCCGGCCCGGCCCGCCGGCTATCCCCCCCCCGGGCGGGGCCGCGCGGACTCCGCGCGGCCCTTCCGCATGCCGACCAAAGTCGGCGGGCTCTCGACCTGCGGCCACTGGCCCGCGCGGGCGGCGCGGCTACCGTTGGGCGCGTGGACCTCTTCCGGCGATCGCGGCGCGAATGGCTCGGCGACCTGGGCCTGACCGCGGCCGCGGGCGCGCTCGGCCTCCTGCTGCTGATGGGGACGAAGGAGGACCCGCCTCCCGACGTGCCGGTCGTGGTGCCGCGGGACCTCGCGATCGGCTCGGTCTGGCTGGCCTTCCTGCTGCTGTTCCGGCGGCGGCACCCGGTGGCCGTCGCGGTGACGATGATGTTCGCGCAGTGGACGGCCACGTCGGCGCTCGGCATCGCCGCGGTCGCGGTGTACTCGCTGGCGATGCTGCGCCCCTGGCGGGTCGTCCTGCCGCTCGCCGGCGCGAACCTGGCGATCATCGTCACGCTGTTCTGGATCACCTCGCCGCTGCACCAGTTCCGGCAGGGCGCCGTCGTCTTCGTGCTGATGTACGCGGTGCTGATCACGGCGGGCATGCTGGTCAGGTCGCGGCGGCAGCTGATCGCCTCGATGGAGGAGCGGGCCCGCGCCGCGGAGACCGAGCAGCGGCTGCGGGTCGAGGAGGCGCGGCTGCTGGAGCGCGAGCGGATCGCCCGGGAGATGCACGACGTCCTCGCGCACCGGATCTCGCTGCTGGCCGTGCACGCGGGGGCGCTGGAGTTCCGCCCGGACGCGCCGGCGGACCAGCGCGAGGCCGCCGGGGTCGTCCGGCGGTGCGCCTACGAGGCCATGGAGGACCTGCGCGAGGTGATCGGCGTGCTGCGCGACGACTCGCCCGGCGCGGACCCGGAGCGCCCGCAGCCGACGCTCGCGGACGTGTCCGCGCTCGTGCGGGAGTCGCGGCGGGCCGGCGGGCGGATCACGCTGGAGGAGAACGTGCCCTCCCCCGGCCGCGTCCCGGCCCGCGTCGGGCGGCACGCCTACCGGATCGTCCAGGAGGGGCTGACCAACGCGCGCAAGCACGCGCCGGGCGCCCCGGTGCGGGTGTCGCTGGACGCCGGGTCCGACCTGGACATCGAGATCGTCAACGCGCTGTCGCCCGGCGCGCCCGCGCCGCCGCTGCCGGGGTCCGGCGCGGGGCTGGTCGGGCTCGCCGAGCGGGTCGCGCTGCTCGGCGGGACGCTGGAGCACGGTCCCACCGCCGACGGCCGGTTCCGGCTGCGGGCCCGCCTCCCGCTGGGGACCGCGCATGCCCACGGGGCCGCCGGGAAGGGTGATGTGCATGGCGAACTCCTCTGACCGGCCCGTCCTGGAAGAGCTCGACCGCGCCGAGTGCATGCGGCTCATCGCCGGCGGCGTCGTCGGCCGGGTCGCGTTCGACGACGGCGAGGGGCCGACGGTCATCCCGGTGAACTACGCGGTCGACGGGGACTCGGTGATCTTCCGGACGTCGGCGACCGGGCGGATGACCCGCAGCCTGCTGACGTCCGTGCCCGGCGGGGAGGTCCGGGCGGCGTTCCAGGCCGACCGGTTCGACGAGTCCGCGCGCACGGGCTGGAGCGTGCTGCTGCGCGGCGGCGCCCACCGGCTGTCGGCCGCGGAGCGGGCCGCGGTCCCGCAGGTCGAGCCGTGGCCGGGCGACGAGCGCGGCGAGTGGTTCCGGCTGTCGGCGCTGGAGGTCAGCGGGCGCCGCCTGTCCCGGCGCTGAGCGGCCGTAGGGTGAGCGGATGGACTCCTCCCCCGTCCGGGTGCTGATCGTGGACGACGACGCGCTCGTCCGCGCCGGCCTGTCGATGATGCTGGCGAACGCCGGCGACCTGGAGGTGGTCGCGGACGTCGCCGACGGCGCCGAGGTCGTCGGGGCGGTGAACCGGCACCGGCCCGACGTCGTGCTGATGGACATCCGCATGCCGAGGGTGGACGGGCTCGCGGCGACCGAGCTGCTGCGCGCCCGCCGCGACCCGCCCGAGATCATCGTGCTGACGACGTTCGACACCGACGACCACATCCTGCGGGCGATGCGCGCGGGCGCGAGCGGGTTCCTGCTGAAGCACACCCCGCCGCCGGAGATCGTCGGCGCGATCCGGCGGGTCGCCGCGGGCGAGCCGATGATGTCCCCGGCGGTGCTGCGCAAGATGATGTCCTACCTGGCCGCGAGCGGCGGCGACCCGCGCCGCGACCGCGCCCGCGAGCTGCTGGCCCGGCTCAGCGACGGCGAGCGGGCGGTGGCCGCCCTGGTCGGACGCGGCCTGACCAACAGCGAGATCGGCGGGGAGCTGTCGCTGAGCGTCGCCACCGTCAAGGCGTACGTGTCGCGGCTGCTGACGAAGCTGGACCTGAACAACCGGGTGCAGATCGCCCTCCTGGTCCACGACGCCGCACTCGACGACTAGCGTCCCCGGGACCCCAGGGGGACGTCCCGCAGGAGCAGCGCCGCCGCGAGACCGGCCGCGAGGACGGGCAGCGCCGCGACGAACAGGCCGGAGAACGCTTCGGCGAAGGCGGCGGCGACCGCGTCCTGGACGGGGCCGGGCAGGGTGGCGAGGACCTCGGGGCGGACCGCGTCGGAGTAGGCGGGGACGCCGCCGCCCGGGAGGCGGCGGACGATCTCCTCGGCGAACCGGTTCGCCACGATGGAGCCGAAGACGGCCATACCGGCGGCGGTGCCGAGCATCCTCGCGGCGAACACGCCCGAGCTGGCCGCGCCCAGGTCCCGCCGCGGCGCGGCGTTCTGCGCGATCAGCATGACGACCTGCTGCGACAGCCCGGCCCCGAACCCGAGGACGGCCATGTAGCAGCCGGCGGCCGCCAGGCCCGTGCCGGCGTCCATCGTCGCGAGCAGCGCGACGCCCGCCATGCTGATCGCCATGCTCGCCGCCGGGAGCCGGTGGTAGCGGCCGGTCCGGTGGATGCGGCGTCCCGCGCCCATGGCGGCGGCCACGAGCGCGGTCATCATCGGCAGGAGCAGCAGGCCGGACCTGGTCGCGTCCACTCCCCCGACGACCTGGAAGAACATCGGCAGGTACGTCGCGAGCCCGAACCCGGTGGCGCCGCCGACGGCCGCGACGGCGCAGGCGACGCCGAACGAGCGGTCGAGGAACAGCCGCGGCGGGACGACCGGCTCGGCGGCCGTCCGCTCGGCGAGAACCCACACGGCGGACAGCACCGCCGCGCCCGCGGCCAGCGACAGCACGACCGGCGAGTCCCACGCGTAGCGCGTCCCGGCCCAGCTGGTGAGCAGCGTGAAGCAGGTGACGGCCGCGCCGAGCAGGACGATGCCGAGGTAGTCGATCCGGGGCCGCCCCTCCGGCCTGGGCAGGCGCAGGAAGACCAGCGTCGTGGCGGTGGCCGCGAGGCCGAGCGGCATGTTGACGTAGAACACCCAGCGCCAGGAGGCGTGGTCGGTGAGGAACCCGCCGACCAGCGGGCCCGCGATGCTGGACACCGCGAAGATCAGCGCCGAGTACCCCTGGTACTTGGCGCGCTCGCGGGGCTCGAACAGGTCGCCGGTCAGCGCGAACATCGAGCTCATGAGGCAGCCGGCGGCGGCGCCCTGCACCACCCGGAACACGATCAGCCAGGTCATGCTCGGGGCGGCCCCGCACGCCGCCGATCCGGCCAGGAACCCGAGCAGCCCGGCCAGCAGGACGGGCCGGCGTCCGAACAGGTCGCCGAGGCGCCCCGACAGCGGGACGGTGACGCTGGTGGCCAGCACGTACGCCGTCGACACCCAGGCGATGCGGTCCAGCCCGCCGAGGTCCCCGACGATCGCGGGCAGCGCCGTGCCCAGCACCGTCGCGTCCAGCGAGGACATCAGCCCGGCGAGCATCAGCCCGCCGAACACCCAGATCCGCTCGCGCCGGCCCATCGGCGCGGTCGTCGCAACCATGTGCACCTCACATTCATATGCTTTACGCATTTAGATGCTAAGCGCACGCAGATGAGTCGCGCAAGGCAACTAGACTTGCCGCCATGGGCGAGGAGGCGCTCGACTCGGTCGAGCGGAGCATGGTCCGGCTGCGCCGCGGCATGTCGCGGCAGCGGCTCGGGAAGGCCGCGATCCGGGAGCACAACCTCCCCGTCGACGTGCAGGTCCTGCACGTGGTGGACGTGATCGACGAGGGCCCCGACCGCCCCGGCGAGGAGATGAGCGTCGGCCTGGTCGCCGCCCGGCTCGGCGTGGACGCCTCGCGCGGCAGCCGCATCGTCGCCGAGGCCGTCAAGTCCGGCTACGTCCGCCGCGTCGCCTCCCAGGAGGACGGCCGCCGCATCACCCTCGAACTCACCGACGCCGGCCGCCGCGTCGTCGACGCCACCCGCCGCACCCGCCAGGAGCACTTCGCCAAGGCCATGAGCGACTGGACGGACGAGGAGCGCGCCGAGTTCGCCCGCCTCCTGGCCCGCTTCGTCCACACCTACGAAGGCTGACCCCCTCGGGCGGCCTCGCCATGCCCGCACGCGCTCCCGCACCCGCTCGCCGCGCCGCGCGCACGTCATCCCGTGGTCGCGGATGGAGGGCGCGCGCGTACACCCGGAGTTGCAGGCGCGGATCCCGATGCTCGGACGCGCGGCGGACGGCGCGGCGGGGCCGTCCGTCTACCCTGGCCGCATGGGTGCTCACCGCGGTCTCCTGCCGGCGCGCGGCCGGTTCCGGGATGCGGCCCTGGCCGGCGGCGTGCTGCTGGTGGTGGCGGTCAGCAGCCTCAACTCGTTCATCGGCGCCGCCCCCGAGCCGTGGACGGCGAAGGCGGCCGGCTGGACCCTGATCGTCCTCGCGTGCGGGGCGCTGTACTTCTCCCGGCGGTTCCCCGTGGCCGTCGGCTCCTTCGTCCTCGCGGCCACCGGCGCCTACTACGTCATCAGCGTCAACGACGGCGGGCTGATGATCGCCCACATCGTCGCGCTGTACATGGTCGCGGCGTGCGGCAGGCTCAGCGCGGCCGTCGTCCTCGCCGCGCTGACCGTGATCGCGACCGGCAGCGGGACGCTGCTCGGCAACGACGACGTCAACGCCGTCGCCCTGTTCATGCTGACCGGCTGGGTCGTGGCGGTGGTCGCGCTCGGCCGGGTCTGGCACGGCCGCCTCGCCTACCTGCGGGAGGCCGAGCGCCGCGCCGCCGGCGAGGAGCGGCTGCGCATCGCCCGCGAGCTGCACGACGTCGTCGGCCACCACCTCTCGCTCATCAACGTCCAGGCCGGGACGTCGCTGCACCGCTTCCACCGGGACCCGGCGCGGGGCGAGGCCGCCCTCGCCGCGATCAAGGAGTCGAGCCGGGACGCGCTGCGCGACCTCCGCGCGACGCTCGGGCTGCTCCGGCAGGACGGCGAGGAGGCGCCGACCGCGCCCGCGCCCGGCCTGGTCGGGATCGGCGAGCTGATCGGGTCCGCGCGGTCGGCGGGGCTCACCGTGCACGGCCGCGTCGCGCGGGCCGCCGATCCGCCGACCGAGGTCGCGCTGGCCGCCTACCGGATCGTGCAGGAGTCGCTGACCAACGTGTCGCGGCACGCGCCCGACGCGGAGGTCACCGTCAGCGTCGAGGACGGGCCGGGCGAGCTGCGCATCGAGGTCGCCGACGACGGCCCCGGGCAGGGCTGGGGCGCGCCGGGCAGCGGCGTGCGCGGCATGCGGCAGCGGGCGCGGGCGCTCGGCGGGGACCTGACCGCGGGTCCCGGGCCGGAAGGCGGGTTCGTCGTCCGGGCGCGGCTGCCCTACGAGGCGGCGAGCCGATGATCGAGGTGCTGCTGGCCGACGACCAGGGCCTGGTCAGAGCGGGGTTCCGCGCCATCCTCGACGACGAGGACGACATCGCGGTGACCGGCGAGGCCGCCGACGGCGAGCAGGCCGTGGCCGCCTGCCGCGAGCTGCGCCCCGACGTGGCGCTGCTCGACGTGCGGATGCCCCGGATGGACGGCCTGGAGGCCGCCCGGCGGATCACCGCCGACCCGCGCCTGGACGGCGTCCGCGTCGTCATCCTCACCACGTTCGACCTGGACGAGTACGTGTACGGCGCGCTGCGCGCCGGCGCCACCGGCTTCCTGCTGAAGGACACCGAGCCCGCCGAGCTGATCCAGGCGGTGCGGGTCGCGGCGCGCGGCGACGCGCTGATCACCCCGTCGGTGACGCGGCGGCTCATCGGCGAGTTCGCCGGGCGCGTCGAGGCGCCCGAACCCGGCCCCCGGCTGAAGGCCCTCACCGAGCGGGAGCGCGAGGTCATGCTGCTCGTCGCCGCCGGGCAGAGCAACGACGAGATCGCCGCCCGGCTGGTGCTGAGCCCCGCCACCGTCAAGTCGCACGTGAGCCGCATCATGGCGAAGCTGGACGTGCGCGACCGCGCCCAGCTGGTCGTCCTGGCCTACGAGTCGGGCATGGTCAACCCCCGCTGGATGCGACCCGGGTCGTAGCCGCGCCGCCGGGACCGCAACTTCCGGTGCGGCCCGGATGCCGACCGCGGGCCGATGCCGGCGGGCGTCCCGGTTCCCGACGCTGGAGGCATGAATCCCACCGGCGCATTCATCGGCTTCGTCGTGGGCGGGGCCGCGGGCTTCCTGCTGACCGAGACGGTCGGTGCGTTCTTCACCTTCGTGATCGACCGGACGCTCGACGTCGACGGCACCCCCGCGCTGCTCGCCGCCTTCATCGCCGTACCCGTCCTGACCGCCGTCCTCGGCGCCGCCGTCGGCGCCCGGCTCCAGAACCGAGGTTGACGTGACCACTCCGACCATCCCGTCCGCCGGCCGGTTCGGCCGCCTGGCCGCCTGGTCGCAGCGCCGCCGCTGGGCGGCGCTCGTCCTCTGGGTCGCGGTCGTCGCGGCGATCACGGTCGGCTCGCAGGCCGCAGGCAGCGCGTACCACAACGACTTCTCGCTGCCCGGCACCGAGTCGCAGGCCGCCGCCGACCTGATGACCGAGCACGGCTCCCGGCAGGCGGGGGCCACCGTCCAGATCGTCGCCGCGGACCCGCGGGGGCTGGACGGGCACCGCGCGGACATCGGGCGGATGCTCGACCGGGTCCGCGGGCTGCCCGGCGTCACCGGCGTCGGCGAGCTGTCGGTCTCCTCGTCCGGCACGATCGGCTACGCCACCGTCACGCTCGACGGCGCCGCCGAGGACGTCCCCGCGGACCGGGTCACCGCGATCATCGAGACCGCGCAGGCCGCCGCCGGGGACGGGCTGCGCATCGAACTCGGCGGCGACCCGGTGCGCGGCGCCGAGGAAGGCGGGGGCGGCGCGGCCGAGGGCGCGGGCATGCTCGCGGCCCTGGTCGTCCTCGTCCTGCTGTTCGGCTCGCTCGTCGCCGCCGCGCTCCCCCTCGGCACCGCCCTGTTCGCGGTGGGCGGCGCGGTCGGGCTGATCGCGCTGGCCTCGCACGTGTTCACCGTCGCCGACTTCACCCCGCCGATCATGATGCTGATCGGGCTCGGCGTCGGCGTCGACTACGCGCTGCTGATCTTCTACCGGTACCGGCAGGAGCTGCGCGGCGGCGCCGACCCGGCCACCGCCACCCGGCGCGCCCTGGACGCCGCCGGGCGCACCGTCTTCTTCGCCGGCTGCACGGTGATCATCGCGCTGCTCGGCCTCATCGCGCTCGGGCTCGGCTCCCTCCAGGGCGTGGCGCTCGCGGTGGCCCTGACCGTGCTGGTCACCATGGCGGCATCGCTGACGCTGCTGCCCGCGCTGCTCGGCGTCTTCGGCGGCCGGATCCAGCGCCAGGTCCGCAGGCGGGCGGCGAAGGCCCGCCCGGGCGAGACCCGCTGGCACCGGCTGGCGTCGGCCGTCCAGCGCCGCCCCGTGCCCGCGCTGCTCGCCGCCGTCGTCGCGCTGCTCGCGCTGTCGGCGCCCGCGCTGCACATGCGCCTCGGCTTCGCCGACGCGGGCAACGACGCCCCGTCCACGACCGGCCGCCAGGCGTACGACCTCCTCGCCGAGGGGTTCGGGCCCGGCTTCAACGGCCCGCTGATCGTCGTCGCGAAGGGCGACGCCGGCCCGCTCCGCGCGGAGCTGGCGCGGACGGAGGGCGTCGCCGCCGCGACTCCCCCCATACCGTCGCGGGACGGAGCGGTCTCCGCCGTCGTGGCGTACCCGGCCACCGCCCCGCAGGACGAGGCGACCGCCGACCTCGTCCACCGGCTGCGCGAGGACGTGCTCCCGTCCCTCTCGGCGCGGACCGGCGCCGAGTATCTGGTCGGCGGCCCGACCGCCGCCGCCCAGGACTTCTCCGACGCCGTGTCCTCCCGCATGCCGCTCTTCGTCGCGATCGTCGTCGGCATGTCGGCGCTGCTGCTGATGGTGGTGTTCCGCTCGGTGCTCATCCCGGTCAAGGCCGCGCTGCTCAACCTGCTGTCGATCTCGGCGGCCCTGGGCGCGATCACCCTGGTCTTCCAGGACGGCCGGTTCGGCGCGCAGAGCGGCCCCATCGAGGCGTTCATCCCCGTGATGATCTTCGCGATCGTGTTCGGCCTCTCCATGGACTACGAGGTGTTCCTCGTCTCCCGCATCCACGAGGAATGGGAGCGCGCCCG
This sequence comes from Spirillospora sp. NPDC127506, assembly GCF_040302145.1. Taxonomy (NCBI): domain Bacteria; kingdom Bacillati; phylum Actinomycetota; class Actinomycetes; order Streptosporangiales; family Thermomonosporaceae; genus Spirillospora; species Spirillospora sp. NPDC127506. The sequence continues at coordinate 5,500 of NZ_JBEORG010000078.1, read as the reverse complement.
GGACGCCTCGCGCGCCGTCCGCGAGGGCCTGGCCGCCACCGGCAAGGTGATCACGGCGGCCGCCGCGATCATGATCGTGGTGTTCGCGGCGTTCGTCCTGAGCCCCGACCGCATGCTCCAGCAGTTCGGCCTGGGCCTCGCCGTGGCCGTCCTCCTGGACGCCGTGGTGATCCGCTGCCTGATCGTCCCGGCCGTCATGCAGCTGCTCGGCCGCCGCGCCTGGTGGCTGCCCGGCCCCCTGGCCAGGCGCCTGCCGAGAGTGGCCCTGGAGCACCCGTGACCAGGCCCCGGCTCAGCCCACCCGGGAGCGGAGCAGGCAGAACTCGTTGCCCTCCGGGTCCTGCAGGACGACCCAGCTCTCCTCCCCCGTCTGCCCGACGTCGGCCGGCCGCGCCCCGAGGGCCAGCAGCCGCTCCAGCTCCGCGTCCTGGTCCCGGTCGGTGGCGTTGACGTCGAAATGGAGCCGCATCTTGCCGGGCGTCGGGTGGTCGCTGCGGCTGAGGATGAGCGTCGGCTGGAGCCCGCCGAACCCTTCCGCGGGCCCGATCTCGATGTCCTCCCCGTCTCGGTCGAGTTCCACGAACCCGAGCACCTCGCACCAGAACGGCGCGAGCTTCTCCGGGTCCCGGCAATCGATCACCAGTTCCGTGATCCGGCACGCCATCCGGCTCCTCCTCGCTGTTCGCGCCCACGGGCCCCGATGCCCCGGACGCGACCAACCTAGCGCCATGATCGCGCCGGGGCCGATTCCGGTCTCAAGCTGCTGAATCCGGCACTGGCCGTCGAGGGCGTCCACCCGCCCGAGTGGGTGCTGCACCGGGCCACGCCGCCGCCACCGGACCGGCGGCTGTGAGGCGCGGCCCGAGCCGGGGCGGGCACGGGCAGGCTACCCCCGCACCTCGTTGATGCGGATCATGTTGCCCGCGGGGTCGCGGACGGCGCAGTCGCGGACGCCGTAGGGCTGCTCGGCCGGCTCCTGGACGATCTCGACGTCGCCGGCCTGCAGCCGCTCGAAGGCGCCGTCGAGGTCCGGGGTCGCCAGGATGATCATGGCGTAGGTGCCCTTGGCCATCATCTCGGCGATCATGCGGCGCTCGTCGTCGGTGACGCCGGGGTCGGCGACCGGCGGGTGCAGCACGATGGACGTGCCGGGCTGCCCGGGCGGGCCGACGGTGATCCAGCGCATCTTGCCCTGCCCCACGTCGTTGCGCACCTCGAACCCGAGTTCGTCGCGGTAGAAGGCCAGGGAGGCGTCCGGGTCGTCGTGCGGCAGGAAGGTGGAGTGAATGGTGAAGTCCATGCCGGTCACGCTAGCCACGGCCCGCCGGCCGGCGCTTCTCGATTCCTGACCGGTCCGGTCACCTCTTCCCCACCACCCCCCCCGGCCGGGTCAGGCGGGCGCGGGCGGCACAATTGCCGGTATGAAGATCGATCTCAGCGGGCGCACCGCTTTCGTCAGCGGCTCCACGCAGGGCATCGGCCGCGCGATCGCCGCGGGCCTGGCGCGGGCCGGCGCCACCACGGTGATCAACGGCCGGTCCGGGACCGGCGTCGAGGAGGCGTTGCGGGCGCTCCGGAAGGAACTGCCGGACGCCCGCCTGCGGGGCGTCGCCGCGGACCTCGCCACCGCCGAGGGCGCGGAGGCGCTCGCGGCCGAGGTCCCGGACGTCGACATCCTGGTCAACAACCTCGGGATCTTCGGCCCGCGCCCGGTGCTGGAGATCGACGACGCCGAGTGGCGGCGGTACTTCGAGGTCAACGTCCTGTCCGGGGTGCGCCTCGCGCGGACCTACCTGCCCGGGATGATCGACCGGGGCTGGGGGCGGGTGCAGTTCATCGCCAGCGACTCGGCCGTGGTGATCCCGGAGGAGATGGTGCACTACGGCGTGTCGAAGACCGCGCTGCTGGCCGTCTCCCGCGGCTACGCCAAGGCCGCCGCCGGTACGGGCGTCACGGTCAACACGGTCATGGCGGGCCCGACCCACACCGGCGGCGTCGAGGACTTCGTGGCCGACCTCGTCGGCGGCGACCTCCCCTGGGACGAGGCGCAGCGCCGCTTCATGGCCGAGCACCGGCCCAACTCCCTCCTCCAGCGGCTCATCGAACCGGAGGAGATCGCGAACATGGTCGTCTACCTCAGCTCCGACCACGCGTCCGCGACGACCGGCGGCGCCCTGCGAGTGGACGGCGGCTACGTGGACGCGATCCTGCCCTGACGCCCGCCGCGGTCGCGGCGCCCGGGTCTCCGGGCGCCGCCAGGGTCCTAGACGCGGCGGAGCACGGCCACGACGATGCCGAGGACGACCGCGCGGTCGCCGTCGATGACGTCGTAGGCCGGGTTGCGGGGTTCGAGGAGGACGTGGCCGCCGCGGCGGCGGAACACCTTGACGGTGGCCTCGCCGTCGATCATCGCGGCGACGATCTGGCCGGAGTGCGCCTCGGGCTGCCGCCGGACCACCACGAGGTCGCCGTCGCAGATCGCGGCCTCGATCATCGAGTCGCCGCGGACGCGCAGGGCGAAGACGGTGCCGCGCCCGGTCAGCCCGGCGGGCAGCGACAGCACGTCGTCGACGTGCTCTTCGGCGGAGATGGGAGCGCCCGCGGCGATGTCGCCGACGACGGGCACGGCGACCGAGTCGCCGGCGCCCGCCGCTCCGGGGCGCTCGCGGAGGAACGCCCGCACGTCGATCGGCCGGGCCGTCGAGGCGCCGCGCCGCAGGAACCCCTTCTCCTCCAGGCCGGCCAGGTGCCTGGACACCGACGACGGGGACCGCAGGCCGACGGCGTCGCCGATCTGCCGGGCGCTCGGCGCGTACCCGTACTTGACCGCCCAGTCCCGGATGGCGGCCAGGATCTGCTGCTGGCGCGGAGGCAGAAGCGAGGGGTCCAGGCCCTCGAACCCGTCGAGATCGTAGTCAGCGGTCACCCGCAAGAGCATAGGGCCCGCCTGCGCGATCACGGCCTTGACGGGGCAGGCCGTTCGCATGCGCCTTCGCTTCGTGGAGAGCAGCCACTGGATGGCTGCTAGCACGTCCACCAGGACTTTCAACCTGATGGTTGACAGTGCGGGGACGGCTGCCTACGCTGGTTTCAACCAACAAGTTGAAAGTGAGGCGGAGGGTGACCACGGACGCGCTGTCCCGGGTGTTCGCCGCCCTCGCGGATCCGACCCGGCGCGACATGGTCGCGCGGCTCGCCGAGGGCGACGCGACGGTGAGCCGGCTGGCCGAGCCGTACGAGATGTCGCTGCAGGCCGTCTACAAGCACCTGCGGGTGCTGGAGGACGCCGGGCTCGTCAGCCGGCCGCCGGGGCCGCAGCCGCGGGCGGTGCGCCTGGAGGCGGAGGCGCTGGACCTGATGGACGCCTGGATCGAGCGCCACCGGCGCCGCGTCGAGGAGCGCTATCGCCGCCTCGACGCCCTCCTGGCGAGGATGGAAGGAGAAGAGGATGAGCAAGAACCCCGAGACGAGGATCGAAGCCGACCCGGACGTGCCGGTCATCCGGATGACGCGTGAGTTCGCGGCGAAGCCCGAGCAGCTGCTCCGCGCGCACACCGACCCGGACCTGTTCGCCCAGTGGGTGGGGCCCGACGGCATGACCACCCGCATCGAGCACTGGGACGCGCGGACCGGCGGCAGCTGGCGGTACGTGGCGTCGCGCGACGGCGAGGAGTACGCGTTCTACGGCTGCTTCCACGAGGTGCGGCCCGACCGCATCGTGCAGACGTTCACGTTCGAGGGCGAGCCCGACTCGGTCGCGCTGGAGACGCTGTGGTTCGAGGACCTCGGCGACGGCCGCACGCGGCTGCGGACGCAGTCGCTGGTCGACAGCTTCCAGGCCCGCGACGCGTGGCTGCGCAGCGGCATGGAGACCGGCGTGAACGAGGGGTACGCCAAGCTGGACGGGATGCTCGCCGATGGCGCTGTCTGACCGTCCCGCCGAGCGGCACCGGCAGGTCGCCGGGCGGTTCACCGACCGGGTCCGCGGCACCGCGTCCTGGGACGCGCCGTCCCCGGTCGACGGGTGGACCGCCCGCGACGTCGTGCGCCACCTGACCGACTGGTTCCCCGCCTTCCTGGCCTCGGGCGCCGGCGTCGACCTGCCCCGCGGGCCGTCGGTGGACGAGGACCCGGTCGCCGCATGGCAGGTCCACTGCGACGGCGTCCAGGCGGTGCTGGACGATCCGGAGACGCCGCGGCGGAAGCTCGCCAACCCGCACATCGGCTCCGTGCCGCTGGACGAGGCGATCGACCGGTTCTACACCGCCGACGTGTTCATGCACACCTGGGACCTGGCCAGGGCCACCGGCCAGGACGACCGGCTGGACCCCGGGTTCTGCGCGGAACTCCTCAGCGGCATGGAGCCGATCGAGGACGTCCTGCGCTCCTCCGGCCAGTACGGCCCGCGGGTCGAGGTGCCCGGCGACGCGGACGTCCAGACCAGGATGCTCGGCTTCATCGGCCGCGACCCCTTCTGGCGGCCGCGGTGAGGCCGGTCTGCCCCGTCTAGGGGCGCAGGGCTTCGCACAGGGCGTCCAGCGCGGGCCGGTAGGCGGCGCCGAGCGGGGTGCTGTAGCCGATGACGAAGCCCTGCGGCCGCCCGGACGGGTCCTGCCAGTGCTCGCGGAGGGGCATGAGCGCGAGGCCGAGGGACGCGGCGCGCCGCATGACCTCGTCCTCGTCCGGCCCGCCGGAGGGCAGCAGGACGAGGGCGTGCAGGCCGGCCGCGACGCCCCGCACGCGGACGTGCGGGGCGCGGGCGCGCAGCGTCTCGACGAGGAGGTCGCGCCGGCGCCGGTAGCGGAGCCGGGACGCGCGGACGTGCCTGTCGTAGGCGTGGGTCTCGATGAGGTCCGCGAGGGCGAGCTGAGCGAGCGACTGCGTGTGGGCGTCGGCGAGCCGTTTGGCCTCGGTGACCGGTTCGACCAGGTGCGCGGGCAGCACCAGCCACGCGATCCGCAGCGCCGGGGCCAGCGTCTTGGACGCGGTGCCGCCGTGGACGACGAGGTCGGGGGCCGTGCCCTGCAGGGCGCCGACCGGCTGCCGGTCGTAGCGGAACTCGCCGTCGTAGTCGTCCTCGATGACCGTCCCGCCGGAGTCGCGGGCCCAGGCGGCGAAGGCGCGGCGGCGGTCCGGGGCGAGGGTCGCGCCGGACGGGTACTGGTGCGCCGGGGTGAGCACGGCCGCGCCCGCCCCGCCGGGCGGCCCGGCGAGGGCCTCGGGGCGCGCGCCCCGCTCGTCCACCGGGAGCGGGACGACGCCGAGCCCGGCTCGCCCGACGATGGCGCGGTGGAAGAAGTGGCCCGGCTCCTCCATCGCGAACGCCGTCGCCCCGGCGTCGCGCAGCACGGACGCCAGCAGCCCGAGCCCCTGCGCGTAGCCGGACGTGATCACGATCCGCGCCGGGTCGGCGTGCACGCCGCGGGCCCGCCCGAGGTACCCGGCGAGCGCGGCGCGCAGCTCCGGCCGCCCGCGCGGGTCGCCGAGCGCGTGGGCGCCG
>NZ_JBEORG010000077.1:0-15593 GCF_040302145.1 Spirillospora sp. NPDC127506 | reverse complement strand
GCCGCGGTCGAGCGCGTCAGCGAGGAGCTCTCCAAGCTGGCCAAGGACGTGGAGGCGCCGCAGACCGCCTTATCGGCGCGCTCATAAGGGCAACACGCCGCAAGCCGACGAAGCGGGTCAGAGCTCGGCGGCCATCTCCTTGACCTTCTCGATCAGGGCGAGGCGGCCCTTGTGGTCGCCGGCGATCGGGGCGACGTTCAGCGTCGTGATCCCGGACTCCTTCATCGCGGCGAGCCGCTCGCGGACATGGCCCTCGGAGCCGATGAGCGACATCTTCTCCAGCAGTTCCTGCGGAACCTTCGCGGCGGCCTCGTCCTTCTTGCCGTCCAGATAGAGGTCCTGGATCTCCTCGGCCTCCTTCTCGAAGCCGTAGCGGCGGGCGAGGTCGTTGTAGAAGTTCTTGCCCTTGGCGCCCATGCCGCCGATGTACAGCGCCGCCATGGGACGGCCGAACTCCAGGTAGCCCTGGACGTCGTCGCCGATGGCGAGCGGGGCCTGGCCGACCACGTCCAGCTCGCCGAGCGCCGGGTCGCGCCTGGCCTTGCCGGCGGCGAGGGAGGCGCCCCACACCTCCTCGGCCTTCTCCGGCATGTAGAAGATCGGCTCCCAGCCGTTGGCGATCTCGGCGGTCTGCTCGACGTTCTTCGGGCCGATCGCGGCGACCAGGATCGGGATGTCGGCGCGCACCGGGTGGTTGATGAGCTTCAGCGGCTTGCCCAGGCCGGTGCCCTGGTCGGCGGGCAGCGGCAGCTTGTAGTACCTGCCGTCGTACTGGAGCCGCTCGCGCCGCCACACCTTGCGGCAGATCTCGATGACCTCGCGGGTGCGGCCGAGCGGCGCCGTGTAGGGGACGCCGTGGAAGCCCTCGATGACCTGCGGGCCGGACGCGCCGATGCCGAGCGTGAACCGCCCCCCGGACACGTAGTCCAGGCCCGCGGCGGTCTGCGCCATCGCGGTCGGCGTGCGCGAGTAGATGTTGAGGATGCCGGAGGCGATCTCCAGCCGCTCGGTCTTGGCCGCGATGTAGCCCATCTGGCTCACCGCGTCGAAGCTGTACGCCTCCGCGACGTAGACGATGTCGAGGCCGGCCTTCTCGTAGTCGGACAGCTCCTCGACGGTCTCCTTGAAACCGCCCGAGTAGCTGAGCGCCATCCCGATGCGCATCGGCATCCTCTCCCTAACCGAATCCGATTCCAGTCGAACGTAACCTACCCGCCGCCCCCGGTTGAGGGCGCCCCGGTTCAGGGGAGGGCGGGACCGTGCAGCGCGTCCAGCACCGGCCGGTACAGGTCCGTGCGGATCTTGGCGACCGTCCCGCCGTTCCTGCCCGCCGACGCCGCCGCCAGCTCCACGGCGGCGGCGAGGACCTCCTCCTCGGGAGCGGTCCGCTGGACGATCCCGGCGTCCCGCGCCTGCTCGGCGGTGTACCGGCGGCCGGTGAGCATGGCCTCGTGCGCGGTCGCGCGCGGCAGCCGCTCCTTGATCAGCAGGTTCATCCCCGGCGTGAAGCTCATGCCGAGGTCGACCTCGGGCAGGCAGAAGTAGCCGCGGTCGGTGCGCATCACGGCGGCGTCGTGGCACAGGGCGAGCATCGCGCCGCCCGCGAACGCGTGCCCGTTCAGCGCCGCGACGGTCGGCATGGGCAGCTCCAGGACGCGCGCGAACAGCCCGTGCACCCGCCGCAGGTACTCCTCGAACCGGTCCTGGTTGGCGCTCAGCCAGTCCAGGTCGAGGCCGTTGGAGTAGAACTTGCCGGTCCCGGCGGTGACCAGCGCGCCCGGCCCGTCGTTCTTCGCGACGGTGTCGAGCGCGTCCTCGACCTCGTCGAGGAAGCCGGGGCTGAACCGGTTCTCGCCGGCGTCGAACCGCAGGATGTGCACATCTCCGTCGCGCTGGAGGTCGATCACGAGGCTCTCCTTCTCCCGTGCCTGGGCGAACCCTTCCGCGCCCAAGCGAACCCTACTCGCCAGTAGGCGGCGGGAAGAGCAGGCACGTCGTCGTCCCGTGCGCGACGAGCCTGCCGTCGGCGTCGGTGATGCGCCCCTCGGCGGTCGCAACCTTGCGCCCGACATGGACGGTCGTCCCCTCGCACACCAGCCGGCCGCCGTCCAGCGGCACCGCCCGGACGAAGTTCACCTTGAGCTCCAGCGTCGTGTAACCGGCGCCCTCCGCCAGGGACGTGTGCACCGCGCACGCCATCGCCGAGTCCAGCAGCGTGGACATGATGCCGCCGTGCACGGTCCCGAGCGGGTTGCTGAAGTCGGGGCGCGGGGTGAGGGCGAACACGACCCGGCCGGGTTCGAGGCTCTCGGCCGTGATGCCGAGCAGGGTCCCGATGCCGTGCCCCTTCTCCGCGCCCTTGTCGAGCAGTTCCTTCAGCTGCTCCAGTCCCGCCGTGCTCTCCATCAGGCTCCCCAACCAGTAGGACGTCCGTCATAGTCACCATCTTCTATGACGACCGTCATGGGCAACGCGGGCACCGTATGATGAATGTCATAATCGAGTCATGGGGACGGACAGCCGGGAACGCATGGTGCGCAGCGCCGCCTACCTGTTCCGCGAGCGCGGCTACAGCGGCACCGGGTTCCGCGACGTCATCGCGCACAGCGGCGCCCCGCGCGGGTCGATCTACCACCACTTCCCGGACGGCAAGGCGCAGCTCGCCGAGGAGGCCGTCCGCTACGCCGGCGACTTCCTCAACGCCGGCATCCTCGCCGCCACCGAGGGCGGCGACGCCGCCTCCGCGGTGGACGCCTTCGTCGGCTGGTGGCGGCAGGTCCTGATCAGGAGCGAGTTCCGCGCGGGCTGCCCCGTCGTCGCCGTCACCGTCGAGTCCCACGACGACGCGCCCCAGCTCGCCAAGGCCGCCGCGGCGGTGTTCGGCCTCTGGCAGGACACCCTCGCGACCGGCCTCGGCAACGCCGGCGTCCCCGACCACCGCGCCGCCCGCCTGGCCCGCCTCATCGTCGCGGCCGTCGAGGGCGCCACCATCCTCTGCCGCGCCCACCGCGACGTGGCGCCGCTGGACGACGTGGTGGCCGAGCTCAAGGACATGGCGCGCCGGGCCGCCGAGGAGGAGTAGCGGCGCCCTCGCTCCGCCGGACGGTCGTCAGGCGGGGTTCTGCTCGGCGAGCAGCTCGGCTATGGCCTGCAGCGCCAGGACGTACGACATGGGGCCGAACCCGGCGATGGTGCCGGTGGCGACGCCGGCGACGACGGAGGTGTGGCGGAACTCCTCGCGGGCCGCGGGGTTGGTGATGTGGACCTCGATGAGCGGGGCGGTGCGCTGCGCCAGGGCGTCGCGGAGGCTGTAGGAGTAGTGGGTGAAGGCGGCCGGGTTCAGCACGATGGGGACGCGCTCGTCGGCGGCCTCGTGCACCCAGCGCACCATCTCGGCCTCGTCGTCGGTCTGCCGGACCTCCACGCTCAGGTCGAGGCGGCGGCCGGTGTCGCGGCAGAGTGCGGCGAGGTCGTCGAAGCTGGTCGTGCCGTACTTGTCGGGCTCGCGGACGCCGAGGCGCCGCAGGTTGGGGCCGTTCAGGACGAGCACGCGGGTCACGGGACCCTCCTCTCCGCGGTCATCGGCCGACCGCCCGGTAGGCGGCGGTGAGCAGCGCCTCGTCCGGCCCTTCGAGGCGGCCCGGCGACGCGATGCCGTCCAGGACGACGAAGCGGAGCGTCGTGCCGCGCGACTTCTTGTCGATGGTCATCGCGGCGCGCAGGCCGGGCCAGTCGGCGGCGTAGGAGACGGGCAGGCCGACCGAGGCGAGGATGTCGCGGTGCCGCTGGACGACGCCGTCCGGCAGCCGGCCGGCGAGCCGGGACAGCTCGGCGGCGTACACCATGCCGATCGCGACGGCGTGGCCGTGCCGGAACCGGTACTCCTCGGCCTTCTCGATGGCGTGGGCGAGGGTGTGGCCGTAGTTGAGGATCTCGCGGAGGCCGCTCTCCCTCAGGTCGGCCGACACCACCTCGGCCTTGACCCGGACCGCTCTTTCCACCAGCTCGCGGGTGTGCGGGCCGTCGGGGGACGCGGCGCCCTTCGGGTCGTCCTCGACCAGGCGGAGGATCTCCGGGTCGGAGATGAAGCCGGCCTTGATGATCTCGGCGAGGCCGCTGACATAGTCCTCGTGCGGCATCGTCATCAGCGTCGCCAGGTCGCACAGGACGCCGGCGGGCGGATGGAACGCGCCGACGAGGTTCTTGCCCTCGGGGACGTTGATGCCGGTCTTGCCGCCGACCGCCGCGTCCACCATGCCGAGCAGCGTCGTCGGGACGAGGACCGAGCGGACGCCGCGCAGCCACGACGCCGCGGCGAACCCGGCGAGGTCGGTGGTGGCGCCGCCGCCGACGCCGACGACGGCGTCGGTGCGGGTCATCCCGGCGCGGGCGAAGGACGACCAGAGCCCGGCGAGGACGCCGACCTCCTTGGCGGCCTCGCCGTCCGGGACGGGCAGCGCGTGGACGGTGTACCCGGCCCGCTCGAGCGCGCCGCACACCGGCCGGGCGATCCCGGGGAGGCCCTCGGCGTGGACGACGGCGACGGCGCGGGCGCGGTCGCCGACCATGGCGGGCAGCTCGCCGAGGACGCCCGTCCCGATGACGACGTCGTACGGGTCGGCGCCGCCGACGTGCACCCGGGCCGACGTCACGCCGCCTCCAGGGCCTTGACGATCTCCTCGACGATGTCGGCGGGGTCGCGGCCGTCGGTGTCGACGCCGACGGTGCCGAGCCGCTCGTAGATGGGCAGGCGCTCCTCCAGCAGCTTGCGCATCTGGCTGCGCGGGTTCAGGACCAGCAGCGGCCGCGCGGAGTTGAGCCCGACCCGCTTGATCGCCTCGGGCAGGCCGACCCTCAGGTAGACGACCGTGTGCCCGGCGAGCAGCTCCTGGGTCTCCGCGGCGAGGATCGCGCCGCCGCCCAGCGAGACGACGCCCTCGTGCTCGGCGAGGGCGGCCGCGACGGCGGCGCGCTCCAGCTCGCGGAAGCGGTCCTCCCCGTCGTCGATGAAGATCTCGCCGATCGGCTTGCCCGCGGCGGCCTCCACGTCGGCGTCGGTGTCGCGCAGCGCGACGCCGAGGCGTTCGGCGAGCGCGCCGCCGACCGTGGTCTTGCCCGAGCCGGGCGGCCCGATGATGACTGCCTTCGGTCGCATGCTCCCGCTCACTTGATCGTCAGTGCGGACAGGTAGCCGCGCAGGTTGCGCGCCGTCTCCTCGGCGGAGTCGCCGCCGAACTTCTCCACCGCGGCGTCGGCGAGGACGAGCGCCGCCATCGCCTCGGCGACGACCCCGGCGGCCGGGACGGCGGTGACGTCGCTGCGCTGGTTGATCGCCTTGGCGGGTTCGCCGGTCTTGACGTCGATGGTGTCGAGCCGCCGCGGGACGGTCGAGATCGGCTTCATCGCGGCGCGCACCCGCAGCACCTCGCCGGTCGTCATGCCGCCCTCGACGCCGCCAGCCCGGTTCGTCCGGCGGCGCACCCCCTCGGGCGTGCCGTCGATCTCGTCGTGCGCCCGCGACCCGGGCCGCCGGGCGGTGGTGAACCCGTCGCCGAGCTCGACGCCCTTGATCGCCTGGATGCCCATCAGGGCGCCGGCGAGCCGCGAGTCGAGCCGCCGGTCCCAGTGGACGTGGCTGCCGAGGCCGGGCGGGAGCCCGTAGGCGAGGACCTCCACGACGCCGCCGAGGGTGTCGCCCGCCTTCTTCGTCTCGTCGATGTGCGCGACCATCGCCGCCGACGCCGCGGCGTCGAAGCAGCGGACGGGGCTCTGGTCGACCCGCGCGAGGTCGCCGGGCCCGGGCAGGACGCCGTCGGGCGCCGCGACCTCGCCGAGCGCGATCACGTGGCTGAGGACGTCCACGCCGAGGGCCTGCTTGAGGAACGCCTTGGCGACGGTCCCGAGCGCGACCCGCGCGGCGGTCTCCCGGGCGCTGGCCCGCTCCAGGACGGGGCGCGCGTCGTCGAACCCGTACTTCTGCATGCCCGCGAGGTCGGCGTGGCCGGGGCGCGGCTGCGACAGCGGCGCGTTGCGCGCCTGGGCGGCGAGGACGCCGGCGTCGACCGGGTCGGCCGCCATGACCGTCTCCCACTTCGGCCACTCGGTGTTGCCGATCTCGATCGCGACCGGCCCGCCGAGCGTCGCCCCGTGCCGGACGCCGCCGAGGATCCGCACCTCGTCCTGCTCGAACTTCATCCGGGCGCCCCGCCCGTGCCCGAGCCGCCGGCGGCGCAGTTCCTCGGCGATGTCCCCCGAGGTCACGCGCACACCGGCCGGCAGCCCCTCCACGATCGCGGTGAGGGCCGGGCCGTGGGACTCCCCCGCGGTCAACCAGCGCAGCATGACGACGATCCTATTGACTCCGCGCGCCCGCCCGTGACGGCGTCCAGCATCTGAGAGGCTCGTCGGCGGAGGTGGGGGATGAGAAGGGCGCTGCTCGCGCAGGCGCGGGCGTCGGCCGAGCTGGGGTCGCCGATGTACGCGGAGCTGCTCCTCCGGGCGGCGGACGAGCCGGACGCGGTCGCCGGCGTGCTGGGAGACCGCACCGGCACGCGCCACATCCTGGGCATGCTCGGCACGGTGCACCGCATCGTCCTGGAGGGGCGGGCGCCGGAGCTGGCCGCGCACTACCCGACCGCGGGCGGGACGGAGGATCCGCTGCGGGCCTGGCCCGCCTTCCGGGACGTGCTCGCCGGGCACGCGGCGGAGATACGCGAGGGGCTCGCCGAACCGCCGCAGACGAACGAGGTCGGCCGGGCGGCGCCGCTGGTCGGCGGCCTGCTCACGGTCGCCGAGGCGGTCGGGCTGCCGGTCCGGCTGCTGGAGATCGGCGCGAGCGCGGGCCTGAACCTGCGGGCCGACCACTTCCGGTTCCTGTACGAGGGCGGCGCGTACGGGCCCGAGTCCCCGGTCGTCCTGGCGGACGCGTGGCGGGGCCTGCCGCCGGTGGGCGCGCCGCTGGCCGTCGCCGAGCGGCGCGGCTGCGACCCGAACCCGCTGGACGCGTCCTCCCCGGACGCGCAGCGGCGGCTGCTGTCGTACGTGTGGCCCGACCAGGCGGAGCGGGTCGCGCGGCTGCGGGCGGCGTTCGAGGTGGCGGCGCGGGTCCCGGCGGAGGTCGTGCGGATGGGCGCGGCCGACTTCCTGGACGGGCTCGCGCCGCGCGAGGGCGTCGCCACGGTCGTGTGGCACTCGACGATGCGCGCGTACCTGTCGCGGGACGAGGCCGCGCGCGTCGACCGCGGCATCGAGGAGGCGGGCGCGGCGGCCACCGCGGCGGCGCCGCTCGCCCACCTGTCGTTCGAGGGGCGCGACGCCTCCCGCCTCGACGCCGTCCAGGTGGTGACGCTGCGGCTGTGGCCGGGCGGCGAGCGCGCGGTCCTCGGCGAGGCCCCGGCGCACGGCCTCCCGACGACGTGGCTCTGACGCGGGCCGGCTCCGACGCGGGCCGGCCCTAGCGCGGGTCCTTCCAGGACTCGTACCGGACGAGGTCGCCGAAGGGCTTCCGCATCGCGCGCAGCCGGGCGGTGTCGGACGGCGGCACGGCGTCGTCGCGGGCATGGCCGATCGTGACGACGCCGACCACGGCGATGTCGTCCGGCAGGCCGAGCAGCGCCTTGAGCTCCTCCTTGCGGCGGACGGTCGCGAACCCGGTCGCGAGCCCGGCGTCGATCGCGGCGAGCTGGAGCAGCATGAGGAACGCCCCGGAGTCGACCCACCAGTAGGGGGCGGGCCACTCCAGCTCCTTGCCGTCGATGAGCTTGTCGGGCCGGGTGTAGCGGTCGTGGTAGTCGTCCTCGCGGACGCCGAGCACCATCAGCACCGGCGCCACCGACAGCCACTTCTCCCGGTAGAGGGACTCCTCGGCGAGCTCGGCGACGCGCTCGCGGGTCGCGCGCTCGGTGACCACGACGAGCCGGTGGCCCTGGCTGAACCCCGCGCTCGGCGCCTTCCGGATGACCCGGGCGATCCGGTCCACGGTCTCCGGCGGTACGGGGTCGGGGCGGTAGCGGCGCACCATCCGCCGCGCCGCGAGCACGTCGTCGAACTCCACCGTCTCCTCCGTTCTCCGCTTTCCCGCTCAGATGCCCTGGCTGAGGCCGCCGTCGACCAGCAGGACGGTCCCGGTGATGAAGCCGGCTTGCTCGCTCGCGAGGAACGCGGCGGCGGCGCCGAAGTCGGCCGGCGAGCCGAGCCGGCCGAGCGGGATCCCGGCGGCGATCTCCGCGAGGCCGGCGTTGCGGTCCGGCGCGACGAGCGCCTCCACGGCCGGGGTGAGGTGGTAGCCGGGCGCGAGGACGTTGACCGTGATGCCGGCCGGGCCCAGCTCCCGGACGAGGGTCTTGGCGAACCCGGCGAGGGCGGGCCGGACGGTGCCGGACAGGGCGAGCTTCGGCGTCGGCTGCCGCATCGTCTCCGACGCGATCATCAGGACGCGGCCCCAGCCGGCGTCCCGCATGTGCGGCACGGCCGCCTGGACGAGCGCGATGTGGGACAGCACGCACAGCTCGACCGCGTCGCGGTAGGCGTCCAGGCCGAACCCGAGGGCGGGGCCGGCCGGCGGCCCGCCCGCGTTCGTCACCAGGACGTGCGGCCCGCCGAGGCGGCCGGCGGTGTCGCGCACCCAGTCCGCGGCGGCCGCGTGGTCGCGGACGTCCAGCCGGGTGGGGACGGCGCGGCCCGGCCCGGCCGCGTCGATCTCCTCGCGGGCCGCCTCCAGCCTCGCCTCGTCGCGGCCGCAGAACGCGACGTCCGCGCCGGCGGCGGCGAGCTCGCGGGCGGTGGCCAGGCCGAGGCCGCTGGTCGCGGCGGCGACGAGCGCGACGCGGCCGCGCAGTCCGAGATCCATCAGACCTCCGCGGGGACCGGGGCGGGGACGGGACGCAGCGGGTAGCCGTATCGGGCCAGCAGCGGCGCGGCGAGCGCGGTGGCGACGGCGCGGGCGGCGGCGGGCTGGGTCCGCGTCCAGGCGTCGTCGGCCCTGACCAGGACCGGGCCCCGCCGCAGCCGGTCGGGGTTGCCGGTCACGGTGTGGTTCACGCCGAGCCGGGCGGCGCCGCCGCCGTCCACGGGCGGGTCGCCGGCGAGGCCCGCGTGCGCCATCACGCGGGCCAGCTCGGCGCGGGGGCGCGCGGCGAAGTCCTCGTAGCGCAGCCGCAGGCAGCGGCCGGGGAACGCGCGGGCGACGCGTTCGGACGCCAGGTTGAACCCCGTCCAGTAGGCGGTGCTGCGGGCCGGGCCCATCGCCGGGATGTACCCTTTCGCGCGCCGCCACGACTCGGCGGTGGCGCGCGGGTCCCGGACGACGTGCAGGACGCGGGCGTCCACGCCGGGCGCGCCGCACAGCGCGGCGGCCTCGGCGGGGAACTTGCCGGTGTCGACGACGAGCCGGGCGCCGGTCTCCGCGGCGATCGCCTCGTACAGCCGGACCAGGTCCTGGACGGCCGGGTGGGCGCGGGCGCGCCGCGCGTCGGCGAGGCGGCGGCCGGTGTGCCGGGTCCGCAGCGCGGTCCGCTGCCGCCAGGCGGCGCGTTCGGCGTGCCAGGCGGCGTCGTCCCCGGCGAGCCGCGCGATGACGGCCTTCCACAGCGGGCACGACGGGATGTCCCGCCCGCAGCCGCACAGCGAGTTGGTGCCCGCGCCGAGGACGCCGTTGGTCCACAGGTAGCGCAGCTCGCCGACGTGGACGGCGCCGGGCACCTCGCCGAGGAGGTTGCCGAGCAGCGTCGTCCCGCTGCGGCACCAGCCCGTCACGTACAGGACGCGGACCATCAGCCGCGCCCCGCCGCGGAGCCGGCGACCTTGCGGACGGCCTCGACGACGTGGTCGCGGTCCCGCTCGGTGAGGTTCGCCGACAGCGGGATGTCGACGGTCTCGTCGAGCCGCGCGGCTGTGGCGGGGTACTCGGCGCGGGCGCGCGCCGGGTCCGGGAACAGGAACCGCCAGTTCCAGAACGCGCGGACGTTGGTGTCGCCGGGGTCGCCGAGGGCGCGGGCGTCGATGCCCTCGGCGCGCAGCGCGGCGGCGGTCCAGGCGGCGCGCCGGGCGCCCGCGCCGGGCAGCCGGAACACCAGCGCCTCGCCGAGGTAGGCGCCGTCGGCGACGGGGCGGCGCAGCGCGATGCCGGGCACGCCGGCGAGCCGCGCGGCGACGTCGTCGTAGTTGCGGCGGTGGGCGGCGAGCCGGTCGGGCAGCCGGCGCAGCATCGGCCGGGCGAGCGCGGCGCGCACCTCGTCCATCCGCAGGCTGAAGATCGGCAGCGCGAGGTCGTCGACGGGCGGCGGCGGGCCGTCGAAGTGCCGCGCCATCCGCCCCTCGTAGGCGCCGGAGTAGACGGCCGCGCGGGCGTGCACGGCCGGGTCGCGGACGAGCAGGAAGCCGCCCTCGCCGGTGTTGAGCGACTTGTCGGACTGGGTGCTGAACGCGCCGGCGTCGCCGATGGTGCCGAGCGGGCGGCCGTTCAGCCGGGCGCCGAGCGCGGGCACCGCGTCCTCGACGACGGGGATGCCGCGTTCCCGGGCGAGCGCGCAGATCGCGTCCATGTCGGAGGCGAAGCCGCGCATGTGCACGACGACGATCGCGCGGACGTCGGGGGTGAGGCGGCGGCGCAGGTCGGCCACGTCCATGTGCAGGTCGTCGTCGCACTCGACGAGGACGGGCCGGTGACCGGCGAGCAGGATCGCGCTGGGCGTCGCGGCGAAGGTGAAGGCGGGGCAGGCGACGAGGGAGCCGGGCGGCAGGTCGAGGGCGAGCAGCGCGAGCGCGATCGCGGCGGTGCCGCTGGCGCAGGCGAGCGCGTGCGGGACGCCGAAGTACGCGCACAGGTCCCGCTCGAACCGGCCGGTGCGCGTCTCGGCGTACGGGCGGTGGTCGTAGCGGAAGTAGAGCCGGTCGCGGATCGCGTCGAGCGCCTCGCCGAGGTCGTCCTCGCCGATGAAGACGTCGCCCTTGTCGTAGGTCGGCCAGGGGTCGGTGCGCACCGGCGCGGCGCCGTCGATGGCGAGCAGGCCGGGCTGAACGTCCACGGTCATGTCGTCTCCTCCACGGGGAACGGGAGCTGGCTCAGGGGTTCGGGGGCGCCAGCGCGAGCACCGGGGGCACGTCGGCGGGGCGGGCGCGGCGCAGCAGCCCGTAGCCGATGCCGGACAGGCCGGCGAGCAGTCCGGGCGCGGGCGCGGGCAGGGCGGTGCGCGCCTCGCCGGGCGGGCGGGGGGCGGGCTCGCCGAGGGCGGTGAGCAGTTCCGCGAGCCCGGACGCGCCGTGGCAGAGGGAGTCGTCCGGGAGCGGGCCGCACGCGCGGGCGGTCCGGGCCGCGGCGTCGAGGGAACGCTCCAGCGCGGGCGTGCCGCCGGCGGGGTCCGGCGGGCCGGCCGGTCCGGGCAGTTCGAGCAGTTCGAGCAGGGCGAGGCCGGTGCCGGCGGCGCCCTGGCACCAGCCGGGCTCGCCGCCGGGTCCGCCGCCGGGTCCGCCGCCGGGTTCAGGGGCGGGCTCGGTGGCGGCGAGTTCACGGGCGCGGGCCGCGTGGCGGGGGTCGCCGAGCAGGGCGTGCAGGCGGGCGTGGGCCACCGCCGCGCCCGGCGCGCCGTACCCGAAGCCGGGCCCTTCCGGTTCCATCGCGTGGAGCCGCTCGCCGGCGGCGCGCGCCGCCTCTTCCGCCTCCTCGCAGGGCAGGACGGCGTGCACGGCGAGCGCGGACAGCACGGCGCCCGCCGCACCGTCCAGGACGTCGGGGCCGGCCGGTGCGGGCGGGGGGAGGTCCCGGGCCGCCTCGGCCAGGTCCGGGCGGCGGTGGACGGCGGCGGCGTGCGCGAGGTGGTAGGCGGGGCCGAGGGCCGGCACGGCCCCGGACGCGCGGCAGCGGAGGGCGACCTCTTCGGCGACCTGTTCGGCGAGCCGCGCGACCCGCGGCTCGTCCGTCACGGCGGCCAGGTAGGACAGGAACAGGCCGATGCCCGGCAGGCCGCCGTACAGGTCCAGCCCGGCGGGCGCGACCCGGCGGGACGCGGCGTCCACGACCTCGACGGTGAGCCAGCCGATGCGGTCGCCGTCCCGCACGGCCGCGGCGTCGAGCCGCCGGGCGATGGACAGGGCGGTGTCCAGCGGGCCGCGCACGCCGGACGGCCCCCGCACGGGATGCCCGGCGCGGGGGCGGGTGTCCAGCGCGGCCAGGCTCGCGTCGATGATCTCCAGCTGGGCTCCGGGGCCGTCCTCGGCCAGCGCGGCGAGCCGCGCCGCCGTCTCCGCCAGCGGCGCGGCGGGCAGCACGTCCGGCAGGCGGGTGCCGTCCTCCAGCCAGACGTCGCGGTGGCCGGGCCGGATCTCGAACACGGGCACCTCGCCGCGCCGCAGCGCGGCCTTCTCCGCCTCGATGAGCGCGTCGCGGTGCGGGACGCCGGGCCAGCCCGCCGCGAGCCGGCCGAGGCCGCGCTCGTGGACGGCGGGGTCGCGCACCGCCTCCGGCCGCCAGCCCTCCAGCAGCAGCCGGACGTAGAGGAACGTCGACAGCTGGATCAGCCGGACGGGGACGTCCGCGCAGCCGTGCAGCGGCCCGCCCGGCGCGAGCAGGCCGGTGCCGGCGGCGGCCAGCCGGCGGTGGGCGAAGACGTACCCGGCGGTCAGCGCGTCCCGGTACGGGCGCGGGTCGGCGGCCTGCCCGCCCGGCAGGCGCAGCCGCCCGGCGGGCTCGGGCACCGTCCGGTACCCGAGCCTCACCCGCATCCGGTCGGTGCCGGGGTCCTCGGCGATCGGCGTCGGGATGAGGGAGCGGCGGCCCTCGGCGATGCCGAGCGGGCTGATGTCGACGCCGAAGGGCAGCTCGGTCTCCACGTCGGGCACGACGAGCGGGCCGGGCAGCAGGCCGGTGCGCAGCACCGACCCGGCCAGCCGCTCGGCGGCCGGGTCGCCGAGCCGCGCGCGGCGCGCCTCCGGCTGCGTCCCCTCGGTGTGGAACAGGGCCTCCAGGTCGATCACCACGGGGTCGGCCCCGGCGGCGATCACGTTGTCGGCGTGCAGGTCGTAGCCGTGCACCGCGTGGGTCAGCGCGAGCAGCGCGCCCATCCGCCAGAAGAACGCGGGCAGCGCCTCCGGCTCGCAGGGGGCGGGCTCGATGAACTCGCTCCAGCCCCGGTCGCCCCTGTCCAGGAGGCGGGGGCGCCGCAGCGGGTACGGGACGCCGGGGGCGTTGAACCAGCCGAGGAGGCGGTCGAAGCACCGGTCGACGGCGAGGCTGCGCGGCTTGTAGACGACGGCGGCGCGCTCGAACCGGACGATCGCGACCGTCCGGCCGCCGCGGTGCGTCTCGGCGGACCCGAACACGACGTCGTCCAGGGCGCCGAGCGCACCGAACGCCCCGGTGAGCGCGGGCAGGTCGGCGGCGAGGTCGCGGGCGAACGCGGCGCGGGCGGCGGCCCAGGCGTCCAGCAGCCCGGCCGCCTGCCGGGCGAGGACCGGGTACTCCGCCCAGATCCGGCGCGCGGTGCCGGGGTCGCGCAGGCTCCGCACGAAGGAGGCGTAGCGGCGCTCCGGCGTCGCACCGGGCAGGCCCCGCCGCCGCGCCGCGGCGAGCTCCCGGGCCAGGGCCGGCTGGACGGCCATCGCGAGCCAGCCGGCCGGCGGGTCGCGCAGGAGCAGGGCGGCGAGCCCGTCCGGCAGGGCCGGGCCGGCGCGCAGCCGGTCGCGCAGGTCGTCCCGGGCCGCGGCGATCAGCGGACGCGCGATCTCCAGCAGGCCGAGGCCGTCCTCGCCGGCGGGGCCGCCGGGGGCTCCGGGGCGGGCCGCCGTCGCGGTGCTCATCCCGGATCACCCGGGGCGCCGCCGGCCGGCGCGTCCTCGGTCCGCGCGTCCTCGGTCCGCGCGTCCTCGGTCCGCGCGTCCGCCGCGGGCGCGCCCCCGGCCGGGGTGCGGGCGCGCAGCGGGCAGCGGGGGGCGGGGCGGGCGGCCGGGCGCGGCCCCGTCCCGCGAATGGGATCGAGCACGGGATCGAGCACGGGATCGGCGAATGCGGCGCCTCCCCCGGCTTCTTTATCCGGCTTCGGCATGTCACCTCCCCTTCCAATCCGCTAGGAAGTTGTACCATGGCCGATTTTTCTGAACAAGATCGAGCGAGGCCCTTTTAATTTCTCCTCCGGTGTGCTTACTCTCTCGGTTGGCACGGTGCAGTACCGGCAGCGTGCATTTGTCGGCCGACCCGAGATCCGGGCGGCCGCGAAAGGTGTGTCTGATGGGAGTTCTCCGTGCTGGACTACCTCATCGATGACCCCGGGCTGCGCGAGCGCGGCCCCGGCGAGGAGCTGGCCGTCGCGGTCGCCCGGGCGGCCGGCGGCGACGCCGCGGTCCGGCTCCGGGCGCCGCTGACGACGCTGTTCCCGCTGGCCTCCACCCGGCCCCGCCCGACCGTCCGGGAGCAGACCAAGGGCGGCACGGTCGCCGACCGGACCCTGCGCTACGTGCGCGAGCACCGCGCCGGCGGGGGCGGCGGGACCCGGTACGCCGCGACGCCCGAGGCGGTGTTCCGCCCGGCGGTCGCCAAGGCCGAGCTGACCGAGATCTCCGTCGCCGTCCCGGTGCCCGCCGACCTGTGCTCCGACCCCGCGCTGCTCGCCCGCTTCGTCGACCACCGCGTCATCGTCCGGCTCTGCACCGTGGAGAACGAGGTGCTGCTGCACGGCAGCGACGACGGCGCGATCCCCGGCCTGCTGCGCCTGGACGGGCTGCGCCGCCTCTCCGCCCCGCGGGCGTCCGCCGAGGCCGGCGCGGCGATGGACGCGCTGATGAACGCCTGCGCCGAGGTCGAGGAGATGGGCGGCTCGTGCGACGGGCTGGTCATGCACCCCGCCCTGTACTGGCGGCTCGTCGGCGGCGGCGCGCTGGCCGCGCTGGACGCCGCCGGGCTGCGCGTCACCCGCACCCGCATGATCGAGCGCGACCGGGTGCTGCTCGGCGACTTCCGCGCCGGCATCACCCTGCTGGACGGCGAGGAGTCGACGCTCGCGCTGCGCCGCCCGGCCGGCGACGGGGACGCGGTGATCACCGCCGCGATGCGCCTCGGGCTGGCCGTGCACCTGCCCCAGCACTTCGTGCTGCTGGCTCTCTGAGCCGCGCTCCGCTCTCCCCCGGTGCTCCCCTGGGCCCGAGCGAACGGGCCCGCGACCGCGAGGAAGGGAGGTGACCCGCATGCGCACGACCCCGTGGTGACGCTCCCCCGCCCGTCCCGTCCCATCGATATCGGGAGGTGACCCGCATGCGCACGACTCCGTGGTGATTCCCATCAGCGTCCCGACGGTTCTTCGCCCGCTGAGGAGGAAAAATGCGCACGAAGCCGTGGTAGACCATTACCGGCACTCCGCGAACGCGCGAAGGAACGCACGGAAGGCATCGCAAACAATGGCGGACCGCCGATGCCGGTGATGCCGTCCGCATTCTGCCCGGAGAAATTCGGACGCACTGATTCGCGGAAATGGGCGCCGAATCACCGATGACGGCGCAGCGGCGCCCGCGGCACCCTCCGGGGCCGCGGGCACGGCGTCGCGCCCGCCGTGCACGAGGAGGCCGCGGGCCTCAACCTGCGCACCATCGACGCGACCTGCCCGCTGGTC
>NZ_JBEORG010000076.1:0-16058 GCF_040302145.1 Spirillospora sp. NPDC127506 | reverse complement strand
CACGACGACGCCCTTGCCTCCGGCTCGGAGTTAGCACCACCTCTTCCTCCAGGGGACTTTCACCCCCAAGCAATCGCCCATGCTGGGCGCACCACACGGAAGGGCCCCGGGATCGCTCCCGGGGCCCTTTCCGCTCTCGCTATCGCGTCAGGTCAGCCGACCGTTCAGCCGACCACGACGTCGGCGCCCGGCCCGGTCACCGAGCCGTCCTCGCCGATCTCGATGCCCATCTCGTCGGCGATGCGCATGGCCTCCTCGATGAGGGTCTCCACGATCTGCGACTCGGGGACGGTCTTGACGACCTTCCCCTTGACGAAGATCTGGCCCTTGCCGTTCCCGGACGCCACGCCGAGGTCGGCCTCGCGCGCCTCGCCGGGGCCGTTCACCACGCACCCCATCACGGCGACGCGCAGCGGGACGGGGAAGTCCTTCAGCCCGGCGGTCACCTGCTCGGCCAGCGTGTACACGTCCACCTGCGCGCGCCCGCAGGACGGGCACGACACGATCTCCAGGCCCCGCTTGCGCAGCCCGAGCGACTCCAGGATCGCGATGCCGACCTTGACCTCCTCGACCGGAGGCGCCGACAGCGACACCCGGATCGTGTCGCCGATGCCCTCGGCGAGCAGCGCGCCGAACGCCACCGCCGACTTGATCGTGCCCTGGAACGCGGGGCCGGCCTCGGTCACGCCCAGGTGCAGCGGGTAGTCGCAGGCGGCGGCGAGCCGCCGGTAGGCGTCGATCATCACGACCGGGTCGTTGTGCTTGACCGAGATCTTGATGTCGCGGAAGTCGTGCTCCTCGAACAGCGAGCACTCCCACAGCGCCGACTCGACCAGGGCCTCGGGGGTGGCCTTGCCGTACTTCTCCAGGAGCCGCTTGTCCAGCGACCCGGCGTTCACCCCGATCCGGATCGGCACGCCCGCGTCGCTCGCGGCGCGCGCGATCTCGCCGACCTTGTCGTCGAACTTCTTGATGTTGCCCGGGTTCACCCGGACGGCCGCGCAGCCGGCGTCGATCGCCGCGAACACGTACTTGGGCTGGAAGTGGATGTCGGCGATGACGGGGATCGGCGACTTCTTCGCGATGGCGGGCAGCGCGTCGGCGTCGTCCTGCGACGGCACCGCGACCCGCACGATCTGGCAGCCGGACGCGGTCAGCTCCGCGATCTGCTGGAGCGTGGCGTTCACGTCGGCGGTGAGGGTGGTGGTCATGGACTGCACCGACACCGGCGCGTCGCCCCCGACCGGAACGTTCCCGACCATGATCTGCCGGGACTTGCGGCGGGGCGCGCTCGGACCCTGCGCCCCCTGCCCATCGCCGTCGCCGCGGACATTAGGCATTCCCAGTGAAACGCTCATCCCTCTCCTCATGCTTGCGGCCCCGGTACAAAGCCTAAGCGCCCGGTGCCGCCGACGTGACGGCGCCCGGCATCCAACAGTGTCACCCGCGCGCCACTCTCCGTGAACATCTCGGATCACTTCGGCAACTGCAGCGGGTTGAACAGGTCGGCGAGGATCAGCAGCACCCCGAACCCCACCAGCAGCAGGACGGCCAGATAGGTGAGCGGCAGCAGCCGGGTCATGTCGACCGTGCCCGGATCCGGCCGCCCCCGGATCCGGTTGACGCCCGCGCGCACCCGCTCGTACGCGACGACCGCGAGGTGCCCGCCGTCCAGCGGCAGCAGGGGCAGGACGTTGAGCGCGCCGAGGAAGATGTTCACCGACACGACCAGCGACAGGAACAGCGCGATCTTGTCCCGGGCGGTCTCGTCGGAGGAGAAGATCTGCCCGGACACCTCGGTGGCGCCGACCACGCTGCCGACCTGGCCTCCGGGCGTGCTCTCCCGCTCGGGCGTGAACAGCTTCGGGATCGCGGTGGGCAGGTCCGCCGCGACCTTGCCGATGCCCTCGATCGTCCGGCCGATGCCCCGGGCGGCGAACGCGGCCGCGTCCAGCGGCCCCTCCCGGTCGTACCCGCCGCCGACGACCCTGGCGGACACGCCGACGAAGGGTTCTCCGCCGACGTCCGCGAGCGTGACCGGCACCGTCGCCTCCTGGCCCGTGCCGGCCCGCCGCACCACCACGCCGACCGTCTCCCCGGGCTTCGTCCGGCCGATCGCCTCGGTGAGGTCGTCCCAGTCGGAGACGGGCGCGCCGTCGAAGGCGACGATGCGGTCGCCCGCCTTCAGCCCCGCCCGCTCCGCCGGGGAGGGCGGACGGCCGGCGGCGCAGCCGTCCCGCATGGTGGCGGGCACGCATCTGGAGACCTCGTCGATGGTGCTGGTCACCGAGCCGGGCCGCGGCACGCCGATCGTCATCGCCATCACCGTCAGCAGCACGAACGCGAACACGAAGTTGGCGACGACGCCGGCCCCGATGACGACGGCGCGGCGGCCGGCGGGCTGCCGGTAGAAGGCGCGGGGCCGGTCCGCCTCGTCGATCTCCTCCAGCGGCGTGTAGCCGACGATCTTGACGAAGCCGCCCAGCGGGATCGCCTTCACGCCGTACTCGGTCTCGCCCCGGCGGGTGGACCACAGGGTCGGCCCGAAGCCGACGAAGTACTGCGTGGCCTTCATCCCGAACCGCTTGGCGGTGAGCAGGTGGCCGCCCTCGTGCAGCATCACCGACGCCAGCAGCGCGACGACGAACGCCACCGCGCCGAGGAAGAAGGCCATCCGGGTCCCCTCGGGCTCGTTCCCGGGGGTCCCCGGGTCAGTCGGTTCCGGTCAGTTCCCTGCTCCTGGTCCGCGCCCACTCGTCGGCCGCGAGGACGTCGTCCAGCGTCAGGCCACCGGGCGTGCCCGGACCGTGCTCCTCCACTACCCGCGCGACGGTGTCGACTATCCCGAGGAACGGGAGCCGCCCCGCGCGGAACGCGTCCACACATTCCTCGTTCGCGGCGTTGTAAACGGCGGGTACGGTCCCGCCCAGCTCACCGGCGCGGCGGGCGAGCGCGACGGCGGGGAACGCCTCGTCGTCGAGCGGGAACAGCTCCCACGTGTGGGCCTTCGTCCAGTCGATGCCGGGGGCGGCGTCCGGGACGCGGTCGGGCCAGTCGATGCCGAGCGCGATCGGCAGCCGCATGTCGGGCGGGCTCGCCTGCGCGAGCGTGGCGCCGTCGGTGAACTCGACCATCGAGTGGATCACCGACTGCGGGTGCACCATGACCTCGATCCGGTCCATCGGGAGGTCGAACAGCAGGTGCGCCTCGATGACCTCCAGCCCCTTGTTCACCAGGGTCGCGGAGTTGATGGTGACGACCGGGCCCATGTCCCACGTGGGGTGGTTCAGCGCCTGCTCGGGCGTGACATCGGCCAGCTCGGCGCGGCCGCGGCCGCGGAACGGGCCGCCGCTCGCGGTGAGCACGAGCCGCCGCACCTCCTCGGCTCGCCCGCCGCGCAGGCACTGCGCGAGGGCCGAGTGCTCGGAGTCGACGGGGACGATCTGCCCGGGCCGGGCCCGCTCCTTGACGAGGGGGCCGCCGACGATGAGCGACTCCTTGTTGGCGAGGGCGAGCGTCCGCCCGGCGTCCAGCGCCGCCAGCGTCGAGGCGAGGCCGAGCGCGCCGGTCACCCCGTTCAGCACCGTGTCGCACGGCCAGGCGGCGACCTCGGCGACCGCGTCCGGGCCCGCCACGATCTTCGGGATGGCGAAGTCCCCGGAGGAGTAGCCGCGCCGCTTGGCCTCGGCGTAGAACGCGAGCTGCAGGTCCTGCGCGGCGGACGCGCGGGCGACCGCGACGACCTCGGGCGCGAACTCCAGCGCCTGCGCGGCCAGCAGGTCCACCCGCCCGCCGCCGGCCGCGAGCCCGGTCACCCGGAACCTGCCGGGGTTGCGCCGGATCACGTCCAGCGCCTGGGTGCCGATCGAGCCGGTCGAGCCGAGGACGACCACTTCGCGGGCGGACGCGCCCGGCGTGTCGGTGCTTGAGGGAGACATCACCGCTCCATTCTCGGACATCCGCCCGCCCGGGTCTCCCCCTGCGGCACGGGCGCGGCGCGAGCGCGGTGCTACGGCGGGTCGGGGGCGAGGGGCAGGCGGAGGACGAGGCGGGCGCCGTAGGTGCCGTTGGCGACGTAGAGGGTCCCGCCGTGGGCGATGGCGATCTGCCGCGCCAGCGGGAGGCCGAGGCCGCTGCCGCCCTTGTCCCGGCTGCGCGCCGCGTCGAGCCGGGCGAACCGCTCGAAGACGCGCTCGCGGGCGTCCGGCGGGATGCCCGGGCCGTCGTCGTGCACCTCGACGACGGCCTCCTCCCCCACGGCGCGGACCTGGATCTCGATGCGCGCGACCGCGTAGCGCTCGGCGTTGGAGAGCAGGTTCATCAGGACGCGGGCCAGCCGCGACCGGTTGCCCATGACCATGATCCCCGACTCCGCCTTGACGGTGACCGGGACGGCCGAGGTCCGCCCGGCGACCTCGGACTCCACCAGCGCCCCGAGGTCGAGGCGCCGCCGCTCCGGCAGGTCCCCGGAGTCGAGGCGGGCGAGGACGAAGAGGTCCTCGACGATCCGGTGCAGGCGCTCGACGTCGTCCAGCGCGTGCTCCAGGTTGTCGGCGAGGTCGCCGTCGTCGGGGTCGTCGAGGGCCAGCTCGATCCGGGTCCGCAGGCCGGCGAGGGGGGTGCGCAGCTCGTGCGAGGCGTCGGCGATGAACGCGCGCCGCTGCGCGGCCGAGGTCTCCAGCCGGTCGAGCAGCAGGTTGACCCGGCCGGCCAGCCGCTCCACGTCGTCGCCGGTGGCCGGGACGCCGACGCGGGCGCCCGGCTCGGCGTCGGCCGCGGCGACGAGCTCCGCCCTGAGCCGCTCCACCGGCTGGAGCGCCCGCGCCACGGCGTGCCGGACGAGCCAGCAGCCGACCGCGGCGACGGCGGCGGCGAGCAGGGCCATGACGGTCACGAGCACGCCTGCGGCGGTGCCCGCGAGCAGGTGCAGCACGGCGGCCGCGATGGCCACCGCGGCCACCGTCAGGGAGCCGAGCGCGGTGACCTCGTTCAGCGTCACGCGCTCCCGTACGGAGCGGAGCCTGTGCGGCCGGGCGTGCGGAGGACCGACGTTCCGGGCCGACATGCTTCCTTTCTACGTACAACACCCCCAAAAGGAGGCAAACTACCCAACCGGCGTTCGCATAACCCTGGTTTGCAAACGCCCTGGTAGGAGCGCTGCCGGCGGCCCGGGCGGCGCACCTGGGCCGGCCGGCTCTTGGGCGGCCAACCGACACGAGAGGCTTTGCCGCTCTTTTCACGTTCGGTAACAGTGCCAACACCCCGCCCCGCCTATAAAGGAGTCACGTGTCAAGGCGACTCCCGCAAGGGGGATGGAACATGGGCCGGACAGACGAGCCTACGGTCGACCCGGGCGGGCTGAGCGCAGCTCAGCTCCTCGGCGACGCCTGCGTCGTCTGCCGCAAGAGGTGGCCCCGGCCGCGCGTCCGCGTCGGCCGCCTGCCGGACTCGTCCGGGGTGTTCGCGTGCGACGACTGCGCACCCGCCCCGCCGGCACCCCGCCCGCGGCGGGGCCAACGGGAGTCGCCCACGGATGCCGGACGGCCGGCCGGGGAGCCGGCGCCGGCGAAGGCGGCGGGCCTCGCGTCCGTCGTCGTGGAGGTCTCTCCAGGGAGAAGGGTGACCCGGGCGTTCGGGGGGAAGCCCGGGACCACCCGGCAGGCGCGCCCGGCTGGGGGCGGCCGGGCGCGCCGGAGAGACCTCCCGTAACCCGGGCGGGCGATCCGGCGGGCGATCCGGGCTCGGCGGGACGCTAGGGCTTGGCCTGCGGCTTCGCCGACTGCGGGTGGGTCGCCTCGATCCAGACCCTGGTCCACTCGGCGTAGTCGGTGCAGTCGTTCTTCTTCGACTCGCCGCCGCACGCCTTCGCCGGCGCGTGCGCGAAAATGATCTTGTCGAGGTAGCCGCGGTCGCCGACGTGGTAGGCGGCGCAGAAGCCGGACCGGAGCCGGTCGCCCGAGCACGCCTGCGGGTTCGCGGGCGCCACCCCGGTCCACTCGGCGACCTGCTGCTGGACGTCCGGCGACGCCGCCCACTGCAGCCACTGGTACATGCAGTTCGGGTGCTGGGCGCGGGCGCCGATCATCCACGCGTCCATCCAGCCGGTCACGCCCTCGGCCGGGACGACGGCGCGGACCGGGCGGCCCGCGCGGTTCAGCACGTCCACCTGGTAGGGCCACCCCTGGCCGAGCACGGCCCGCCCGCCGGCGAACGCGCTGATCGCGTCGGCGGGGATCGCCCAGTACTCCCCGACGTGCGAGCGCTGCTTCGCCAGCACGCGCCCGGCGGCGGCGAGCTGCCGGGGCGTCAGCGAATACGGGTCGCGGATCTTGAGCTTGCGCTCCCGCCCCTTGAGGTAGAGCGCGGCCTCGGCGATCGCGAGCGGGCTGTCGCGCATGACGATCCTGCCGGAGTAGCGGCGGGCCTGGCCGGGGTCGAAGATCGCGGACCAGCCCGCCGGCGGCGGGACGGTCCGCGTGTCGTACACGAGCAGGTTGGCGCCCCACACGTACGGGATGCCGTAGTGCTTGCCGTCCCGCTCCAGCAGCTTGCGGAGCTTCGGCTCCAGCTTCTTGTAGCCGTCCACGAGGTCGGTGTTGACCGGGACGACCTGGTTCTCGGCGATGAGCCGGCCGGCGACCTCCGGCGGAGCGGCGACCCCGTCGTAGCGGCGGTCCTCGTCGCGCATGAGGTCGGCGAGCTCCTCGGGCGTCTTGGCGACCTTCAGGCCGACCTTGCAGCCGGTGCGCTCCTGGAAGGGGGTCACCCAGTCGACGCGCGGGTCGGTGCCGCCGCTCTCGATCGCGCCCGGCAGCGCGACGAGGTTGAGCGTGCCCTCGCCGGGGCCCAGGGTGGTCGCCGCCTTGGCGGCGGCGACCGGCTCGGCGCCGCCGTCCCCGCTGCAGCCGGCGAGGCCCGCCGCGATGAGCGCCGCGGCCGCGGCCAGGGCCCCGGCCGACTTGACGCGCGCCGCCCCGCCGCGCGGCCCGCGGAGAAGTGTGGCCGTCCGCCGCATGTCGCTCCCGATCCGTGCCCAGGGCCCTCCCCCTCGTGAACGGGCCCATCGGCGCAGCGTAGCGCGTCCGGCGCGGCGGGACGGCGCGCACCCGCCGGGAACGGGCGCCGCGGGCGGGCCCGCGCGGCCATTCCGGTCGCACCCGGGGGGCGGCGCGATTGGATCGCCGGTGTTTCGCGATTTCGCCTCCGCCGCGCGGCGGCCCGGCGGGCAATTACCGAAGATCGCGACTCGGACAAGTACCGGCACTGTTTCCGGAAGGTAAGAACTACCTGACCATTACCGCACCATTATGTGCGGTTTTTCGGACGGCTCCTTAACGGATAAACCGCCGGGGCCCCGGGGGACGGCGGGTGCTGGCGTCCGCGCCATACACGGAGGTTGCCGGAGAGGGATATGGCGCGGGCTGCCGTCGTTCCCGGGGCCGCGGCGGCACCGGCGGGCGTGGCGAGGGGTGGGGAACAGCGGATCACCGTGCGGTGCTGCCCGGCCACGCGATCGCCGGTGCCCGGCCGAACGGCGACGGTGTGACGCCCTCGATACGACGGAGGTTCGAGGGACGCCGCACGTCCGGCCGGGTGTCGCGGGACGGCCGTCGGCCGTCGGCCCGAGGTGCCGGCTGCTGCGCCGGCGGCCGCCTCGGTGCGGCGTGCTTGACCACCTCGATCCGTGCGATGAGCCGCTGCGGGGTGTCGGCCTCCAGGAAATCGCCGACGTCGCGGTCCTTGGGCGGCAGCGCCCACCAGTGGCCGGTGCACAGGCCGAACCAAATGGTCCAGCCCGGAAATCGCCTTCCCAGCGCGTCCACCTCTGCTGCGTGGTCGCCAGCGGTCATAGCGCGGCACCCCTTGACTGCCGACCCTGACTTTTCAATTTCGCCTCAATTAATTGAGACAGTCAGATTGTGTCGCCGGACACAGAGCCCGTCAATGGATGTTGGCATTATTCGTCGCGCGGGGGCGGACAAAAATCAACGACGAAATGTCGGGTTCGTGGGAAATTCCCAAACCGGCCCGACCTGCGCGTGCGCACGGCCGGTGCCCGCGGGGGTCACCGGCCGTGCGCGCCGCGCCGGCGGGTCAGCCGCCGTTCGGGAAGCCGAGGTTCACGCCGCCGCCACCGGCGGGCCGCGGGGTGTGCCCGCGGGGCCGGGACGCGGTGGGCCAGCGTGCGGTGACGGCCTTGGTCCGGGTGTAGAAGTGGACGCCCTCCATGCCGTGGGCGTGGCTGTCGCCGAACAGCGAGTCCTTCCACCCGCCGAAGGAGTAGTAGGCCATCGGCACCGGGATCGGCACGTTCACGCCGACCATGCCGACCTCCACCTCGTTCTGGAAGCGGCGCGCGGCCCCTCCGTCGCCGGTGAAGATCGCGGTGCCGTTGCCGTACGGGTTGGCGGCGATCAGCTCCATGGCGGCGTCGAACGAGGCGGACCGCACGACCGACAGCACCGGGCCGAAGATCTCGTCCTTGTAGGCGTCCATCTCCGAGGTGACGTGGTCGAGGACGGACGGGCCGAGCCAGAACCCGTCGCCGGAGCCGCCGAGGACGTCCGGGTCGCGCCCGTCGATCGCGAGGGTGGCGCCCTGGGCGACGCCGGAGTCGAGGTAGGACGCGACCTTGTCGCGGTGCTCCCGGGTGACGAGCGGGCCCATCTCCGACTCGGGGTGGTCGCCGGGGCCGACCTTCAGCCCGGCGACGCGCTCGCGGATCTTCGCCATCAGCTCGTCCCCGACCGGGTCCACGGCGACCACGACGGAGATCGCCATGCACCGCTCCCCCGCCGAGCCGAACCCGGCCGACACCGCCGCGTCGGCGGCGGCGTCGAGGTCGGCGTCCGGCAGCACCAGCATGTGGTTCTTGGCGCCGCCGAGCGCCTGCACCCGCTTGCCGTTCGCCGCCGCCGTCGCGTAGATGTACCGGGCGATCGGGGTGGAGCCGACGAAGCTGACGGCCTTCACGTCGGGGTGGTGCAGCAGCCCGTCCACCGCGGCCTTGTCGCCCTGGACGACGTTGAACACCCCGTCCGGCAGGCCGGCCTCGGCCCACAGCTCGGCCAGCCTGACCGAGGCCGAGGGGTCCTTCTCCGACGGCTTCAGGACGAAGGTGTTCCCGCACGCGATCGCGACCGGGAACATCCACATCGGCACCATCGCCGGGAAGTTGAACGGGGTGATGCCCGCGGTCACGCCGAGCGGCTGCAGGATCGAGTAGGCGTCCACCCGGGTGGACACGTTCTCGGAGAACCCGCCCTTGAGCAGGTGCGGGATCCCGCAGGCGAACTCGACGACCTCCAGGCCGCGCGCGACCTCGCCGGCCGCGTCCGAGACCACCTTGCCGTGCTCGGCGGAGATGAGCCGGGCGATCTCGTCGCGGTGCGCGCTGACCAGCTCGCGGAACCTGAACAGGACCTTGGTGCGCTGGGAGAGCGAGGCGTCGCGCCAGGCGGGGAACGCGGCCTTGGCGGCGGCCACCGCCGCGCCGACCTCGTCCCGCCCGGCGAAGTCGACGGTGCCGGCGACCCGGCCGGACGCCGGCTCGTAGATGTCGCCCCGCCGTGCGGACCGCCCGTCGAACGGCTTGCCGCCGATCCAGTGGGTGACGTGCTTGGTCATGCGGCTTCCTCGTTGACGGTCTCGAGAGACGAGATCAGGATGCCGAGGCCCTCGGCGGCCTCGGCGTCGGTCAGGTTCATCGGCGGCGCCATGCGCACCGCGTTGCCGTACAGGCCGCCCTTGCCGATGAGCAGCCCCCGCTCCCGGGCGGCCTCCATCAGCGCGGAGGCGAGCGGCGGGCTCGGCTCGCCGGTGCGCGGGTCGACCAGCTCGACCGCGAACATCAGGCCCTTGCCGCGCACGTCCCCGGCGACCGGCAGCCGCTCGGCGGCCCGGCGCAGCCCGCCGATGATCGTCGCGCCCTGTTTCGCCGCGTTGGCCTGCAGGTCGTGGTCGAGGAGGTAGTCGAGCGTCGCGTTCGCGGCGGCCATCGAGACCGGGTTGCCGCCGAACGTGGAGATGCCGAGCGCGGGGAGGGCGTCCATGAGGTCGCCGCGCGCGACGACGCCGCCGACCGCGAAGCCGTTCCCGAGGCCCTTGGCGAACGTCATCATGTCCGGGGTGACGCCGTGGGCGCCGATGCCCCAGAAGCTCTGGCCCGTCCGCCCCCAGCCCGTCTGGACCTCGTCGGAGATGAACAGGATGCCGGACTCGTCCAGGACGCTCTTGTAGGCGGCGAACAGGCCGTCCGGCGGCATCGTGAAGCCGCCGACGCCCTGGATCGGCTCGGCGATGAGCGCGGCGACGTCCGGGCCGGTCGCGGTGGCGAGCACGTGCCGCAGGTCCTGCGTGCACGCGTCGATGTACTGCTCGTCGGACATGCCGGCGAACTGCGGGAGGTGCCGGTCGGCGCCGTGCAGGAAGTGGACGTCCAGCGGCGAGAACGACAGGTTCGTCCAGGCGCGGTTGCCGGTGACGCCCGCCGCCGCGAACGACCGGCCGTGGTAGCTCTGCCGCATCGCGAGGACCTGGTCGCTGCGCCGCGCGTACGCGGCGAGCAGCAGCGCGGTCTCGTTGGCCTCCGTGCCGGAGTTGGCGAAGAACACCTTCGCGTCCGGGATGCCGGACAGCCGGGCGATCTTCTCGGCCAGCTCGACCTGGCCGCGCAGCAGGTAGGCGGTGGAGGTGTGCACGACGCCGGTCGCGAGCTGCCGCTCCACCGCGTCCCGCACCTCGGGGACGTCGTAGCCCAGCATGTTCGTGAGGATGCCGGTGAAGAAGTCGAGGTAGCCGTTCCCCTCGGCGTCGGTCACGCGGGCGCCCTTGCCGCCGACGATCTCGATGGGGTCCGAGTAGTTGAGCGCCATCCACGACGGCATGACCGCCCTGTGGCGCCGGAGCAGGTTCGCGTGTTCCGACATGACACAAGTGTCGGCCGCGGGGAACGCGCAGGCCACCCGCAGAGTGTCAGGACCGGGCGCCTCCCGTTGACGGTCTGCTCGCCCCGGGTGCCGCGCGCGTATCATCGCGAGCGATGCTGCCCACTGTCGACGACGTCCTCCAGCTCGACGCGGTGCGCCGCGGCCAGCCGCACGTCGTCGCGGGCGCGGACCGCACGGGCAACCGCGTCCGGTGGGTGCACGTCGCCGAGGTCACCGACATCGCGCACCTGCTGCACGGCGGCGAGCTGGTGCTGACGACCGGGATCGCGCTGCCGGACGACCCGGCGCGGCTGCGCGCCTACATCGCCGACCTCGCCGAGGTCGGGGTCAGCGGGCTGATGATCGAGCTGGGCCGGCGCTACGCCAGCGTGCTGCCGCCCGCGCTGACCGCCGCCGCCGAGGAGCACGGCCTGCCGGTGATCGTCCTCGCGCACGAGCCCGCGTTCGTCGACATCACCGAGGCGGTGCACGCCCGGATCGTCCGGGAGCAGTTCGCCGAGCTGCGCGCCTCCGAGCGGCTGCACGAGATCTTCACCCAGCTGTCGGTCGAGGGCGCCTCCACCGACGAGGTCGTCCGGCAGGTCGCCGCGCTCGGCGGGCACCCGGTCGTGCTGGAGAACCTCGCCCACCAGGTCCTCGCCGCCGACGCGGGCGGCGCCGACCCGGCCGAGCTGCTGTCGGCGTGGGAGACCCGCTCGCGCGCCGTCCGGCCCGGCCGCCGCACCGGCTACGACCCGGTGTCCGGGTGGCTGGTGACCATGGTCGGCGCGCGCGGCGAGGACTGGGGCCGGCTGATCATCGACCTCGGTGCGCCGCCGTCGCCGCGCGACACCGTGCTGATCGAGCGGGCCGCGACCACCCTCGCCCTCGGCCGGCTGCTCGACCGGCACGCGGAGAGCGTCGAGCGGCAGGCGCACGGGACGATCATCGCCCGCATCCTCGCGCACGCCTACTCCGACCCGCAGGAGGCCGCGGCCCGCGCCCGCGCGCTCGGCGTGCCGCTGTCCGGCCGCCGGCTGCTCGGCGTGGTGCTGCGGCACCGCGGCCCCGGCACGCCCGCGCCGCAGGTCGGGGAGCTGTCCGCGCTCGCCGAGAC
Source organism: Spirillospora sp. NPDC127506 (assembly GCF_040302145.1). Lineage (NCBI taxonomy): Bacteria > Bacillati > Actinomycetota > Actinomycetes > Streptosporangiales > Thermomonosporaceae > Spirillospora > Spirillospora sp. NPDC127506. The sequence goes on along the minus strand of NZ_JBEORG010000076.1, from coordinate 4,013 downwards.
GGCCGCCGCCGCCTGCAAGGACGCCCGCCTGGCCGCGCTCGTCGCCGTCCTGGACGAGGGCGGCCCGCACGCCCGCGTCGGCGTGCTCGCCTCCCTGCCCGCCCGCGCGGACGTGGAGACGGCGCTCACCGAGGTCGCCACCCGCATCCGCAAGCAGTCGGGCGGCACGGTGATGGCGGCCGGGTCGGTGGTGGAGTCGATCCAGGACGTGCGCCGCTCGTTCCTGGAGGCCGAGCAGGTCGCCGACGTCGCGGCCCGCGGCTCCGGCGCCCGCCTGTTCTACCGCCTCCCCGACCTGCGCCTCCGCGGCCTCCTGCACCTGCTCCGCGACGACGCCCGCGTCCAGACGTTCGTGGAGCGCGAGCTCGGGCCGCTGCTGGAGTACGACGCGCAGCGCGGCAGCGACCTCACCCGCATCCTGGAGATCTACCTCGAGTCGGGGCGGAACAAGGCCGTCGCCGCGCAGCAGGCCCACCTCTCCCGGCCCGCGTTCTACGAGCGGCTGCGCCGCATCGAGCGCGTCCTCGACGCCGATCTCGACGACGTGGAGTCGTGCGTGTCGTTCCACGTCGCCCTGCTCGCGCTCAGCTCCGTCCGGTGGGAACGTTCCTGACCGGTGGCCGGTGAAGGACGTCCGCGACCGGCCCGCCGCGCATACGCTTCACTCCATGACGGACGCGGCGTTGCATGTTCATCGATATGGAGACCCGGCGGGGGCGCCCCTCGTCCTGCTGCACGGGGTCACCGGTCATGGGGCGCGGTGGCGGCGGACGGCGGAGTCGTACCTGGCGGACCGATCCGTCCTGGCGCCCGACCTGCGCGGCCACGGGCGGTCGCCGCACGAGCCGCCGTGGACGGTCGAACGGCACGTCGCGGACGTCCTGGCCCTGCTGGACGCGGAGGGCGTCGAGCGGGCCGACCTGGTCGGGCACTCCTACGGCGGGATGATCGCGGTGCATCTGGCGCGGACGGCGCCGCGGCGGGTGCGGCGGCTCCTCCTGCTCGACCCGGCGATCGGGCTCGACCCGGAGGAGGCGCTGAGGCAGGCCCGCGGATATCTGTCCCCCGTGTCGTTCGCCGACGTCGCGGAGGCACGCGCCTACCGGGCGGCACGCTGGACCGAGGCGCCGGACGACGCCGTTGACGAGGAGGTCGCCGAGCACCTCGAACCCACCCCGGACGGGCGGCTGCGGTGGCGCTTCGAGCCGGCGGCGGTGGTGACCGCCTACTCGGAGATGGCCCGCCCCCACCTGACGCCGCCCGCGGACCTGCCCACCCATCTGGTCATCGCGACGCGCGCCGACCTCGTCCGGCCGGAGTTCGTCGTGGACTGCCGCGCCGCGCTCGGCCCCCGCCTCGCCATCAGCGAGATCGAGGCCGGGCACATGCTCTACGTCGACCGCCTGGAGGAGACCGGGACGCTGATCGCCGGCTGGGTCAGCGAAGCAGGCGGCGCCCGCTGAACACGGGCAGGTCCAGCGGGGTGTGCAGGCCGGGCGGCGCCTCGGCGACCGCCCGGACGGCGTTGACCATGCGCAGCGCCGCGGCGTGGGCGCCGCCGGGCGCGGCGAGGTCCATCCGCACGGGCGGCTCGCCGGCGATCTCGACGCGGTGGCCCGGCCCGCCGAACGGCGGCGCCGGCCAGTGCGGGGCGAGGTCGCCGCGGGCCCGCACCACCCGCTCCACGGTGATCACGGGACGGCGGCGCAGCATGCCCGACACGCGGTAGCGCAGCCCCGCGAGGGTCCCCTTCCCGATCGGCCCGCACGGCCCGTCGATCTCCTCCGGCGCCGCGCACACCTCGTGCGCTTCGGCGATGCCGTCCAGGGGAACGGCCAGGTGCCGGGCGAGGAGCCGGACGACCGGCCCCCACTTCCGCCCCGGCGCGCCCGCCCGGACGACCGGAGGCCTCCGCCCGATTGGCTCGCCGAACCCGCCGTCCGGCGAAGTGCGGAACTCGGTGACAGTAATGCCGTCGACGCTCCGGCAGACACCGCTGAGCAGCACCGGAAGCACGTCGCCGACCATGCCGGGCCCAATGGTGAGGCACGCGGACCCGCCCGTCGCGCAGGCCGAGCGCAGCCGCCGGACCAGCACCGGATCGGCCGACGCCGGGTCCACCAGCGCGGGCACGGCGTTCGAGACCACGCTCGCGCCCGCCTGGAGCATGAGGCGCAGATCGTCGGCCGAACCGCCGGTGTGGCAGATGACGTGCGGCCGCCTGGCCAGCAGCCCCGCCGGGTCCTCGGTGGCGGCCAGGCCCGCCCGCCGGGGATCGGCGGTCACCACGCCGGCGAGTTCCAGCTCGGGGTGCTCGGTGATGGCCCGGAGCATCAGCCCGCCGGCGGCTCCACTGGCCCACAGGCCGACGAGATACGACATACCACCACCTTTCAACCAAGCGCTCGGTCACGTTCACCCTAGGCACGCCCCTGTGACCAGGACGATCCCTTCCCGCGATGTACATCGGTGCACTCCCGGGAAGTAGACACTGGTGACTGTGCACACGGGCCGCACGTTCGGGGTGGAGGAGGAGCTGCTCCTCGTCGACCCGGTGAGCGGTGCGCCGCAGGCGGTCTCCGGTTCCGTCATCGGCTACTCGCGGCGCCACGACGAGCTGTTCCTGACCGGCGGCCGGCGGTCGACCCCGCTGAACACCGAGCTGCAACGCGAGCAGCTCGAGACGGCGACGCCGGTGTGCGCGTCGCTCGGCGAGCTGTCGGACCATGTCCGGTCGGCGCGGCTGGCGGCGGCCAAGTCGGCGGCGGGGGTGGGCGCCGCCGTGGCGGCCCTGGCGACGTCCCCGGTCAGCGTCCGCCCGTCGCTCACCCCGTCGCACCGCTACCTGCGGATGGCGGACGCCTACGGGCGCACCGCCGACGAGCAGCTCACCTGCGGCTGCCACGTGCACGTCGGCATCGGCTCCCCCGACGAGGGCGTCGCCGTCCTGGACCGCATCCGCCCGTGGCTGCCGCCGCTGCTGGCGCTCAGCGCGAACTCGCCGTTCTGGCAGGGCGCCGACACCGGTTACGACAGCTGGCGGCACCAGGTGTGGAGCCGCTGGCCGTCCAGCGGCCCGACGGAGCTGTTCGGCGACGCCGCGGGCTACCGGGCGACGGTGGACGCGCTGCTCGCGACCGGCGCGCTCGTCGACGAGGGCATGATCTACTTCGACGCCCGGCTGTCCCGCCACTACCCGACCGTCGAGATCCGCGTGGCGGACGTGTGCCTGCACGCCGACGACGCAGTGCTGATGGCCGCGCTCGTCCGGGCACTGGTCGACACGGCCGCAGCGGCCTGGCACGCCGGCGAGCCGCCCGACCCGGTGCGCGCGGACCTGATGCGCCTGGCCATGTGGCGCGCCGGCCGCTCGGGCCTGCGCAACGACCTGGTCCACCCCCGCACCCGCCGAGCCGCCCCCGCCACCACGGTCGTAGCCGCCCTCCTGGACCACCTGACCCCGGCCCTGGACGACGCGGGCGACCTGGAAACCGCCGAGACCCTCCTCCACAACCTCCTGGACCGAGGCAACGGCGCCCACCACCAACGCACCGCCCACACCCGAACCCACGACATAAAAGCCGTAGTAACCGACGCAATAACGAAAACCATGACGCTCTAACAAGACCGCCCTCACCCCACCCCCCGCGAGAGAGCCACCTCCGTCGCCAACAGGAGTTCACCCCCAGCAGGTGCCAAAAAAGCGGCCGCCACTTGGACGAGCACGATTCAAACCCTCTTGGACCAGACCCGCGCCGTGACCACCGACCGAAGCGGCGACCACGGGCAGGCACGCGGAGGGCGCTCTGCGCCCGGAGCGGGCATGCCCGGCGACGCAGGCGACCGCAGCGACGCCACACACGCCCGTCACAGGCAAGACAGACCGCAACAAAGGAGCGAGGATCGCCTGCGTCGCCAACGGGATGCTTCTATGGTTGTCAAGCGGTGGCGGGTGGAGCGTTGTGTGTTGTGTTTGTGCTGGTGAGGGCTTTGAAGAGTTCGCGGGCGAGGTA
>NZ_JBEORG010000075.1:0-16995 GCF_040302145.1 Spirillospora sp. NPDC127506 | reverse complement strand
TGGTCTTCTTGGTCGTTGATCCATCTACCGGAGACCTCACCCATCTCCAGACACGACATGCCGACCAGGGACGAGACTTCCTAAACAGGGCCTAGCGGGATGCATCGTCTCCACCCACAGGACACGGTCGTCGCCCACCGGAGCATCCGTCGGCGTGTGCGCTTGGACCAGGTTCACCTTGGCTGAGATCCGCTCTGTCATCCGCTCACGCGCGACCTGGTCGTAGTAGTAGCCGAGCGTCTTCATCATCGAGTGCCGGCTCGGTCTCCACACGCCCTTGCTGAAGTAGAGGCCGCCCTCGTAGCGTCCGATGACGCCTCCGGCCTCGCTCCGTTCACCCAGCCACCGCCACCACTTCTTCTTCTGCTCCTTCATCTCGTGCTCGGTCAGCAGCGTGTGGTGGATCGAGTCGGGCTCGGGGCCGGTATACGTCCCACCGGGCACACCCCGTTGGTAGTAGTCGTACTCGTCGTTCAGCCCGCCCAGCGAGTGCCCGAGTTCGTGCGGCGCTATGAGAGCGGACATCGCGTTGCCGCCGGAGGCCGTCGCGTATGTTCCCCCTGCACCGCCGTAGGTGTCGCTGTTGGCGAGCGCGAGGATCTGACGGTTTTGCTCTGTCGCCCCTGGGACGAGGTCCGCGTACGTCTTGGCGGCCGCAGAATCCATGAGGAGAAGACGCTGGATGCCGTCGTCCCTGCATCCGCTCCAGAACGCCATGCGCAGCGGGGTGGCACGTCGCGGAGACGACAACGCCGGGTCACAGCTGACCCCGGACTCATCGGACGGGATCTCCACCGCATACACGTTGATATAGGTGCGATACGACTTGAACGGCTCGATCGTCCACAGGTCGTTCAGGTGCTTCGCGAGGTCCGTCCGGAACTTCGGCATGTCCGCCGGCGTGTAACCGTCCCCCAGCACCACGAGGTTGAAGCGCTTGGCGGGGTCGCCGGTGACCTGGATCGGCACCACCGTCGCATCCGCCGGCTCCACCGCCCGCGCGGGAACCGCCAAGAGCGGCAGGACGGTCGCGGCCGCCGCCCCGATCACGATCTTCCTGGCCGTCCACATGCGCAGACCTCCTCCGCGGCGCACGCGGCAGGCGGGGGGTGGGCGGCCCGGGCGCAGCGCCTGGCTCGTCCCGCTGATCAAGCGGGCACGCCCGGATTATCGCCGGAGCATCGGCGTTTGTCGCCAGGTGCGGCGCTACCGCTTGTCGCGCTGCCCGTCCGCGAGGCCCTCCGCGATGCGCTGCCCGCCCGCGCGCCGCTGCACCGCCGCCGACAGAGTCGGCGCGATCCCGCTGATCCGGGCGCCGAGCCGCAGCCCCAGCGGCGCGACGTCGATCTCCGCGATGTTCCGCTCGATGGCCCGGACGGTCGCGCGGGCCACGTCCTGCGGCGTCCGCGTCCCGATCCCCTTCGGCAGGGTCACCCCGGCGTCCGCGAACATCCCCGCATCCCGGATGAACCCCGGGAAAACGGTCGACACGCCGATGCCGCGCGGGCGCAGGTCCTCCCGCAGCCCCAGGGCGAAACCCCGCATACCGAACTTCGTCGCGTTGTACAGCGACGCGTGGCCGGACGCGGCCTTCCCGGACAGCGACGACACGAACACCAGATGCCCGCGGCCACGATCGGCCATCTGCGCGGCGGCGAGCTTCGCCATCACGATCGGCGCGCGCAGGTTCACGTCCAGCGTCCGGTCGATCTGCGCGATCGAGTACTCGTCGAGCAGCCCGGACGCCGGCAGCGCCGCGTTCGCGACCAGCACGTCCACCCGCCCGGCCTCGTCCAGCAGTTTCTCGGCCGCGTCGCGGTCGGCGAGGTCCGCGATGATGGCCCGGCCGCCGAGCCGGTCGGCCAGCGGCTCCAGGACGTCCGCTCGCCGGCCGGTCAGCACGACCCGGCCGCCGCGGCCGGCGAGCGCCTTCGCCAGTGCCTGGCCGATCCCGCCGGTCGCCCCGGTCACCAGGACGTTCGCTCCGCGCAGCTCCATGCCGAGATCATGGCGGATCACATCCCGATGCGCCACAGCAGCAGGACGATCGACGACAGCACCAGCCCGGCCGCGCCCAGCGGGACGTCCCCCATCGCGATCAGCGCGGCGCACCCGGCGGCGGTGATCCCCGCGACCAGCACCAGCCCGCGGCCCCCGGGGGACCGGCCCCGCTCCCCCTCGAACTCGCGTTCCCAGCGCCGGAAGTCGTCCTCTGCCATCGGCACTCCCGAAGGTCGTCCCTTCGGATTATGCGGCCGACCGGACGTCCCGGCGAGAGGCCGCCCGGCGGAGCGGTCCGATAACGGCGAGCGGGTGCGGATCGCCCGGCAACGATTGCTAGGCTGCGGAGAGCCTGGGGAAGCAGATACTGATCGGCACACCCCGGGTTTTGACTTCATAGTCGAGGTGAAGGGGTCCCACCGTGAAGAAGCTGCTCATTCTCGCCGTTGTCGCTCTCGGCGGCTTCGCCGTCTGGCGCCGGATGCAGCAGGACCGCGCCGAGCTGGACCTGTGGACCGAGGCCACGTCGTCCGACAGCTGACACAGGCCCCGGCGTGACCGGCGCAGTCGCTTGCATCGATCTCGCCGGGACCACCGTCGCGGACGGTGACATCGTCGAAACCGCCTTCGCCGAGGCGATCGCCACGCTGGGGATCGTCTCCGGCACGGCGGCGTTCGAGCGCGCCGTCGCCCGCTTCCGGGACACACGCGGCGCGTCGGACGCCGCCGTCTTCCGCTCGCTCTTCGACGAGCCGCGCGCCCAGGCCGCGCACATGGCGTTCGAGCAGTCCTACGACCAGCTCGTCGACCGGCGCGGCCTGTTCGCCGTGCCCGGGGCCGCCGACACCTTGAAGCGCCTCCGCTCCTCCGGCGTCCGCGTGTGCCTGCTCACCGGCTCCGGCCGCCGCACCCAGGCCCGCGTCCTCGACGCCCTCGACTGGTGGGACCGCGCCGACCTGACGCTGAGCCCGGAGGACGCCGCCCGCGACCGCCCGTGCCCGGACCTCGTCCTCACCGCGGTCCTGCGCCTGGGTGTGGACGACGTCCGGCACATCATCGTCTGCGGCGCCACCGCCCCCGCCATCGAATCCGGCCGCCGCGCCGGCGCCGCCGTCCTCGCGGGCGTCCTCACCGGCCCCCACTCCCGCGACGACCTGCTGGCCGCCGGCGCCACCCACATCCTCCCCACCGTCGCCGACCTCCCGGCCCTCGTCCACACCGATGCCGCGCCCGCCCGCGACCACGGGTAAGCTTTGACCCGCCCACACGGGGCCTTAGCTCAGTTGGTAGAGCACCGGCTTTGCAAGCCGGGTGTCAGGGGTTCGAATCCCCTAGGCTCCACCAGCCAAAACGCCCTCATCCCGACCACGGATGAGGGCGTTCGTGCTATTAGCGTGCGATTAGGCCACCGGGACGAGCATGCCACCGAGGCCGCCGTCATCCTCGTCATCGTCGCCGCCCCGCTCCGCCTTGATCTTGTCGTTGAGTGCATCGGCTATCGCGCGGCCCGCCTCAGACGTCGCGTGCTGATAGATCATCGCCGCCCGGACGCTGTCATGCCCCATCCGGTCCATGAGGTCACGGAGACTCGCTCCGCTCTGGGCCGCAAGCGTGTTGCCCGTGTGCCGCAGATCATGGAAGTGGAGGTTCGGGAGGCCGAGGGTTTCCACGGCCAGGGCCCACCGCGACGCCCGCCGGAAGTTGCCCCGCCGCAGGACCCCGCCGTTCGGCCCTGCGAAGACGAGCGCCGCAGCGTCCTCGCCGACGTGCGCCCGCAAGTGTTCCCGGATCAACGGGACGATGCCCGCCGGAAAGCTCACGGTACGCTTGCCCGCCCGAGACTTGGGAGGCCCGATCACCAGGTCACCGGTGTCAAGTTCGAGGTACTGCCGCCGGACGGACACCGCGCCGGCCCCCAGGTCGACATCCCGACGCACCAGCGCCACGGCCTCACCCCAGCGCAGGCTAGCGAAGGTCGCCAGGAGCACGAGCGCGCGGTACCGGTCGTCATGCTCGACGGCCGCATACCCCTCTACGGCGAGGTTCCACAGCACACGTTCGGCCGTCCGGCGGTCCGGGAGGTACTGCGGGAAGGCGCGCGTGCCGCCCTCTACCAGTTCGTATCGGAGCTGGAACTCCCCAGAGGGCATCTTGCGGATGTTGCCGACCGGGTGACGGCCGAGCAACTCGGCCAGCTCGAAGACTTGCGCCAGTGTTAGTACGGGGCGTTCCTCCGGTGACTCGTCCCCCGCGCCCTTGATCCGGCATGGGTTGCGCGCGAGCATGCCGTCCTCCTCCGTCGCGGTCATGAGGACCGCCCGCAGCAGCCGATACGCCTTAGCAGTCACGCTTGCCGAAACGCCGGAGTCCAGAAGGGTCGTCCGCCATTCCCGCACCATGCTCGTCTTGATGTCGCCGACCGAGACGGCGCCCAGGTGCGGGCCGATGTGCTTTCTCAAGAGCCGCTCGTACAACTCGACGGTGCGAGGACGCAGGTTCGCCCGCTCTTTGATCCACTTCTCGGCGTAGACGCCGAGCTTCACCTTGGCGCGCTCAGGGTCGATCCACTGACCTTGGATCATCTGCGCTTCGACCAGCGAGAGGAACCGTTCGGCGTCGCCTTTGCGCTCGTACGTCTCTGGCGCGTTCCGGCGCTTGCCATCAAGCCCCAGGTAGCTTGCCTGATACCGACCCGAGGGCAGCTTGCGTACCCAGCCGAAGCGGCGGCGTCCTTGCTTGTTCGCCATTAGGCAGCCCTCCAGACGTCGGACGCGGTCATGGGCTCGACGAGACCGGCCGCGATGAACTCGTGAAGTGCGGATTCGGGGATGCGCACGAAGCGCCCGAGCTTGACGAAGCGGATGCGTCGTTCGGCGACGAGCCGACGAGGGAACCGCGGGGAGGTGTTTAGGCGCTCGGCCGCTTCCGTGATCGTCAACAGCCGTTCGTTCGGGTCGATCGGGGCTGTCTGGGGCCTTGCCTTGGTCAAGCTGCGCTCCTAGCGGTCGCTTGTGACGGAGGTGGGAGAGGTCTTCCGGTGAGCGCGGCAGTGACGAGCGCCTCGCCGCGCGTTAGGCCCTGGCTGTGGAAGCGCCATTCGCCGATGGCCAGGACGAGGTCAGGGTCTTGGTCGTCGGGCGGTTGCCAGCCGGGGGACTGCTCGCGGACGTAGGCGATGCGTGCGGCCCGCAGCGCGCCGAGGGTGGTGGAGTAGCGGCGGGACTTAGTGGAGAAGTGGCCGCGGAACCCGAGCATGTGAGCCCACTGGACGAGCCGGAGATCGGTGAACTCGTCCAGGGCACCCAAGGTCAGGCATGCGTTCATGAGCCGCCGGGCATGTGCGGTGATCGGCAACGCGTCCAGGTCGTCAGAGGGTTGAAGTCGCCGGTCGAGGGTGCCGACGCATTCGGCGGCCTTGGTGGCGTACTTGGCGATGTAGCCCGCTACGGCCTGCTGTGTGAGCGCGCCCGAGGAGGTGATGGCCCGAACGTCGACTTGCGGCCCCCAAGACAGGGGCCGGGCCGGGTGGGCGGGGGCGGCCGGAGTGGTGACCGACACGGCGCCGGCGGCGTGCCGGACGGCGTCGGCCAGGAGCCGGACGTTCGCCCAGCCGGGCGGGGGCGTGGCCGGGCCGCCGGGACCGTCGAAGCGGATGACCGCGTGGAAGTGGACGACGCCGCGCCGCTGGTATTCGGCGACTTTGGCGAAGGAGACCGCGAGCGTTTCGCGGAACTCCTTCTGTGTGAGCCCGGCCGACTTGGCCAGGTACCGGCGCAGGGCGAGCGTGAAGCGCCGCCACAGTTCCGGCGCGAGGGCGTTGAACAGCACCGACCCGGCGTAGTCGTAGCAGTCGGGGCACAGCGGTTCGCCGAGCCGAGGGTCGTCGTCGCAGTGCCGGACGGTGCAGGAGGCCACCACGCCATGCGGGCATGGTGTGGCGTTGCGTCGAGGGTGGCAGGGGTCGACGCGTCCGCCGTTGCGTGCCCGCCGGGCGTGGACGGGACCGAACGAGGGCGCGGTCAGCGTGACGAAGGCGGCCGGGTGGCCGGAGACGCTCTCAGGGATGCCCTTGCCACCGGCCAGGCCCGCCCGGATGAGTTGGTAGGTGTCGGCCCGGTAGATCTCGGCGCAGGCCGGGCACCGGGAGGCCCGCCGGGTCTTGCAGGCCACGGGAAGCGCACCGTCGGGTTCGGTGTCGGTGGAGTAGCTGTGCAGCAGTTCGCCGGTACCGGTGTGGACGTGCTGCACGGTTCCGGTCAGGAAGACCGGCTGAGCGCAACCGCCGGTTGCACGGGCACGAGCGGCCCACCGCTCGAAGTCCGGCCGGTCGAGGATCTTGGCCATCAGCCGGGCATCCTGTGGCGTGACGACAGGGTGAGGCACGATGAAGGGGTCTCCTTACCGGTTCGTGCGGGACAGGGGATGGTCCCCGACGTGACGGCGTGACTTGGCGGTTGAGCGGTCACGCCGGGGGCGCTCAGGTCATTGGCAGTTGCCGAGTCCGGAGCAGTGCGCGCAGGTGTCGCCGTAGGAGTCCAGGCCGGTCCCGCCGCAGTTGCAGCACTGCCACCACTCGCCGACCGGCGCGAGCGGACGCGGGAAGGCGATGGCCGATCCGGTCGCGGAGTCTTGGGCGGTCACCTCGGTAGAGCCGCAGGCCGAGCACGAGGGACCACCACGAAGGCCGAGCAGGGTCACCCAGCCGAGCCCGCCGGCGGTGACGTTGCAGTCCCGGCAGCGGAGCCGCCACGTCGACAGGTTCTCGAGCGTCATCAGGCGGCCCGCCCGGTGTCCTGGTCGGTGTCGAGGGTGATGTTGTCTCGGTAGCTGTCGCGGGCGTGGTGTTCGCGGTGGCGCTGTTCGGGGATGTGGACGACGCTGTAGGAGATGCGGCCGAAGGTGCGGGTGGCGGTGTAGTGCCCGCCGTGGCGGGTGTCGTCGTCGACGTCGACGCCCAGCAGCGCCGCCAACTGGTCGACCCGCGCGGCGGCCGAGGCGTCGTCCATGTTGCGGACGCTGATGATGAGGTCGTGTCCGTACTCGTTGACCGGCACGGCCGGGTTGGCCTCCAGGAAGTCAGCGAGCGCGCGCAGGCCGGTGATGGTCTGGTGCCGGGCGAACAGGTCACCGGGCACGATCGGGCCGGTCATGCCGGTCTGGCCGCTCATGCCGGTGTGAGTGGTGTGGGTGGTCATCGCGGTTTCCTCCGGTGAGTCAGGCGAGGGATGCGGTTTCGGTGCGGAGTTGGCGAAGCAGGTCGGAGGCGAGCTGGTTGGAGACCCCGAGCCGGGCGCGGAGCGCGTCACGGGTGATCGGCCGCCCGTGCTCGCTTTCGTGTTCGGCGGCGACACGGCGCGCGAAGTCGACCAGCGGACCGGCCGGAGCCGACGAGCCCGACGACGCGGCCGAGGACGACGAGGCGGACGGCGCCGAGGCGGAGTGTTCGGCGGGCACCGGGATGGAGGTCTGGCCGTCCTGCTCGTCCTCGCCCTGCTCGTTGCCGTGGTGCTGGACGGCCGGGACGGCAGCGGCGACCGTGGGCCGCTCGTCCTCCCACACCACCCACGGCGACGAGACCGAGGACGGGACGGACGGGCCAGCCGAGGACGGGGACGGGTGGCCGAAGGAGTCCGGGACCGGCGAAGGAGGAGCCGCCGGACGGGGGCCGGCCTTGCGGCGTTCCAGCATCGACACGGCGACCAGGAAGGCGCCCGCCGGGGTGCCTGCGGTGATCCAGCCCCAGACCGACGGGTCGGCCTGCGCGAGGTTCGCGGCCAGCGACAGCAGGATGCCGCCGACCAGGACGACGGTCGGCCACGACATCCGCCCGGTGTCGCGTCCGGTGTGCTTGTCGCGCTGGCGTTCTCCGGCGGCCATGACGCATGTCAGGTCGATGCACACGGCGATGGCCCAGGCCATCCACCCGCGTTGACCGTGTTCGGTGGCGGTGTCGCGGATGTGGGTGAACGAGCCCGCCGCCGCGATGCCCGCCAGCACCACCACCGGGCCGGAGTCGGCGACCGCGCCGAGGATGCGACGAGTCATGCCGCCCGCCGCACGTCGACCAGGGCCAGCAGCGCGGCCAGTTCGGCGTCACAGCGGTGCGCGTCGGCCCAGTCGTCGACCTCGCCGCAGGACGAGGACGCGAAGGAGTCGGCGCACCGCTGGCAGCGGGCGACGTGCAGGGACCGGAACTCGTCCCACTCGACCCCGACCGGCCACACGTCCCAGGACGACACCGCCGACGACGACCCGGACGGCGAGGACGAGCCGGAGGGCGACGGGCCGGACGGGGACGAGGGGGACGGGACGGCGACGAACCGGGGACGAGGACGGGGACGAAGGACACGGACGCGGGCAACCATCGGGCAGCCTCCAGGGACGGTTTCGGGCATGGGTCGGGTAAGGACGTGGCGCGATCAGGGCTCACACCGAGCCGAGAGAGAGGAAAGGAGAGGGAGCCGGGCCGGTTATGCGGCCGGGTCGACGACGGGGACCGAGCCGATCAGCGCGTCCCAGTCCGGGGTCAGGTGCGCGTACTCACGCGCCGCGTGTTCGGCCTCGCACTCGGGGACGTAGACCGACCGGGCGCGGTGCCATGAGCCGTCTTGCCCCGCGACCACGCACACGCCGGGTGTCTCGGCGGGGATGGCGCGTGCGGCGTCGAGGGCGGCCGGGTCGAGGTCGCCGAGGGTCATGTTCGCGGTTTCGGGGTCGTTGACCCGGTGGCACACGCGCCCGGAGAGCTGGGCGCGCAGGGCGGTGACGCCGGGTCCGAGGTCGGAGCCGATGCGCTGCCCGCAGACGATCAGGTGGACGGCGAACGCGCGGCCGAGCTGGGCGACCCGCAGCAGCGCGGTAGCCGTGCGCGACACCTCCTCCTTCTCGGACTTGTCGGCCATCAGGAACAGCTCGGCGACCTCGTCGACCAGGACGACGACGGGGACCGGTCGCAGGTGCTCGGGGAGCGTCCAGACGTTGCGGGCACCGTGCGCGCGGCACAGCGCCATCCGGTTCTCGACCTCGCCGACCAGATCCGACAGCAGGTCGACGGACTCTTTGCGGGTGGTGGCCAGCGCCGACAGACGCGGCGCGTACGGGGTGAACTCGACCCCGCCCTTGAGGTCGAACCCGACCAGCGCGACCGGCTGAGGAGCAAGGCCCTTGATGAGCGCGTTGGCCAGATTGGACTTGCCCGACTGCGTCGCGCCCGCGTTGAGCCAGTGCGGCACCGTCCGGAAGTCGATCAGCCAGTCACGACCGTTCTCCAACTTGCCCGGACGCACCGTCAGCAGTTCGCCGGTTTCGGGTTCGGTGACCACGTCGACCAGCGGGTCACGCATCGTGGCCCACAGGGTGACGTAGCCGGGCCGGACGTCGACCACGCGCACCGAGTGGACGCGCCATGCGTGCGCGATCCCCTCCGCCGCCTTCTCATAGTCGGCCGGGACTTGCCCATCGTGGAGCCGCAGGCGCATGCGCCAGCCGAGCCGGGTGGGCCGCAGGACGCCGAGGCGGGGCGCGTGCTCGACGTCGACCCGCCGCACCCGCCGCTTGTGCTCGACCACCGTTGCAGCGGACCGGGAGGCCGGCCCCACCACCGGGATGGCGTCCAGGGTGAGCCGGAACCGCCGCCGGTTGCGCGTCAGCTTGCAGCCCGAGGCGACGTGATGCCACGTCAGATAGACGAGCACCGCGCGGAGCGGGAAGGCGACGCCGTACCAGAACGAGGCCGGGTGCCACCGGCGCCAGGCCCAGAGCCCGACCGCCGCAGCGGCCAGGACTCCGAGCACCAGGGCGAAGTCAGTCATGACCGGGCCGCCGCTCAGGCCACGCCCGCCGAAGCGGACGCATCCGACGAGGAGGCCGAGGGCGGGGCGACCGAGGAGACGGGCGCGATGCGGTCGGCGCGGTAGGCCACGCCCCAGCGCTTCTCACCGCCGAGCACTGCCTCCCACGGGAACGCCACCAGGCCGACCGGCGTCACCACCTCCCCGATCGTCACCGACTGGTCGCCGACCACCGCGACGTTGAGCAGGTCCACCCGCCCCGCCATGTCGGCGGCCGACAGACCGACCGTGAACACCGTGTGCCCGTTGCGGTCCGTCTTCACCTCCCCCGTTTCCTGGTTGACCAGCTTGGGACGCGGCGGCGACACGCACACGAACGTCAGCGCCGACACGTCCACCGGGATGTTGCGCACTTCAGCCTCCAGGCCATCGCTTGCTACCTACATTCATAGGTTACATAGGAAAGTGAGTAGGTCAAGCGGATGACCGAAACTTTCCTAGGAACCCACGAACCTGAGTGGGCCGGTTATGCTGCTGACATGGGAAAACCTGGTGCAGCGGACCGCCGGAAGGTCTACGTCCGCATCGCTGACGAGCTGCGTAGAGACATCGCAGGAGGGCGGTACCCGGTGGGGGAGGCGCTACCGTCCATAGCCAAGTTGGGTGAGCGGTTCGGCGCGGCCGGCGCCACAGTGGAACGCGCGCTAGCGGTCCTGCGCGAAGAGAACATCATCATGAGCAGGCAGGGCACGCCGAGCATTGTTACGAGACGGCCGGAGGAGGAGGCGGGCGAACCCGCCGCGGAAACGGCCGAAGGCCCAAGCGAAGAGTTCACTCTCCTTCTTGGACAGCTCAAGGAGATCCGGGAGCAGGTACGTCGCCTCAGCGTGAAGGTTGATGACCTGGACGAGCGAACGAGGGATCTCTAAGCCGAGCATCGCCAACCATCCCGCCCGCCCACAACAAGCGACGACCGCACGGCACAGGAACCCACGGTGCCCCACCGCTACCCCCGCGCCGCACGGCCGTCACGGCCACGGCCACCCGTCAGGATGCGTGATGGCCATGACCAGCTCTCGGACCGACACCGCCTCAACCAGCCGCCACCCACGGTCACAGCGCACCAGCGCCCACAATGACCGCGTGTAGGGCCCCCGCCAGCACGTGACCCCGAAGCGCTCCGAGATCTCGGCGAGGGCCGCCCCGGCGTCCATCAGACCCCGTCCGTCCTCCAGGACGAGCCTGCCGCCGCGATCCACCGATCTAGCGACGTCATCACCCGCAGGACAGCCAGCTCCACATCCGAGCACGGCGCCAGCAGTTCCCCCGTACTGGACCGGTACCACCACCCCCCATCCCCGCCGACGACGGTGACGCTCTCACCCAGGCCCGCAACATCGGGGAAGTGCACCCGCAGCACGGGCAAGGTCTCGGCGTAACGGTGCTCCACCCTCCACCCGCGCCGCCGCAGTGCCCGGCCGAGCCGGTTGAGCAGCAGTCGCGCAGTGAACGGCCGAGGCAGCGCGGCCAGTGCATCCGGGGGGATAAGCACCCGCCGCGCCGCCTCAGCCTCCCCCGAGGCCGCCCCACCCAGCGCAGGGACGGCCCCCTCCGGTGATGGCGGGGGAGTCCACGCCACCATCACCAGGCCCTTTTCAACACCGGACGCCCCGCACGCTGCCGCTCCTGCACCAGCGCCTCACGCAACGCCGCCGAGTCCGACCGGATCACCGTCGCATCGACGCCCGAGGCCGAGTCGTGAAGCGTCGCGACCCAGTCGCCGAGACGCCCGTCCCAACGCCGAGCCCGCCAGATCCGGTGACCGGTGAACTCCTCCTGAAGCCGACGAAGCACCGGGTCATCGCTGTGCGCACGCGTTTCCATCGCAGGGTTCCTCAGTTGAAGTCGTTGGTCTCAGGCCGCCCCGGTCTCGTGAACCGGCGACGCCGTACCAGCCCGGTGAAGCCGAGCCGCGATCTGCCGTGTCCGGACGTGGAGTTCATCGAGTTCCGCAGTGACCTCGGCGAGCACCGCGAGAAGGACCTGACGCTCTTCTTCGGTCAGCCCGCCGGCCCGCACCGAGTCATTGCCGCGCAGACGCGGCATGGCGAGCCGCACCACCTTGTCTTCCGAACGCACACGACCGCTCATGCCAACCACGGTGTCGTGTCGACCGCGCCTTTCCCATGTCCTGACACCGACGCAGCACTGAACTTGTCCTGCACCCGGCCATGTGAGCAGCCCATATCTACTGACAGACTGAGCCCCATGGCTGAACTCAACGGCGTACCTGTCACCCCGGATGAGCTCAAAGCGCTAGCTCTGGTGAACTACGGTCATTTCACCTCGATGCGCATGGAAAACCAGCACATCAGAGGCTTTTCACACCACCTAGAGCGACTCGTCCGAGACTGCCGCGTTCTCTTCGGCCAGGAGCTCGACCGCCAACAGGTCCGCGACTACGTCCGACAGGCCACCGCCGGACGAGACGGCGCGTTCGTCGTCCGCGTGACGATCTACGACCCCGACCTAGAGCTAGGCCACCCCGGAGCCCAAGCCGAGCCGAAGATACTCGTCACGACCCGGCCGTCCGGGACATGGCCGATGGCCCCCATGCGGGTGCAATCCGTCCCGTACGTGCGCGAACTACCCGAACAGAAGCACGTCGGCCTGTTCGGCGCCCTATGGCACCGCCGCAACGCCCAACTCGACGGATTCGACGATTGCGTTTTCACCGACCCGGAGCTGTACGTCTCCGAGGGCGCGACGTGGAACATCGGCTTCTACGACGGACAGCAAGTCATCTGGCCCAACGCCGAAGTGCTCCCAGGCGTGACCATGCGCCTACTCCACCAGGTGCACGACGCGACATCCCTTGGCCCCGTCAACCTCTCCGACCTACCGCGCATGGAAGCCGCGTTCGCCACCAACACCGCCATTGGCGTACGAGCGATCACGGCCATCAACGACGTGGAGTTCCCAGACGCGCACCCGATCTTGGCGACTCTCCGCAAGGAATACGAAGAGATCCCCGCCGAAGCCGTCTGAGCACCGCCCCGCTACGGAGAACCCGACATGCCCCCCACAGTCTCACGCTGGACCGGCAAGGAAGCCCGCGCCCTACGAGACGCCAAGCGCGTAAGCCAGGTGGAGTTCGCCGCAGAACTCGGCGTAAGCGAACGCATGATCGTCAGATGGGAGAAGGGGAACGTCACCCCCCGGCCCATCAACCAGCAGGGCCTTGACACCATCCTCGCCGCCTGTAGCCCCGACGTGCAGGCACGCTTCGCCGAGATGATCGGCTTGACGAGCCCGGCCGCGTCCGCCCAAGATCCGGGCGTGTCCTCAGAGCAGCCAGCAAGCCCCCAGTCAGAGCCGGACGTGCCCGTCGGCGACGAAGACCAGGTCAGACACCCCATCGACGGGAAGCTGATGACGCTCGTCCCGGCCGGCGTCTACTTCGCAGGCGAGAACAGCGAACCCGTCTACCTCCCGGCGTTCTACATCGACGTGTTCCCCACCACAAACGCCGACTACGCCCGGTTCGTCACGGCGACCGACCACAAGCCGCCGCAGCACTGGGAGAACGGCGTCATCCCCGAGGGACTCGACAACCACCCGGTCGTGTTCGTCACCTGGCACGACGCCCACGCCTACGCCCAGTGGTCGGCCAAGGCCCTCCCCAGCGCCCAGCAGTGGGAGAAGGCAGCCCGAGGGACACGCGGCGAGATCTACCCATGGGGCAACCAGCGGACCCCCGCGAAGGTCAACTGCCGAGAGGGCGGCAAGCGCAGCACGACCCCCGTTGACTGCTACGCCAGCGGCGTAAGCCCGTACGGCGTCTACGACCTGTGCGGCAACACCTGGGACTGGTGCTCGACCGAGACCGAGCCAGGCCGCTACGAGCTGAAGGGCAGCGCGTTCACGAGCCCCTTCCTGCGCTGCGCACCCGCCACGTTCAACGACGCCTCCGCAGACATGCTCGACGACGACACCGGTTTCCGCTGCGTGACCCCAGCCGAGACCATGCGAGCCCTGCTCAACGTGAGAGGCCAGTCAGCCACCTGACACCACGACCGGCGCACGGGGCCGGATGAGAACTTTCTTTACGTCTTCAAGGGCGCCGCTACGCGTCGCCGGCGGCCGCCCGCCCCGGCGCGCCGGGCATGCGGCCTGTCCCGTCCGGTCCCGCCGCGCCACGTCGCCCGCCCGCCCAGTGAACGACCCATAAATCTATGCCGTACTCGACGCGGACAGGGCGGCCAGCGCCGCGACAGGAGGCCCGTCATGACGATGGCAGACTCTCCAGGGTGGCAGCAGTCTCCACGGGCAACATCAGCCGCTTGACCTGCGAACATCTAGCAAAGCGCCGATAGTGACTGCTAGGATCCGCGCCATGCACAATAGGGATATTACCGTTAATGTCGGCTCTGTAGCCGGGAAATTCGGCGGGCAGTTGTCTATTGCCGCCGTCAAGTTCATGGGCAATAAATCTGTGCAGATCTATGCCTCTGATCCTCAAGATTTGCGACTTAGGGGAATCATTATGCACTTGAATCAGTCCGAAATCGACGCACTTAAAAGGCTAATCGCTGAGGCTGAGCAAGCGATGCGGGAGTTGCCCTAGCATATCTGGGGATCTCCATAGCGCTGGGCTGAGCCAACCACCGATTGAGGGTTGGGCGGGCTCGAACCAGGGGGCTGCGCCGCCCCCTGGACCCCCGCGAGCCGGGGCACTCGTTCGCGCGAAACGGTCTGTCACAGCTTGCGCGCCGTTCGCGCGAACGAGCACCCCGGACCGGTTGGCGCGGAGCGCTCAGGCTTGCTAACGCGAGATCTAGACGGACCTGGACAGTATGTGCCCAGGCCGGGCACCGTGCGATTAGCGTGCGATTAGAGGCGGTCACCAGGGGGCAAGAGCGGGCAGTAAAGGATCATGGGTTCCCCAGGTCAGAGCTGTGATCCGGGGTGATCTCGCAGATTTGCAAGCCGGGTGTCAGGGGTTCGAATCCCCTAGGCTCCACCAGCCAAAACGCCCTCATCCCGATCATGGATGAGGGCGTTCGTGCAATTAGCGTGCAATTAGGCCACCGGGACGAGCACGCCGGTAGGGCCGCCGTCCTCGTCATCGTCCCCGCCGTCCCGCTCCGCCTTGATCTTGTCGTTGAGCGCGTCGGCGATCGCGCGGCCCGCTTCGGACGTGGCGTGATGATAGATCAACGCCGCCCGGACGCTGTCATGCCCCATCCGGTCCATGAGGTCACGCAGACTCGCCCCGCTCTGTGCCGCAAGCGTGTTGCCCGTGTGCCGAAGGTCGTGGAAGTGCAGGTTCGGGAGGCCGAGGGTTTCCACGGCCAGGGCCCACCGCGACGCCCGCCGGAAGTTGCCCCGCCGCAGCACTCCACCGTTCGGCCCCGCGAAGACGAGCGCCGACGAGTCATCGCCGACATGCGCACTCAGGTGGTCGCGTATGAGAGTGATGATGCCCGTGCTGGGGGTCACGGTACGCTTGCCGGCCCGAGGATGGGGAAGCCGGATAGCGAGATTGCCTTGCAAGGTCAGCGCTAATGTGCGCCCCAACGGTCTCGGCTGTCACGACTACCGGACCCCAGCAGGGCCGACCCGCGAGTCTCGGACATTCGCCTCGCCAGTTCCATCGGCGTCGCCGCTTCGAGGAGGACCCACCGCCCCGTGCACGGCATCATCGCCCACCATCGGAACGTGTGGGTCCCGAACCAGACCGACGAGGCCGGAAACCGGCGTTGCAGAGTGATGATCGCCGCGGTGACATCGCCCGGCGTGCCCTGGGTCCACGACGTCACGGCCGCACCCCCGGCAGGTCTGGGGTGGTCGGCTCGTTCATGAACGCGGTGATCCGTTCAGCCGCGCCGTCCAGGTCCGTGACCGGGTGCAAGTTGTCGACCCGCCACCAGGAGACCTCATCCTTGCGGCGGTTCACCACTACATAGCCGATGACGTCGAGGGATGCTCCGCCAGTCCGAGTGACCGTCAGGCCAGGTATCCCATCGCGCAGTTGGACGTACAGGCCGCGCCTGACCAGAGCCCGGCACAGATCGCCCAACACGCGAAGTTCAGCGTCGCGGGACAGAGAAGGACCCATCACCTGTTCTCGCTTTCGTCGGAAGCAGAGCCGGAGGCGCAGGACCCCGGCCCGTTCCTCCCACACACGTGATCAGGGAGAACTGGGAAGATCACGCGGCGAACTGTGCTCGCCGCGCCTCCGGTTCTGCCGTTCAATGCGCTATGGCCAGCCCATGAGGCCAGCCGAACAGCGCTAGTCGAAGTGGTCGTTCGCCGAGCCGTTGCGTTGTCCGGCCTGCGCGGTGACGAAGAGGGTGACCTTGCCCGCCGCGCCCGGCACGTCGTCAACTGGGTGCTTGCTGTCGTCGCGTCGCCAGGTGAACGTACGGCCGGAGGCCCCGACGAACACCCGCACGAACAGTCCCGGCTTCGCGGTGCTCACCAGCAATCCCGGCATGCCTTCATCCACCCGGACGGTCAGCCCCAGACCGAGAAGGCAGGTTCGTAGGTCGGCCGGCAGCGGCAACTCGACGTCCCGCGCGTTCACGACTGCGCACCGCCCTGCTGCCCGGACGCGCGACCCGTCCCCAGGCAGTCAGGGCAGGAGTCCTGCCGACTGTTCGCCGGAACGGCCGCCACGTGCCCCGGCGTCAACGTCCGCCGCGTGACACGCCGCTTGACCCCGCGTCCCTTGCAAGAGGTGCAATCACTCACCATGACCACACCGTGCCAATGAGTCACGTTGCGTCACGACGCCGTGATCATCTCGTCTCGCCCGTCAACGTCTTGCGACCGTCTCGACTTTGTCTCGTCTTCGATCTCACAACGCGTCTAGCCTGAGAAACGCCCCAGCAGAGAGGACGGCCGGTGTCTCCCCAACCGATCTTGTTGCAGGTCGTGATCCGCCAGCGCCGCCTCCAGCGCTACGGCATGTTCCAGGCCGCCTACAACGAGACCGCCAAGAAGATCTCGCCCGAACTCGCAGGAACCGCACCGAGCCGTGCCCAGCTCCACCGCTGGACGTCCGGCGAACTCAAGCGCCTTCCCTACACAGACCACTGCCGCGTCTTAGCCTCGATCCACCGATGGTGTATCGAGGTCGATCTCTCGGTCTTTTCGGGAGGACGGTTGAGTTGTCGGCCGCCCGCGGGCAGGGGTGATC
>NZ_JBEORG010000074.1:0-17669 GCF_040302145.1 Spirillospora sp. NPDC127506 | reverse complement strand
CGCGACATCGAGGAGAACCTGGAGGTGTGACGCCGGGGGGGCGGCCCCCCGGCCGGGGGGCGGGGGGGGGCGCCCCCCCCCCCGCGCCGGGGTGGAGGGGCGCCCGCGGGCGGGAGTCACCCCGCGCGGGGCGGGCCCCCCCCCCCGCGCCCGCCGGGACCCTCACCGCGAGCGGCGGCCAGGCCGCCCCCGTCCCGCGCGAGGCCCCGGCGAAGGCGCCGCACGGCGCCGGGGCGGAGGTCGACTTCGACGGGATCGTCGCGCTCGGCAACTGCTCCGGGGCGCTCGTGCGCGGCCCGCGCTCGCGCGACGCCGACGCGGCTCTGGTCCTGACCAACGGCCACTGCCTGGAGTCGGGGATGCCGGAGGCCGGCGAGGTCATCGTGGACCGGCCGTCGTCGAGGACGTTCCGGCTCCTCGACCGGTCGGGCCGCGGCGAACTCGGACCCCTCCGGGCGGCCAGGGTCGAGTACGCGACGATGACCGACACCGACGTGACCGTCTACCGGCTGGACGCCAGCTACGCCGAGATCCGCCGCCGGTACGGCGCCACCGCGCTGCCGCTGTCCGCGGACGCGCCGCGCGACGGCACGGAGATCCGGGTCGTGTCGGGCTACTGGCGCAAGATCTACGCCTGCCGGATCGACGCCACGGTGTACCGGCTGCGCGAGGCAGGCTGGACGTGGCGGGACTCCATCCGGTACACGCCCCAGTGCGGCACGGTCCACGGCACGTCCGGCTCACCCGTCGTCGACGCGCGGACGCGGCGCGTCGTCGGCGTCAACAACACCGGCAACGACGACGGCGGGCGCTGCACGCTCGACAACCCCTGCGAGGTCGGCCGCGACGGCGAGGTCACCGTCCGCCGGGGCGCCCGCTACGGGCAGCAGACGTACATTCTCGCCCGGTGCCTCGGCGAGGGCGGCGAGGTCGTGCTCGGCGGGGCGTGCGCGCTGCCCCGGCCGTGACGCCGGAGCCGTGCCCGGCGCCGGACGCCGCGGCGCGCCGGACGCGGGCCGGGGCGTGCGGTCACCCTTCCGCCAGCAGCCCCATGCGGAGCCGGTTGAGGGTGGCGCGGAGCAGCCGCGAGACGTGCATCTGCGACAGCCCGATCTGCTCGGCGATCTGCGTCTGCGTCTTGTTGCCGAAGAACCGCAGCAGCAGGATCGTGCGCTCCCGCTCGGGCAGGTCGTCGATCAGCGGGCCCAGGGAGTGGCCGTCGATGAAGGCGTCCAGGGCCGGGTCGTCGGAGCCGAGGTACTCGCCCACCGTGCCGTTCTCGCCGCCCGGCGACCCGTCCGCGGGCGCCTCCAGCGACAGCGGCCGGTACGCGTCGCAGGCGATGATCACCTCGACGGTCTCGTCCTCGGTGATGTCCATGAGGGAGGAGATCTCCGCGGTCGTGGGGGCGCGGCCGTGCTCGCGGGTGAACTCCTGCACGGTGCGCTGCAGGATCGGCCGCAGCTCCTGGATGCGGCGCGACACCCGGATGCCCCACGTCTTGTCGCGGAAGTGCCGCTTCACCTCCCCGGTCACCACGGGGTAGGCGTAGGTGACGAAGCGGTCGCCGATGCCCGGGTCGAACCGGTTGATGGCCTTCACCAGCCCCAGGTAGGCGACCTGCTGGAGATCGTCCAGGGGCTCGCCGCGGTTGGCGTACCGGCGCGCGACCCCGCGGACGAGCGGGGCGTGCATGTCGACGATCCGCGCCCGGAGCCGCTCCCTGCGGGGGTCGCCGTCCGGCAGCCGGTTCATCTCCGCGAGCAGGATCTCGGTCTGGCCGTCATTGAACCGGGTGTTCTGCGCCGACGTCATGCGAGTGCTCTCCTTTGCGGACGCGGCCGGCGAGGGCAGGGGGCGGTCGCTCGGTGCGCTCCCCCTACCCGGCAGGAGGGCGATCACACGGTGCCGCCGTGATCGGGCGGATAGCCGCACGTCAGGCGGGTAACCGGGCGGTGAGGCAGGAGGTGGAGCCGTGAGCACGATCACCGAATCGGTCAACGTCGCCGTCCCGATCCGCCGCGCCTACGACCAGTGGACGCGGTTCGAGGCGTTCCCGCGGTTCATGGACGGCGTCGAGGAGGTCCGCCGAGTCGACGACACGACCCTGCACTGGAGGACGCGCATCGCCGGCGTCACCCGCGAGTTCGACGCCCGCATCACCGAGCGGCGGCCCGACGAGCGCGTCGCGTGGAAGTCGCTGAACGGCCCGACCCACGCCGGAGTCGTCACGTTCCACCGCCTGGACGACACCACGACCCGCGTCACCGTGCAGCTGGAGATCGACCCGGAGGGCTTCGCCGACAAGGCCGGGGACCGGCTCGGCGCGCTGACGCACCGCGTGCGGGGCGACCTGCGGCGGTTCAAGACGTTCGTCGAGTCGCGCGGGGTCCCGGCCGGCGGCCGGCCCGGCCCGGCCGATCACTCCCGCCCCTGACCGCCCGGTAGACTCGCGCGCAGACCCCGGCACACGGGGGATGCGGCGGTGGGGCCCGCCGCGCCCGGCACGGGCGAACCGCGGAGACGACCGCCAACGGTCCCTACCGGAACGCCGCCGCGACTGGTAGGAGATCGCCATGCACACGCCCATGCCCCCGCCCGGCCCTCCCGTGGACCCCGACGTCGATCTGCACGTCCCGGCGCAGCGCGCCGAGCTGCGCCGGGCGCCGTGGGAGACGCTGGGCGCGATCTCCGCCGGCGGCGTGCTCGGGGCGCTCGCGCGGTACGGGCTGAGCACCGCCTTCCCGTACCGCCCGGGAGAGTTCCCCTGGCCGGTGTTCTGGGTCAACGTCACGGGCTGCCTGCTGATCGGCGTGCTCATGGTGCTGATCACCGGGCCGCGGCGGGCGCACCGGCTGCTGCGCCCCTTCCTCGGGGTGGGCGTGCTCGGCGGCTTCACCACGTTCTCGACCTACGCCGTCGACGTCCAGAAGGCGGTCGAGCACGGCGCGCCGCGGATCGGGCTCGCGTACCTGGTGCTGACACTGGCCGCCGCGCTCGCCTCCGCCCTCGCCGGGGTGCGGATGACCAGGGCGCTGGTCCGCCGCCGGGGCGCGGAGGCGGGCGGGTGACGGTCCTGCTCGTCGCGCTGGGCGCCGCGCTGGGCGCACCGCTGCGCTACCTCGCCGACCGCGCGGTCCAGGCCAGGCACGACTCGGTGTTCCCATGGGGGACGTTCACGGTCAACGTCGCGGGGTCGTTCGTGCTGGGGCTCGTGGCGGCGCTGCCGGCGGACGGCGGCGTGATGGCCTTCGCCGGGACGGGCTTCTGCGGCGCCCTGAGCACGTACTCGACGTTCGGCTACGAGACGCTGCGGCTGGCCGAGACCGGGGCGCGCTCGTACGCGGCGCTGAACGCGGCGGCGAGCATCGCCGCGGGGCTGGGGGCCGCCTACTGCGGCATGGTCGTCGCCCAGGCGCTGCAGGGGTGACCTGCCCGGCCGCTGATATGTGGCGCGGCCCAGGCTCGCAGTTCGGGGCACTTGGCTCCGAGCTCGCGAGTGGGCCGCGAGATGACTCTGCCCATAAGGCCGTGTCCGTAAACCGGAAGGTGTCTGAAGTGTCGCCTGGGAGGCAGGGCGCCCTGCTGGGCGCGGCATTCCGGGGGCGCCGGCGGAACCGGGGCCGGCCGGGACATGGGACGGGCGGCCGTGGGTAGCACCCACGCCACGGGCCGATCGCTACATGGCGCGGGGAGGTCGGCGGATGCGTGTCCTGGTGGCCGGGTGGCCCAGCTTCCTCCACGGTGAGGCCACGGCGGGCGACGTCCTGGCCATGGAGGCCGTCCGGCGCGGGCTGGCCGAGGCGGGCGTCGAATGCGACCTCGCGTGGAGCCCCGTCTTCCGGCCGGGCGGGCTGGAGCTCGACCGCGCCGACCCCGCGTCCTACACGCACCTGGTGTTCGCGTGCGGTCCGCTGCACGGGCCGCAGATCGAGGAGCTGCACCGCCGGTACGCGCGCTGCACCCGCGTCGCCGTGGGCGTTTCGGTCATCGACCCGGACGACCCGGCGGTGGCCGGGTTCGACGCCGTCCTCGCCCGCGACGCGCCGGCGGAGGCGCCGCGGCGCGATCTGGCGGCGCTGCCCGCGACCCCGTCCGTGCCCGTCGTCGGGGTCGTCCTCGCGCCCGGCCAGCCGGAGTACGGCGGGCGGCGGCTGCACGACCGGATCCAGCGCGAGCTGACGGACTGGCTCGCGGCGCGCGAGTGCGCGCGGCTGCCCCTGGACACGCGGCTCGATCCGCGCGACTGGCGCCTGTTCGGGACGGCGGCCGAGCTGGAGTCGGCGCTGCGCCGGCTCGACCTGGTGGTGACGACCCGGCTGCACGGCCTCGTGCTGGCGCTGAAGAACGGCGTCCCCGCGCTGGCCGTGGACCCGGTCGGCGGCGGCGCGAAGGTGGCGGCGCAGGCGCGCGCGTGGTCGTGGCCCGCCGTCGTGACCGTGCCGGAGCCGCGTCGGGGTGAGCCGCTGCTGGACCCGGCGGAGCTCGACCGGTGGTGGGAGTGGGCGCTGTCGCCCGAGGGGGCCGCGCGGGCGCCTGCGGCGGCGGCGGACGGCGCCGTGATCGGCGAACTGCTGGACGTGCTCGGCGCGCGCTGACGGCGCACGCCATGCCGCACGCGTTACGGAGCGTACATAACGGGCATTTTCTGCATTTCATATGCAGGAAGGAGCGTCCGCCATGCGGCACGAAGAGTTCATCGGACAGGTCCAGAACCGCGCGCACCTCTCCGGCCACGGCGAGGCGGAGCGCGCGACCCGGGCGGTCCTGGAGACCCTCGGCGAGCGGATCCCCGAGGGCCTCGCCGACAACCTCGCGGCGCAACTGCCGCACGAGATCGGCGAGCATCTGCGCCGGACCGAGGTCTACGGCGGCGCGGGGACCGGCGAGCGGTTCGACCGGCACGCCTTCATCGAGCGCGTCGCGAACCGGTCCGGGACCGACGAGCCCCGCTCGGCGTACCTGGCGCGCGTCGTGCTGGAGGTGACCGACGAGGCGACCGAGGGCGGGATCCTGGACAAGGTGCGCGGCAGCCTCCCCGGCGACCTCCGGGAGCTGGTGTCGGCCGGCCACACCGGCTGAGCGCCGGCCCCGGGCGCGCGAAACGGCCGCGATGAGGCGCATCGCGGCCGCCGGGGCGCGGGCGCGCGCGGGTCAGGCGGGGCGGGCGACGAGCAGCTCCCTGCCGAACCACTCGATGGTGCCGCGCAGGCCCTGCTCGACCGTGACGCGGGGGCGCCAGCCCAGCGCCCCCTCGGCCAGGGCGGTGTCGGGGCGCCGGACCCTCGGGTCGTCCTCGGGGCGGCCGATGAACCGGATACCCGACCTGGAGCCGGTGAGATCGATGATCAGCCGGGCGAGGTCGCCCATGGACATCTCGTACGGGCTGCCGATGTTGACCGGGCCCGGATGGGCGGACAGGGCGAGGGCGAGGATGCCGCGGACGGTGTCGTCCACGTGGCAGATCGAGCGGGTCTGCGAGCCGTCCCCGGTGACCGTGAGGTCCTCGCCGGTCAGCGCCTGCCGCACGAACGTCGGGACGGCGCGCCCGTCGTCGGGGCGCATCCGCGGCCCGTAGGTGTTGAAGATCCGCACGATCGCGGCGTCGAGGCCGCGGGCGTGCCGGAACGCCGACGTGAGCGCCTCACCGAACCGCTTGGCCTCGTCGTACACGCTGCGCGGCCCGACCGGGTTCACGTTGCCCCAGTACGACTCCGGCTGCGGGTGCACCAGCGGATCCCCGTACACCTCGGAGGTGGAGGCGAGGACGAACCGGGCGCCCTTGGCCTCGGCGAGGTCCAGCGCGTTGCGGGTGCCCTGGCTGCCGACCTCCAGCGTCTGGATCGGGAACCGCAGGTAGTCGGCCGGGGACGCGGCCGAGGCGAGGTGGAAGACGTAGCCGACGTCGCCGGGGACGTGCACCGGCTCGGTGAGGTCGCGCTTCACGAACTTGAAGTCCCGCCGGCCCGTGAGGTGCGCGATGTTGCGGGACGTCCCGGTGAGCAGGTTGTCCAGGCACACCACCGAGATCCCCCGGGCGAGGAGCGCCTCGCACAGGTGCGAGCCGAGGAATCCGGATCCTCCGGTGACGACGGCGCGTGGATGTCTCATCTCTCCCCCTCATCGGTTCTCATGGGTGAGCACCGCCCCGGCGGCCTCGACGGCCTGGTCCGCGGAGATCTCCAGCAGGCCGGGGCAGGGCTCGCGCCCGTGCGGGTCGCCGCGGCGGCCCGCCCACAGGACGCGGTGCTCGGCGCGGTCGGGCGGTCCCCACCGGCCGGGCGGCGTCGGGCCGAACAGCAGCACCGACGGTGTGCGGAAGGCGGTCGCGAGGTGGGCGACGCCGGTGTCGCCGCACACCACCAGCCGGGCCGCCGCGACGAGCGCGGCCAGCTCGGGCAGGGGAGTGCGGCCGGAGAGGTCGGCGGCCGGGTCCAGCCCGGCGAGCTCCACGACGCGGCGGGCGAGGGGCGTCTCGCCGGGCCCGCCGGTGACGACGACGCGCTCGCCGCGGTCCCGCAGCGCCGCCGCGACCGCCGCGAACCGCTCGGCGGGCCAGCGGCGCGCCGGGAACGCCGCCCCCGGGTGGACGACCGCGGCGCCCGGCGCGGGCGACGCGGCCGCCGGGGCCGGCAGGTCCAGCTCGGCGGGGTCGGCGGCGAACCCGTAGAAGCCGGTGAGGCGGCACCAGCGCGCCACCTCGTGCTCGCCGGGGTCCCACTGCGGCCCGCCGGAGTGCGGCGCGTCGGGGCAGGCGAACGCCAGCAGCCGGCGCGGCGCCAGGGCCGCCAGGAGCCGGTGGCTCCGCGGCCCGGAGCCGTGCAGGTTGACGGCCGCGTCCACCGTCCCGGCGGCCGGCGGCGGAGCGTCCAGGCCGGCCGCCGGGAGGACCTCGTCGACCGCGCCGGTCGCGCGGGCCAGCGGCTCCAGCACCGCCGGCGCGGCCAGCGCGATCCGCGCGCCCGGCATGCCGCGCCGCAGCGCCCGCAGCGCCGGGACGGCGGTCAGCAGGTCCCCGAGCCCCAGCGCCCGCAGCACCAGGACGCGACGTGCCGGACCGCCGGGGGCGGTCACGGCCACGACGGCTCTGCGGAGGGGCAGACGACGAGTTCCCGCACCTCGCAGCCGGCCGGCTGCGCGAGCGCGAACGCGACGGTCGCCGCGACGTCCTCGGGCCGGTTCAGCTTGGCGTCCGCCTCGGGCTTGTACCGGTCGGGGCGGTCGTCGAAGAACGCGGTGTCCATCCCGCCCGGCACGATCATCGTGACGCCGACCCGCCCCGCCATCTCGGCGGCGAGCGCGCGGGTGAACCCGACGACCCCGAACTTGGACGCGCAGTACGCGGTCGCGTCGCTCAGCGCACGGAACCCCAGCGTGGACGCGACGGTCACGACCCGCCCGTGCGGCTCGTTCTCCAGGTAGGGGAGCGCGGCGCGGACGACGGCGGCGGTGCCGAGCAGGTTCACCTGCACGACCCGCTCCCAGTCCTCGGCGGGGACGTCGCAGAGCGTCCCGCAGGCGTCGATGCCGGCGGCGGTGACGACGGCGTTCAGCCCGCCGGCGGCGCGCGCCAGGCCGTGCACGGCGCGTTCGGCGCACCGCCGGTCGGCGAGGTCGGCCTGCATGTGCTCGAAGTCGTCCTTCGGCGGGTGCCGGTCCAGGATGAGGGGCCGGCCGCCGTCGGCGGCGACCCTGCGCGCGACGGCCGCGCCGAGCCCTGAGGCGCCGCCGGTGATGAGGACGTTCATGACGCACTTCCCTTCGTGGTCTGCGTGGTCGAGAGCAGGCGCGTGGTGGAGCGCCCTTCCAGCAGGGGCAGCAGGACGATCTCGCCGCCGTGCGCCCGGACCGTCCCGGCCTCGGGCAGCTCGGCCCCGGCGTAGTCGGCGCCCTTCACCCACACGTCCGGGCGCAGCCGCTCCAGCAGCGGCTCCGGGGTGTCGTCGTCGAACACCACCGCGGCGTCGACGTCGCTGAGCGCCTCCAGCACCCGGACGCGGTCGGCGGCGGGCGTCACCGGGCGGCCCGGCCCCTTGCGCCGCCGGATGGACGCGTCGGAGTTGACGCACACGATCAGGCAGTCGCCGAGCCGCCGCGCCTGCTGCAGCAGGCTGACGTGCCCGGCGTGCAGCAGGTCGAAGCAGCCGCCGGTCGCCACCACCGTGCCGCCCGCGCGCCGGGTCCGCTCGGCGACGTCCCAGGCGTCCTCGCCGCGCTCGGGCACGAGCCGGGCGGAGCCCGTCTCGGCGAGCTGCGCCGACAGCGCGGCGGCGGCCCCGGCGCGGACGAACTCCGACGCCCGGCGGACGCCCTCGGTGACGGCCGCGGTCAGCGCCGCGCCGTCGGCGAGCGCGCCGGCCGCCGCGGCGGCGAAGCCGTCGCCGGCGCCGCACGAGTCGCCCCGGGCCGGCTCGGCGGGCGCGAGGAACGGCGCGCCGGACCCGTCGCACAGCAGAGCGCCCTCCGCCCCGAGCGTGACCGCGACGCCGTCGATGCCCCAGGCGCGGCCGAGGTGCCGGCCGCGCCGCCCGGCGGCCGACAGCCCGAACCCGCTGATGTCGGCGCCGCCGGCGGCGGCGAGCCGGGCGGCCTCCTGCTCGTTCGGGGTGAGCAGCCGGACCCCGGGGACGGGCGGCTCACCGCGCGGATGCGGGTCCCACACGACGGGCGCGCTCGCGGGCAGCTCCCCGAGCAGGGACCGGACGGCGCGGTGCCGGGCGACGCCGCGGCCGTAGTCGGAGACCAGAACGGCGCCGGCCCCGGCGATCGCGTCGGTGACGCGCGGACCGACGGGCCCGTCGAGGGCCTGCCCTTCCCCGGCGTCCAGGCGCGCCACCGACTGTCCTCCGGAGCGGATGCGCAGCTTGCAGGGAGTGCGGCCGTGCAGGTGGAACGCGGCGACCTCCAGGTGCTTCTCCAGCATCGCGCGCAGCCGCCGGCCCGGCTCGTCGTCGGCGAGCGCGGTGACCAGCACGACCTCGCGTCCGGCGGCCGCCGCGAGCAGCGCCGCGAGGCCCGCGCCGCCGGGGCGGGGCCGCTCCTCGGCCTGCTCCACGACGGGGACGGGCGCGTCCGGGCACAGCCGGCTGCTGGTGCCGACGATGTCGATGTCGAGCAGGACGTCGCCGACCACGACGAGCGGCGCGGTCATGACGCTCCCAGCGCTTCGTCGACCACCCCGCACAGCAGGTGGATCGCGGCGAGGTGGATCTCCTGGACGGTCGAGGCGGACACGGCGTCCACGGTGATCGCGTCGTCGCACGCCGCCGCGAGCGGGTTCGGGCCCGGCCCGGTGACCGCCCAGGCCGAGAGCCCGAGCCGCCGGGCGCGGTGCGCCGCCGCGACCACATTGGGGCTGCGGCCGCTGGTCGACAGGCACACCAGCACGTCGCCGGGGCGGCCGTGCGCCTGCACCTGCCGCTCGAAGACGTCGACCGGGCCGTAGTCGTTGCCGATCGCGGTGACCGAAGAGGTGTCGCCGTGCAGCGGGATCGCCGACAGCGGGCACCGCTCGCTCTCGAACCGGCCGACGAGCTCGGCGGTCAGGTGCTGGGCCTCGGCGGCGCTGCCGCCGTTGCCGCAGACGAGCAGCCGGCCCCCGCCGCGCAGCACGCGGGCGAGGCGGCGGCCCCAGGTCTCGACGGTGGGGATCTGGTCGCGGAACCGGAGCGCCGCCTCGGCGAGCGCCTCCAGCCGCGCGTCGTGGACGGTGGAGGTCCGGGTGCCGACGCCGGTCTGCGCGGTCATGCGGCCACCTCGCCCAGCGCGGCGGCGTGCCGGTAGACCTCGGCGGTGGCGGCGGCGACCCGCGCCCACGAGTAGCGTTCGCGGGCCCGGTCGCCCGCCGCCCGCCCCATCGCGGCCCGCTTCGCCGGGTCGGCGAGCAGCGCCCGGATCGCGCCGGCCGCGGCCTCGGGGTCGCGCGGCGGGACGAGCGCGCCGGTGACGCCGTCCAGGACGGTGTCGAGGTGCCCGCCGACGGCGCTCGCCACCACGGGCACGCCGCAGGCCATGGCCTCGAGCGGAACCATGCCGAACGGCTCGTACCAGGGGAGCGTGACGACGACGCTCGCCGAGCGCAGCAGCGGCGGCACCTCGGCGCGGCCGACCCGGCCGAGGAACTCCACGCGCCCGGCGACGCCGGCGTCCCGCGCGACCCGGCGGAGCCTGCGCACCTCGGGGTCGGCGTCCAGGGCGCCGCGCGGCGGCCCGCCGGCGACGGCCAGTTCGGCGCCCGGCAGGTGCGCGAGCGCGCGGATGGCGGTGTCGACGCCCTTGCGCTCGACGAGCCGGGACAGCGCCACGATGCGGTGCGGGCCGCCGTCCCCGCGGCCGGCGGCGCGGCCGTCCGGGGTGAACAGGCCCAGGTCGACCCCGCACGGCACCACCCGGACGCGGTCGCCGGGGACGCCCATCGCGGCGAGCTCGGCGACCTCGTCGGAGCAGGTGGCGATGACGGCGTCGGCGCCGCGCCCGATCGCGCGCTCCAGCCGGACCCGCGAGGCGGGGCTGGTGTCCTTGGCGCCCTGGTGGCGGCGCTTGACGGTGCCGAGCGCGTGGTAGGTCTGCACGACCGGCACGCGCCGCGCCCCGGCGGGCTGCGCGGCCTGGATCGCGGCGAGGCCGCTCATCCAGAAGTGGGCGTGCGCGACGTCGGGCGGGTCGGCGGCCCAGCGCCGCTCCAGGTACGTCCCGAAGTCGTGCATCCAGGGCAGCAGGGCGTCCTTGGCGATGTGCTCGGGCGGGCCCGCCGGGACGTGCTCGACGGTCACGCCGGGCGCGAGCCGCACCCGGCCGGGCAGGGCGGGGGCGTCCCGCCGCGTGTAGACGGTGACGTAGTCGCCCCGGCGGCCGAGCTCGGCGGCCAGTTCCGCGACGAACACGTTCTGCCCGCCGCCGTCCGCCCCGCCCAGGCCCTTCTCCGCGGGGCCCGCCTTGGCGGCGAGGGGGCTGGCGTGCTCGGAGATCATGGCAATTCTCATCGCGTTACCTCCTGGAGAGTTCGCCGCCAGTCGCGCAGGAAGCGCGCCAGGCCGTACCGGTCGACGGCGTGGGCACGCGCCTCCTTGCCCATCTGGCGCGCGCGCAGCGGGTCGGCGGCCAGGGTGCGCGCGGCGCCGGCCAGCGCGGCGACGCGCGTGGACAGCACCCCCGCCTCGGGCGGCACCGCCTCGACCGCCTCGGTGGTGGCGAGCGCCACCACCGGCAGGCCGAGCATCATGGCCTCGATCAGCGCGAGGCCGAGCGAGGTCCACCGGTAGGGGTGGACGTAGACGCGGCGGCGGGCGAGCTCCTCGTGCATCCTCGCCTGCGGCAGGTCCTCGAAGGTCCAGAGGGACTCGGGGGGAATGCCGAGGCGTTCGGGCGCGCCGGCGACGTTCATGCCGAACAGGTCGAGGGGGACGGCCGCCGCCAGCTCGGCGAGCAGGTCGGTGCCGGCGACGCGGCCGCGGCGCAGCGGGTCGTTGACGACGACGCCGGCGCGGGGCATCTCGGCGGTGTACCGGTAGCCGGGGTCGGCGACGCCGTGCTCGATGACGGTGGTCGGCGCGCGGCCGCAGTTCCAGAACAGCCCGTTGAAGTGGGTGACGTGCACGACCGGGATGTCGGAGCGGTCGTGCAGGAAGTGCCGGCTGTCGGGCACGACCTCCTCCGGGAGCCCCGCGTCGGACGGGGTCCGGCGCGGCGTGTCGTGCTCGACGTAGACGGCGGGGACGTCGCGTCCGGGCCGCCGCCCGAGCCATTCCTCGGCCAGCCGCAGCTCGCGGGGGCGCTGCAGGACGACGACGTCCACGTCCTCGTGGCGGAGCCGCTCGGGCGGCACCTCGACCGCCCGGTCGGGCCAGGTGAAGGTGTCGGGCCGCCCCCTGCCGTCCGGTCCGCGGCCGGGGACGACGGGGACGAGCGTGGTCTGCGCGCCGTGGACGAACGACGTCGCCCACGAGCCGTGCACGTGCCACATCAGGACTCTCATCGGGTGGGGACCTCCTCCACCGACGCCAGGATCTCCACGGCCGCGGCGACCTCGTCGGCGCTGACGGACGCCAGGCACGGGTGCCCGTCGACCGGGCATTCGCGGGCGCGGCTGTCCTTGCACGGCGCCTGCTGGTCGCCGAGCAGCGCCAGCGGCACCCCGAACGGCGCCCACCGGGCGGCGGGCACGGTCGGCGCGAACAGCGACACGACCGGCGTGCCCACCGCCGCCGCGAGGTGCGCGGGGCCGGTGTTGCCGGCGACGACCGCGGACGCTCCCGCCAGCACCGACGCCAGCTCCGGCAGGGACGTGCGCCCGCCGAGGTCGAGGCCGTCCTCGCCGGCGACGAACGCGGTCAGCTCCTTCTCGTCGCCGTGGCCGGTGACGACCACCCGGTGCCCGGCCGCCCGCAGCAGCCGGACGGCCTCCGCGCAGCGCTCCGGCGGCCAGGCGCGCGCGGGCACGGACGTCCCCGGGTGCACCACCACGTAGGCGGGCCCGCCGGTGAGGTGGTCGGTGTCGGGCAGCGGTTCCCGGACCCGCAGCCGCGTGTCGGCGGGGGAGGGGAACCCGGCGTCCTCCGCCAGGGCGAGCATCCGCAGCGGCTCGGGGACGTCGGTGTCGGGATGCCGCAGGTCGAGCAGCGATCCGGGGTAGTCCTCGCAGATGCCGCCGATCCACGGCGTCCCGGCGAGCCGGAGCAGCAGCGCGAGCGGCAGCGGCGACTGGTGGAACGAGGTGAGGATCAGCGCGCGGTCGAAGCCGCGCAGCTCCCGGACGATCCGGTCGACCGCGGCCTTCTCGACGGGCACGTGGTCGGGGTCGATCCAGGGGGCGCACCACTCGACGACGCGGTCCACGCCGGGCAGCATGTCGGCGGCGGCGCGGCCGCGCGGCCCGCACAGCAGCACGACCTCGTCGGCGCGGGCGGCGACCGCCCGCACGGCGGGGCCGGCGAGCAGCACGTCGCCGATGTTGTCCTGGCGTGCGACGAGCACTCTCATGGCCGCCGCCTTCCGCCGAGGACCAGATCGACGGCGGCGTCCAGCGTCGGCGCCGTCTCCGGCGCCCGCGCGATCTCCGCCGGCCGGGTCCGCCCGGTCGGCACGAGGATGCCGCGCGCGCCGGCCGCCGCCGCGGCCTCGATGTCGCCGCCGGCGTCGCCGATGACGGCGCAGTCGGCGGGCGGCACCCCGAGCCGCTCGGCGGCCCGCTCGATCATGCCGGGCTCCGGCTTGCGGCACGCGCAGCCGTCGCCGTCGTCGTGCGGGCAGAACTCCCACACGTCGATCCGGCCGAGCAGCTCCTCGACGCGGGCGTTGACGCGCCGCACGTCCCCGGCGGCGATGAGGCCCTTGGCGACGCCGGACTGGTTGGACACGACGCCGATCCGGACGCCGTGCCGGCGCAGCCGGTCCAGGGCGCGGCGCGCGCCCGGCATCGGCTCGACCCGCGCCGGGTCCCCGTTGTAGGGGACGTCCCTGATCAGGGTGTCGTCCCGGTCGAACAGCACGGCGCGCGGCCCGCCCCGGCATCGCGCCCGCCGGTGGGCGGCGAGGCCGCGGAGCCGGTGCCAGACCGCGGCGGGCGGGATGGCGGCGCTGGTGACCAGCATCGCGGTCACCTCGCCCGGCGTCCCCGGGCCCGGCCGGATGCGCTCGTAGGCGAACCGCGCGGTGAGCGCGGCCCACGCGCCGCCCGCGGCCGCGGCGGCGGCGCGGCTCTTCGGCGCGGCCGCGAGCGCGAGGAGCCCCGCCGCGGTCGTGAGCGCGTGCCGGCCGAGCAGGCCGCGGCCCTCGCCGGCGCGGGCCCGCCAGGACGCCCCGTGCACATGCCGCATGAGGACGTCGTCGGCGTTGCCGGCCTGCGCCCGCACCGACGTCCAGAACCCGGCGGGCCGGACGGGGTGCGTGATGCGCCGGTCGCCGAGGACGAGGCCGTGCCCGGCGTTCAGCACCCGCAGCGCCAGGTCGGCGTCCTCGCGGTAGGCGCGGCGGAACCGCTCGTCGAAGCCGCCCAGCTCGGCGAGGACGCCGCGCCGGTAGGCCATGTCGGCGGTGATCCAGTCCGCGCTCGCGAGCCCGGCGGTGCTGCGCTCCCAGTCCGTCGGCGGCCGGCCGGCCGGCAGCGGGACGGTGACGCGGCCCTGCGACCCGGCGACCGAGGGCGGCAGGCCCGCCAGGTCGGCGGCGAGCCGGGCGGGCCAGCCGGGCTCGGGTACGACGTCGTCGTCCAGGAACGCCACCCACTCGGTCGCGGCGGCGCGCCAGCCGGCGTTGCGCGCGGCGGCGGGCCCGCGGCCCCCGGACCTGATCACGCGGATCTCCGGCCCGGCCGAGGGCGGCAGCGGCAGCGGCGCGCCGGGCGCGGGGCGGTCGTCCACGACGATGATCTCGCGCGGCGCGGAGCCGGGGGCGCGGTCGATCGCGGTGAGCAGCGCGTGCAGCGTGACGCGCAGGCTCTCCCGGCCGGCGGTGGGGATGACGACGGTGCAGCCGTTCAACCGTGCACCTCCCGGCGGCGGACCACGTACGGCCCGATGGCGAGCAGGTCGACCGGCGCGGAGCCGAAGCACTCCAGGGCGTCGCGCGGGTCGTCGGCCATCGGGCGGCCGGCGGTGTTCAGGCTGGTGTTGACGATGACGGGCAGCCCGGTCCGGCGGCGGAACTCCGCCAGCAGGCGCGCCGCGAGCGGCTCGTCGTCCGCCGACACCGTCTGGACGCGGGCGGTGCCGTCCACGTGCACGACGGCCGGGATCCGCGC
This sequence comes from Spirillospora sp. NPDC127506, assembly GCF_040302145.1. Taxonomy (NCBI): domain Bacteria; kingdom Bacillati; phylum Actinomycetota; class Actinomycetes; order Streptosporangiales; family Thermomonosporaceae; genus Spirillospora; species Spirillospora sp. NPDC127506. The sequence continues at coordinate 2,932 of NZ_JBEORG010000074.1, read as the reverse complement.
GCGCCACTCCGGCCGGACGCGGTGGACGAACAGCATGTACGGGCTCGGGAGCGGGCCCTCGAAGATCTCGGCGGCGCGCTCCAGCGCCACCATCGGCGCGATCGGCCGGAACTGCTCGCGGCCCTTGACGTCGTTGAGCCGCTCCACGTTGCCGGCGTGGCCGGGGTGGGCGAGCAGGGAGCGGTGTCCGAGCGCGCGCGGCCCGAACTCCGAGCGGCCCTGGAACCACGCCACGATCTCGTTGCGGGCGAGCGCCTCGGCGACGGCGGCGGCGAGGTCGCCGGGCCGCTCGTAGGGGATCTCGGCGGTGTCGAGCCGCGCGGCGATCTCCCGGTCGTCCCACCGGCGGCCGAGGTCCGCGCCGGGCATGCCGGTGAGCGGGTCGCCGCCGTCCCGGGCGACGTGGAGCGCGGCGCCGAGCGCGGTGCCGGCGTCGCCCGCCGCGGGCTGCACCCAGATGTCGTCGTAGGGCCCGTCCTCGGCCAGCCGGGAGTTGGCGACGCAGTTGAGCGCGACGCCGCCGGCGAGCATCAGCCGGCGGGAGCCGGTCTCGCCGTGCAGCCAGGCCGCCAGGTCCAGCAGCACCTCTTCGAGGCGGGCCTGGACGCTGGCGGCGAGGTCGGCGTGGTCGCGGGTCCACTCGCCGTCCGGCCCGCGGGCCTTGGCGAGCGAGCCCCAGTCGATGCCGGCGACCGCGAACCCGCCGTCGCCCGTCGCGCGGACGTGCTCGCGCAGCTCGTCCAGGAAGCGCGGCTCCCCGTAGGACGCGAGCGCCATGACCTTGTACTCGTCGCTGGAGCGCAGGAATCCGAGGTGCTCGGTAAGCTCCTCGTACATGAGGCCGAGCGAGTGCGGGAGGCGCTGGGCGCGCAGCGGCGTCAGCACGCCGTCCTCGTACGTCCCCGCCAGGTGCGAGTGGGACTCGCCGCGGCCGTCCAGGACCAGCACGTCCCCGTCGCCGGGTGCGGGCGCCGCGAGCGCGGCGGACGCGGCGTGCGCCACGTGGTGCGGGACGAACCGGACGATGCCCGGGTCGAGGCCGGGCAGCGCCGTCGCTAGGAAGTTCGGTGCGCGCCGCGCGTACAGGGTGCGCAGCCGCTCCCACTCGCCGTCGTGCCCGCCGAGCCCGGGCTCGACGAGCGACGGGTCGTAGGAGTAGGCGACGGCGTCGAGGTCGCCGGGCTCCAGCCCGGCCTCCTCCAGGCACCAGCGGGCGGCCCGCTCCGGCAGTTCCCATCCGGAGAACGCGACCGGCCGCTTCCCGTGCTTGCGGCGGCTGAAGCGTTCCTCCTCCGCGGCCGCGACGACCCTTCCCTCCGCGACGAGCGCGGCGGCCGGGTCGTGGAAGACGGCGTTGATTCCGAGCACGCGCATGTCGGCCCCGTTTCGGCGCAGCGTTCGATGGCGTGCCGATGACGTCGTCTTAGACATCGGCTCTGGCGTTCTCGCCGGGAGCGAATCCCCTGTAGGTGATTCGGCATTGCCGATAGCGGTGGACCTAAACGCTCAAGTCCGGAAAGTCGCCGCTGGAGGAACCAGCAGGTCGCGCGGGCTACGTGCACATAGCGGGCGGGAAGCCGGGTACCCGCGGGTTCATGCATGGCGCTCGGCTGGCACCTCTGCTACGCCGAGGACGCCGTGGTCCACCACGAGCCGTCCCGCCTCCGCGACCCGCACCTGCGGCGCAGGCACGGCATACGCAACACGCTGTGGTTCACCTGGCTGCGCCGCCCGCTGCCGGCCGCGGTCCGCCGCACCGCCGGGCTGCTGCGCACGCTGCCGCGCGACCGCGTCACCGCGGGCGCGCTGGCCGAGGCCGCCGCCGGGCTCGCCTGGGTGGCGCGGGAGCGCCGCCCGCTGCCGCCGGACGTCGAGGAGCGGCTGCGCACCCTGGAGACGGCCCAGCGGGAATCGACGGCCCGCCGCTACGTGAGCTGAGGAACCGATGCCCGACGCGACCCCCGACGTGACGGTCGTGGTGGCGACCCGCGACCGCGCCCCGGAGCTGCGCCGCAGCCTCCGCCGCCACGAGGCGCCGGTCATCGTGGCCGACAACGCCTCCGCCGACGGCACCGCCGCCGTCGCCGAGGCGGCCGGGGCCACCGTCCTGCGGCTGCCCCGCAACCTCGGCGCCTCCGCCCGCAACGCCGGCGCCGAGCGCGCCGCCACCCGGTACATCGCGTTCGCCGACGACGACTCCTGGTGGGCGCCCGGCGCGCTGGAGCGGGCGGTGGAGATCCTCGACGCCCACCCGCGCACGGCGCTGCTCGCCGCACGCGTCCTCGTCGGCGGGGAGGAGCGGCTGGAGCCGGTGTCGGCGCAGATGGCGGCCGCGCCGCTCGGCCGGCCCGAAGGGTCTCCGGGGCCGGCCGTCCTCGGCTTCCTCGCCTGCTCGGCCGTCGTGCGCCGGGACGCGTTCCTCGCCGCCGGAGGCTTCTCCGGCGTCCTGCACTTCGCGGGCGAGGAGGAGCTGCTCGCGCTCGACCTCGCCGCCGCCGGATGGGGCCTCGCCTACGTGCCGGAGCTCGTCGTCCACCACCATCCGTCCAGGTCGGGCCGTGACCCGGCCGGGCGGCGGCGCCGGGAGGTCCGCAACCGGCTGCTCACCGCGTGGCTGCGCCACCCGCTCCCGTCCGTCGCCCGCGCCGCCGCGTCCGCGCTCACCAGCAGGGACGGCCGCGCCGGTCTGGCCGCCGCGGTCCGCGCCCTGCCGTCCGTCGCCCGCGCCCGCCGCCCCCTCCCGCCCGCGGTCGAGGAGGCGCGGGCGCGGCTCGCCGCGTACTGAGCCGGCGGCGGTGACCGGTGCGGCCGCGGGGGGGGGCCGCCGGGCGGGGCCCCCCCCGCCCCCCCCCCCCCCCGGGGGGGCCGGGGCCCCCCCCGGGGGGAGGCAAACGGGGAGACCCCCGCGGGGCCGGCGGGGGGCCAGGGGCGC
>NZ_JBEORG010000073.1:0-17881 GCF_040302145.1 Spirillospora sp. NPDC127506 | reverse complement strand
CACCCCTGCCCGCGGGCGGCCGACAACTCAACCGTCCTCCCGAAAAGACCGAGAGATCGACCTCGATACACCATCGGTGGATCGAGGCTAAGGCGAGTGGTGCGTCCTTGGGTTAACCTCTGTCGGCGCCAGAGGGCCAGATCACTCGAACGGGTTTGTCGAGGTCGTGGGCGGCTTGGACTACGTCGGCGGTGCCGCCGTAGCCGCGTGCGGGTTGGCCGTCCCAGACGGCCCAGAGTGCGTCGGCGAGGGTCAGCATGTGTTGGCTAGCGGACATGTGGGCATCGCTGGTCGACTCGCTGAAGGGCATGCGGTGCACCTGCACGGCTTGGGCGAGGAGCTTGCGGTACTCGGCGTGGTGCTCGTCGGGTAGGCCAGCGAGGTATTGCTCTGCCGGGACGATGACCTCGATCCGGCCACCGTGGGCGAGGACGGCTCGGGCGAACAGGGTGTCGGCGCCGTCGGCGAGGCAGGTCAGGCCGGTGATGTTGTCGCTGATGGGGGAGAGAGCCTCGTTGAGCGCTTCGGCTACCAGGGCTTCGGTGGCGGGTGGTAGGGAGCGGTGGCCGGAGATGGCGATGCGCAACGGGTTCTCCTAGAGCAGGGTTGTTCTGAGTCGGTCGTCGAAGCGGGCGACGGTGGGCGTGGTCGTGGGGGCGTTGCTGTAGCGGAACTGGCGGGCTTGTCTGATGATGCGTTCGGAGCCGTAGGTGATGCCGGTGTTGAGGGCGTCGAGGGCGAGGGTGAACGCCTCGTCGGTTTCGCCGCGTTGGCAGGCTGCGGTCGCTACTTCCAGGGTGGTCAGTGCGGCCTGTTTGGGTGCCGGTTGGGCGGTCGGAAGCGACTCGGCGAATGCGCGAGCCGCTTCGGAGGGTTGGCCCAGGCGGACGGCGATTGAGGCTCGGATGCGCGCGAGCTTGGTCAGGTCGAAGGGGTAGACCCAAGGCCAGGGCGGTGGGCCGTCGGTGCGGGCGATGGCGCGCTCAGCGGTCCTGATTGCCTGGGTTGCGGCGTGCTCGTCGGGGTGGGGGTTGGAGGCGTGCGCGAGCGCTTCGAGGGAGGCCAGCCAGGCGGTGGGTGTGCTTCCGGCGGAGAGCGGTAGCGTCTTGCGGGCTTTGTCGATCATGGCGAGGCCGAGCAGCGGGTCTCCGGCGGCGTCGATCTCGAAGGCGGCGAGGCTCCCGGTCATGTAGACGGCGAGCACGTCGTTCTTGGCGAGCTTCGCCGCGGTGATCGCCTGGCGGTAGTAGGTACGGGCGCTGCCGAGGTCGAGCATGTCCATCGACAGCCAGGCCGCGAAACCGGCGGCTTCGCTGACGGCGGCGGCGACGACGGGGGCGTGTGGGCCTGCGGAGCGGTGGGCTCGGACGGCCAGCTCCAGGTGCGAGCGGACGCCATCGATGAGGTCGCGGGAGCAGAAGGACGCGTCCAACCGGCGCTGCGAGCCGGTGATGGCCGTCAGATCGGCGGCCGTGTTCTCACCGGTGGTGAGCGCGGTACGGGGTGACGGCAAGAGGGCCAAGGCGGCGAGCTTGCCGAATTGCCTGCGATTCGTGGGATCTTCCTCGTCTATCTGGTGATCGCCGAACCGGAGGAGTTCTGGGGGGATGCCGAGTCGGCGGATGATGATGCGGACCTGAGCGAGCGTGAGCGAGGTCTCCCCGCGGAGCACCTTGGATGCCCAGCTCTGTGTGTAGCCGACCGCGTCAGCGAGGTCGGTCTGGCTCCAGCCCCTCGCCTTCCGGATTTCGTCCATCAGGGTCGGCACGTCGCAGGTGGCGAGGGCCTGACTCACGGCCGGAGTCGACCAGAAACCGAGCGGCTCGTTCATGAAATCTAGGCTACGCATCGCCTCTGAGCGGCGGAGAGTCCTGTTTGGAATGGGCGGGCTCTCGTTCCTAGTCGGGCTAGTGGTAGCGCCTTCCCCGAATGTCCGCCGAACGTGACGATCAGGTAGCCGAGCGAACGCACTGCGTTATCGGCGCTTCGATCACTGACCGCCACCTTTAGGAGCCGTTCCCGATGAAAGATGACGAACGGGCCGTAAGGGTGATGGGCGGGCATTGCGGACTTTCGCTCCCCGGTTACGGCGACAGATCACCCGCCCACTCGGCTGTTTCGATGCAGCGTGCTGCCGAGGGGCTGCGCGAACGATTCCCCTGGGTGCAGTGCTGGTGGGGGTCGCATACGCGGCGTTGGTGGGCGTACGTGCCGGGCGTCGGCAGGCTGATCGAGGCGGGCGGCCCGGAGCAACTGTCCGAGGAGATCCTGCGGGCGCTGGGCCGGCCATGGCGGTGAAGCCTGGCGGATGCGTGCCGCTTGAAGTCTGCGGAGCGCTGGTCGAGGAAGCGATCCGTGAAGCGCTGACCGGGCGGTTTTTCAGAGGCACGGTCGAAGAGACGTCGGCGGTAGCCCGCGGGAAGGTCGAGCAGCTTCGCATTGATCTGGCCGAGGCAGAAGACGGAACACGGAGTCTTCCCGCCTGCAGTTCTTGCGCTGATCAACGGAAAGGCGGGTGAGATCTGGACGGCCTGGTCGGGCGGGTCCGGCAGCCATCCGAGACGGCCGGGCTGAGAGATGTTTCAGCACCTTGGACGGGCAGGAGGCCCCAGAGTGAGACGGTCCTTAATTCTCGACACCCATGCCAGCTCCTGCTACTTCCGGACATCGGTGGGCGAGGGGGAGCGCAAGGCACTCGTGCAGATCACCGAACGCTGCAACCTGCACTGCGCGCACTGCTTCGTGTCCTCGACGGCGGTGGGCGGTGACATCTCGCTGGCCGACTTCAGCGGAAAGGTGCTGCCCCGGCTGCGAGCCGCGCGGGTCGAGCGCATCACGCTGACCGGTGGGGAGCCGTTCGTCCACCCCGAGCTGCTGCCGATCTGCCGGGCGGTCATCGAGGCGGGCTTGCCGGTGGGTGTCTGCACCAACGCCACCCGCGTCACCGACGAGCAGATCGCGGAGCTGGTCGCCCTGGGCGATGTTCACGTCAACGTCAGCCTCGACGGATTCCGGCCCGCGTCGCACGGCAAGTTCCGCGGCAACTCCGCCTCGTTCGAGGTGACGGTGGAGACCACCCGCAAGCTCGCTGCGGCCGGCCTGCTGCAAGGGCTGCTGTCGACTCCGAACGTGCTCACCGACCCGGAAGAGTTCGCTGACCTGTGCGCGTTCGCGGTCGAGATCGGGGCCAAGTACGTGCTGATGAACCCGCTGTCATCGTTCGGACGAGGGGTCAAGTCGCAAGGTCGGCTGGCCGCCCCCGACGAAACGATGCGCGCCATCGAGGCGGCCACCAGGCGCTTCGATGGACAGGGCGTCGAACTGGTCCACATCCGCTTCCCCAACGAGGACAAACCCCTCGCAGGCTGTGATGCCGGAAAGCTGATCTACATCTTCGCCGACGGTGCCACTGCGGTTTGTCCCTACCTGGTCTTCGCCGCCCGAACGCCGCAGTCCCAGTACGCTGACACCGAGTTCCTGGTCGGAAACATCCTTGCGGACGAGGTCACCGAGGCACTGGACGGCTACGACCTGGCCGGGCACCTCGCGATGGGACACAACGACACTTGTCGTTCGTGCACGCTGAACGGCACGTGCGGAAAGGGCTGTCCGGCTGCGGTGGTCTCGCGCGGGCAACGCATCGGCGAGGTAGACGTCGAGCAGTGCCCGCGGACCGACGGCAAGCCCCTGCTGCAGATAGGGCGGCGGCCGACGTGACCGGAATCTTCATAGCGATCGAGGGGCCCAACGGGGTCGGAAAGTCGACCAGTGCGCGCCTGCTGGCCACGCGGCTGGCCATGCGCGGACACTCGGTCCACCTGACCACCGAGCCGAGTCGCTCCCGCCTGGGAGCCCTGATCCGGCAGATCGAGGCGGAACTGTCGGGCCGGGCACTGGCGCTTGCGGTCGCGGCCGACCGGGCCGCTCACGTGGCCGACGAGATCGAACCCGCGCTGGCCGCCGGGAAGGTCGTCATCAGTGACCGCTACCTGCCCTCCTCGCTGGTCCTGCAACGCCTCGACGGGCTGCCCCTGGCGGAGATCTGGCGCTACAACGCGTTCGTGCCGCACCCGTTCCTCACCGTCTACCTTGAGGAGGATCCCGCGGTCATCGCCGCCCGCTTGAAGGAGCGCCAGGTTCTCAGCAGGCTTGAGCAGGCCGGCTCGCCCAGCCGTGAGTTGGCGCTCTACCGCAAGGCGTACGCGTTTCTGGGACGGCGACGCTGGCGGCAGGCGCGTGTCGACTGCCGTGGCTTGGCGCCCAATGAAGTAGTGAAGGCCATGCTCGGCCGCATCGAACTGTTGAACCTCTGGGAAGGAACCCCTCGTCGTGCTCTCGGTCCTGACCGTCAACCTCGGCGCGGCGGCCCGTCCACGTGCTGAAGCCATGCTGGAATGGCTGGCCGCTCGCCCCGAACAGGTGCTGCTGCTCACCGAGACCAGCGCGGGGCCCGGTACGGCCTACCTGCTTGAACGCTTCCGCGAGGCCGGACACACCGTCATCAAGGCTCCGGACGAAGGTGAGCGGGGTGCGGCCATCGTCAGTTGCGTCAAAGTGCTGGAGGACTCGTCGGCGAAGCTCGATGGTGTCACCGTGCCCGGACGGGCCGCCGCCTGCCTCCTGGACTGCGAGCCACGGGTCTTCGCCGTCGCCGTCTACGTGCCCAGCCGGGACCGCAGCCAGAGCAAGACCACCCGCAAGCAGCAGTTCATCACCTCCTTTCAGACGGCCCTGGCGTCCTTGCCGCAGGAATTGGCGGCCAACGCCCTCGTAGGAGGTGACTACAACGTCATCGGCCGTGACCACGAGCCCCGGCACCGCGGCTTCCTACCGTTCGAGTACGGACTCCTGGAGACGCTGGAGGCGACCGGCTATGTCGACACGTACGCGAGCCTGTACCCCGGTGAACAGGCGCACTCCTGGATCGGCCGGACCGGCGACGGCTACCGCTACGACTACTTCCACGCCGGGCCGGCCCTCGCCGACAGGGTCACCGACTGCCGGTACCTCCACGAGACCCGTGACAGCAAGCTCACCGACCATGCGGCGCTCACCGTGACCCTGGACGTCGTCCCCAACTTGTTGCCCACGGCCGACCCGGCCATCAGCGGCGCGCTGTTCTGAACTGGTTCAAGCGCTGTGATGCTGTGCAAGCCGGACGAGCGAGTCGTAGGTGTCGGTCACCCGCTCCAGCTTGACCCCCAGGTTGTTCGCCCATGCGTCCAGCTGTGCCTGGATGGCCAGGCCCGACTCGTCGGCGGTCGTCACTGTTTCGATCTCCAGGAACGGTCCTACGCCCTCGACCTGATCCAGGCACAACGACCACCGCCCCGCCCGGCCGGTCCGACGCTCCTTGACGATCCGGACTGTTGGGCGGAACCCCATCTGCAGTAGCGCGTCGTGCATCTGCTCGGCGTCGGCCACGATCGTCTCGGCCTCCAGGCAGGCCATCTCGTTGTCCTGCGGGGTCTTCACGGTGAACAGGTGCTTGCCCTGCACGGTCCGGAGACGTCCGAACGGGACACCGGTCTTGGGCTTGCCGTAGTCCCACCACGTCGGTGCGTACGCCTGATCCTCTTGGAGGACTGGCGTGGACAGCGAGACTCCCTGATCGGTCAAGGCGTGAAGCAGCGCATCCTGCTCGATCACGCGGTACTTGACCTCGATCTCCTGAGCTTCCACAGTCCCCCCGGTCGTGACGAGTGCGTGCGAAGGAGCCTAATGGCGCCGGCGTCCTCGCGGGGAGTTTTGTGCAGGCCGGACGAAACTCAGGGGGAATCTTGCGACACCGAACCGGCGTAGTTTTTGGAAGAAGAATCCGGACTTGACCTTGGCCGCCGAGGCGAGCGTCAATTGCTGTCCGGCCGTCCGTGACATGCGCGCCGATCCTCGGCGGCGGACGGCGAACAAAGGAGGAAAACTAGATGGGAAACACGAAACTGGTCGGCTCAACGGCCGACGAATGGTTGTGGTCGTCGGGAAGGATGCGCTGGCGTCGGGTGTACGCGGGCCGCGCCGACCAGGTGCGGGCGGCCCGGGCGTTCGCCGAGGCTCTGTTCGTGGGCATGCCCTGCGTGGACATCGTCGCGCTGGCCGTCGGCGAACTGGCCGCGAACGCGGTCCGGCACACGCGCTCCGGTGAGGGGGGTGACGGCTGGTTCGGGCTCGAGATCGTCTGCGAGAACCCGGTCTACGTCGCCGTCACCGACATGGGAGGCCACGGAATCCCGACCGTTCTGCCGGAGGGGTACGGCGGCTCCTACAGCGAGGGAGGCCGGGGACTCCGGATGCTGTACGAGCTCGCGCTCATGTTCGGCATGCACGGCAGCAGCACCCTCGGACATACCGTCTGGGTCGACATTGACCTCAACCGCAAGCTGGAGGCCGACCCGCAGGCATCGGTCCACCTGGCGTCATAGGGAGGGTCCAGCCTGCAGCTATCAGGCTGGACCCTCGCGCCAAGGATAGTCAACTCGCGTGAGGCGGCTCCGTCTCTGCCCGGCTCCGGGCAGAGACGGACCGCCGTCCTATCTGGGTGGCAAAGTCGTCAACGGCAGGGTGCTTCTGGCCCCTTCTGCTGGACCTTCATTTGCCCCTTCTCCTGGACCTTCACGTTATGAAGAGAAGCCCTGAGCTCGGGCGTAAGCGCAGGTTGGGCCGCTTCCGTGCAGTGTGAAGCGCTCCCGACTCGTCCCTACAGACGACCAGTAGTAGTTGCGCGCATGTGGTGGCAGGTGGCTGCGGTTTGAGGCCGACCCTTGGCCTACCTACTTCGCGTGCCGGAGTCACCACGTGCCGGCCAGTTGAAGGCCGCCCCCTCTCGCGCCCACGCGTAGCGCAACCTCAGCGGTGGCTACCGCTGAGGTTGCGCTACGCGAGTCTGCCCGGAATGGCTTGTCCAGACTCACGCGCCGGACACGGCCCGGACGATGAGGAAGACCTATTTTCAGCCGAACGGCGTCGCCGACGGGTTCCAGTCAAGTCATTCGTCGTGCCCGATCGGTAAATGTTTCGCCGATTGTGAATGTTAGGCAAGCCTCTCCAGCCGTTTTGGTGACGTAATTTGTTGGCCGGTCGGCTTGAGGTCGGCGCTATATCGAGTGACGGTGGTGTTGCAACAGAAAAGCACACCACGGAAACCCGGTAGCGAGAATGCCGTCGGGCGTCATCGAAAAGGAGCCATGAAATGGCAGCGAACACCACCACCCTCAACGCCACCACGACCGACGCCCAGGTTCCCGCTACGGCCCCTGTTACCGCCCCGACCGCCCCGACCGCCCCGACTACCCCTGTCGTCCCTGCGGACGTCAGCGGGGACGGTGCGGCCGTGTTCGGCGCGGTGGCCGCTACCCCCGGTGTGACCGTCCCCGCCCTGGCCACCGCGACCGGTCTCACACGGGCGGTGGTGAAGGACGCCCTCACGGAACTCGTGGCGGCGGGTCACGTCACGCGGACGCCCGGCGCAAAGGGCGCCAACACCGACACTTGGGCGCCGGTCCCCGTTGCCTCGTCGGACGGCACCGCAGCCGAGGCCACGGCGGGTGTGTCGGCTGACACGATCGCAGCGGCGATGAAGATCATGCAGGACGAGGCCGACCGACGGGCGGTCGCTGAGGCCGACCTGCAGAAGGCGATCGCCGACGAGGAGGCCCGGCGTGCGCAGGCGGTGGCCGAACTGGCGCGGCGTCAGACGGCCGAGGCCACCCGGCGGGCGCTGTCGGACCTGATCACGGCGGCCACGACCGCCTACGCGGCGGTGGCCGCTGAGGACGACGGCGCCATGACCGCCGGGCTGGACCGGGTGTACGCGGCCGCCGCCGAGGTTCGCCGCGCCACCAAGGCCACCGTCCGCAGCACGGGGACGCCCGCCGGTAGCGGCAACGGCAACCGGAACGGCGGGCACCGGGCAGTGCCGCGCCCCCTGCGCCCCGAGGTGATCGCCCACCTGTCCGCGCACCCGGACACCGACTTCACGCCCGGTGAGATCGGGCGGGTACTGGAGCGGTCGTCCGGGGCGGTCGCCAACGCCCTGGCCACCATGGCCGAGCGGGGTGAGGCGGTCATGACGTCGGAAAAGCCGGTCCGCTACCGGTCCGCCGCCCCCGTGGCCAACGGCGGGGGCGAGTCCGGTGACGTGACCGCCTGACGAGTCCGCCGGGCGGTTGCGTCCGGCGGCGGGTAGGCGACGGTGGCGTTCCTCCGGTCACGGGTGAACGCCACCGTTGTCTCGCTCCTTATGAGTGTCTCGTCGTCCGGTGGTGCGGCGCCGCCCCGGTGCCCACCACGGCGGCGCGCGCCGTTGTGGTGGCCGTTGGCGGGCCGGACGGCGGCGTCGTGGCCCCTGGGACCGGGCGGCCGTGATGCGGCGCGCAGGGGCGACCGTGGGGGCGGTGGTGGCCGCCCCCACGTCCGCCCCCACGTCCGGGCCGCTACGGGCCGGGCGGTGGCGGTCACACGGTGAATTCCCATGCGTCGGCCAGCGTGGCCAGGCGTTGACGGGGACCGGTGATCCCGGCGGGTAGCCAGACGGCCCCGGCGGGACCTTCGCGCGAGGTGGTGGGCGTGTGGACGGCGGTGGCGACCGGGACTCCCGGGACGCCGAGGAGCCTGCGCAAGTTCGCCTCGCGGGCGGCGCTGGGCAGCCAGAACAGGACGGGTGTGGTCGATCCCGTCTCGCGGGCGAGTGCGGTGTAGCCATTGAGTTTGGCGGCGACGCGGGCGAGGCGTTCGGTGCCCGTGTCGTGTTCGAGGAAGAAGGCGACCTCGGCCGGCGAGCCCTGCCTTCGGGTCTCGCTCCATCGGCCGAAGGCGTCCGGGCGGGCGTGGTCGCCCCATTGCGAGATGCATCGGCGTTCCGGGAGCCACTGGCCCAGGCGCGTACCGTCGTCTCGGTTGCGCGCGTAGGCGCGGAGGCGAACGAAGAAGTCGTTGACGCCGACTTGGTGGCCGAGCCGTGGTGAGACCGCGATGCCCATGGCGGTCTCATGCCGGTAGCCCAGTTCCCGCAGACTGACGCCCTGCTCTACGGCCAGCACGTGGGCGCCTGCGGGACCGAGAACCCAGTGTTTGGCGGCCGTCCCGTTCGGGATCCACGGCCGGAACGACGACAGCGTGTGCAACTCGTGGAGTTGGCGAAGCCGCTGGTGGGTGCGTTCGGACGTGCGGAAGAACAGGGCGGTGATCTGGTCGCTGGTCAAGACGCGGTGTTCCCACAGCAGCCCGAGGAGAGCACGGTCCCGGGTGGTGAGCCGGTGCGCCAGGTCGGCGATCAGTGCGGCCGTCACGCGGGGCGGGTGAGGCTCGCGCTCGCGGAGCCGATGGGCGGGCCTTGTCGGCTTGGTCACTCCTCGACCTCCCCGTCATAGTTCGCCTCGGCCGCGTTCAGGCTCGCGTCGTCGGGAGCGTCGAAGGCATCAAGGGGCGGTTCGACGAGCGCCCGTGGGCGGGCCGTGGGCACCATGCCGCCGTTGTCGGCGGGTGTGTACGCCTCCCGCGAGGCTTGCCTGATGGCCTCGGCACGGCCCGGAATGGGCGGGGGCAAGGGACGTGTCCGCAGTGTGAACGCTGCCATCGGTGCGTCGTTGTGCACGGTGCGGGCGGCGGCCTGGTACTTGCCCAGGTGGCACAGGTCGTGCTGGGCGACCGTGGGCCTTGTGTGTTCGACCAGGGCGCGGGCGTCTTCGGGTGAGATCGCGAAGTACATCTTGTTGCGTGCATCGGCGGACACGGCGTCGCGCAGGTCGCGGGGAAGCTGTGACAAGTGCTGGTGTGCGATCACCAACGAGAGCCGGTAGGCGCGGGCCTCGGCGAGGATGTCCGAGACGGAGCCCGGCAGGTTGAGGAAGTTGTGCGCCTCGTCGATATAGGCGACGGCGTCGCGGCGAGCGTGTTCGGGCAGGTGGGCGCGGGGTGTGATGGCCTGCCAGGTGTGCGCCAGGAGCAGCGACCCGAGCAGGCGCGACGCGTCCTCGCCGAGCATGCCCTTGGCGGCGCGAGCGAGGATGAGACCGCCGCTGTCGAGGGTCTTGCCCAGGTCGACGGTGGAGGCTGAGCCAGACAGTGCGTCACGGACGAAGGGACGCATGAGGACGGCCCGGAGCTTGTTCATGATCGGACCGATCAGAGCGGCGCGTCCGCCGGGTGAGAGTTCGTTGTAGTCGCTCCAGAATCCCTGTAGGAGGGCGTCGTGACCGAGTTTGGCGACGGTCCGGGCGCGGTAGGCCGGATCGGTGAGCAGGGTCGGAACATCGGCGAGACTGGCGTGCGGCCCGTACACCTTGGCCAAGGTCAGGCAGGCCGAGCGGAGCAGATCGTCCATGCGCGGTCCCCAGTGGGCGGCGAAGCAGCGCCGGAAGGTCGTCACGATGGCCTCGACCGCGAAGTCCTGGTCACGTCCGGCGAGAATGTTGATGCATGGAGGGCGTCCGGACTGGCCGGGGTCGAACACCACCGTCTTGCCAATGGCCCGCTCAGGCAGCCGCTCCAGCAGGTCGGCGATCAGGTCTCCCTTCGGGTCGATGACGAGCGCGCCGCGTCCGGCGTGGGCGTCGGCGAGAATCTGACCGGCCAGGAAGGTCGACTTGCCGGTGCCGGTCTGGCCGAGGACGTGCATGTGTTGGCGGGCGTCCGCGACGGTGACAGCGACCGGGCGCGGCGTCCCTGCGTCGCTGTCTCCGAGGATCCGCACTGCTTGGCCGGGCATGCGGGCGGAGGGCACGGCCGGAGAAGGCGCCGATGAACGGGCTCCGGCACGAATGACTCCCGGCGCGTCCAAGTCGTACGGGAGATGGGCGAGCGCGGCCAACTCGTCCACGTTCAGCAGGTAGCCCCGCCCGAGATGGCGACTCGCCATCCGTCGGCCCGGTGCCAGCAGGCGCCGAGTCTCCAGGTGCTGGTACCCGGAGGCGAACAGAGCGAAGGACCTGTAGATCTCGTTTGCGCCGTTGTGGAGCATGCCGCGCACCTTGCGCTGAGCGTTCAACTCGGCGAGGCGTTCTGCGGTGGTGCCGGCCTTGTCGAGCCGGACCCCGTTCCGAGTGGTGCTTTTGGCGTACCTGATCTCCACCTCGAACCGTGGCTTGCTCGCCTTGGCCAGGATCGCCTTCACCTGCTGGGCACGCTCGGGATACAACTGAGCGATCTCGCTGGAGGTGAGATGGCCGTGGTTGAGGCCGGCGCCGGGCGTGATGAAGTCGAAGAACGCGCCCTGCATGCTCCTGGAACGGCCACCTCGCAGTTGGGTGACGGTCCGGATGGCACGCCCGGCACGGCGTCCCGTGCACGGGCGGGCCAGGATCTGCACAGCCGCGTAGTCACCTTTCGGGAGTCCCGCCATCGCGCCGAGCAGCGGCCGTAGCGGGTCGGCCTTGTGGTCGATGGCGAGCGGAAGGTCTTCCTTGTTGCCCAGCGTCAGTCGCCCTCCGGCGGCCTGGGCCTCAATCGGGATTGGCGGTGTGGTGGGCCGGGTGGTGATGGTGGCGCCCGGCCAGGCCGCCTGAACGGACTTCTCGATCACGCCCGCCGCGATGGTGCCCGGCACCCACACCTGGAAGCGGATGCCGTGCTCGTCGGCCACGTACTCGAACACCAGATGCGGTTGCCCGAAGACCCAGCGCTTCCACCTTGGGCCGAGTTGCCCGGCTTGGTGCTTCCACCACGCCGCGGCGCTGTCGGCCTCCACGTTCGGGGGCACCGCGATCTCGACCAGCCGTGTGGTGCGCGAGTGGTACCGGTTGCGCCACCGGGTGACCGCAACGCGGGCGCTGGTGACGGTAACCCAGACGGCGAGGACAACGCCGATGATCTCCGGCCCGTGCCGGGCGAGCAGGCCGAGCAGCAGCGTGGGCAACTCGGGGAGCAGGTGGGCGTGGTCTTCCAGCCACCGGACGAGCGAGTTGGCGGGCTGGTGCTGTTCGGGTGCGTCGGACACGTTCAGATGGATCTCCTCCAGGAATGCGGACGATGTGGACGGTGCTGCCAGGTGGTCGTGGATTCTCACACCCTTTAAGCACCGGTGTAGAGCGCGAAATTCACCCCGAGGTCGAGGGAAATTACTGAGACCTGACCGAATAAAATGTCCAAGGTCACGCTGGCTGGATTGTGTCTACCGTGCGTTGGTTTCGACCCTCCTTGGCCTTGACGTGTGTGCGCCTTTGTTGTCCTCGCTGGTGTGCGCGCGTTAGCTTGCCTCCCCGGATGGCGCCGCATGCAGGTCGTCGGCCGCCTCTCGGTCCTTCACTAAATAACTGGACCGCTCTGGGGTGCAGATTGGACACGGCCAACGGTCATCCTCGCGACGTTTTTAAGGGGAGCTTCATTCTGTCGGCTTATGAGGTTCT
Organism: Spirillospora sp. NPDC127506; assembly: GCF_040302145.1. Classification (NCBI taxonomy): domain Bacteria; kingdom Bacillati; phylum Actinomycetota; class Actinomycetes; order Streptosporangiales; family Thermomonosporaceae; genus Spirillospora; species Spirillospora sp. NPDC127506. The sequence goes on along the minus strand of NZ_JBEORG010000073.1, from coordinate 5,543 downwards.
ATGCCCGTGATGGAGAGGGCTGGAAGACCTGTGGTGCTTTCGTGTGAAGTCCGCGAAGCTTGATCAATTTTTGACGGGTCGAGGCGGCCAAAAACAGGGGTCTCGACGGTGCTTTATAGGTGAGAGGGGGAACGGGTGCCTGCCTATCCAGGCGGCCCGGCGCATGACCACGAACCAGCCCGACTCCACGACCAGCCACCCGCGCACGTCTTCACGAACAGGTGACCGCTCGCCGGCCACACGAAGGAGATCACCTCGTCACTCGTCCCGCCGCGTCCATCGCCATCCGCCGGGTCCGGACTTGAACTCGGCCGACGAGTCGAGCGTTGATGACCCCCGGCCCGCCACCGGGGCGGACCGCCCGTCATCCGGCACCCAGCCGAACAACGGGGGAGCGGCAAGTGACGAGCCTGGCCGCCTGCGATTGGTCGCACCGGCCGAGCCGCCACGCCTCACGACCTTCGCGGCTCGCGCGCTTCTGAGCCTCATGCTCGAAGTCAGTGCTCGCCGCGCCACCGATCACAGCGACGAGGAGACCGGCCGATGATCCAGCAACGTTCCGGGGTACCGATGCCCCTGCGGTTCGCCTTCTACGGGCGGGTGTCCACCGAGGACAAGCAGGACCCGACCGCATCCAAGGCATGGCAGCTCCGGCGCGCGGAGACGTTGATCGAGAGCAACGGCGGCCGCATCGTCGTCGAGTACTTCGACGTCGATCGCTCTCGCTCGATCCCCTGGGTACGGCGTCCGGAGGCCAGTCGGCTACTGGATGCGCTGAAGAACCCGAACCGGGGCTTTGACGCGGTCGTCATCGGGGAGCCGCACCGCGCCTTCTACGGAGGGCAGTACGGTCTGACCTTCCCCTTGTTCGACCACTACGGCGTCCCGCTGTGGGTTCCGGAGATCGGCGGGGCGATCGACCCCGTCAACGAAGCCCACGACATGATCATGTCGATGTTCGGGGGACTCTCCAAGGGCGAACGCAACCGCGTCCGGACCCGAGTCCGCAGCAGTATGGCCGCCATCGCCGCCACCGAAGGCCGCTACCTCGGCGGCCGTCCTCCTTACGGCTACAAACTCGTGGACGGAGGGCCGCACCCACACCCGGGGAAGGCGGCCGACGGTAAGCGCCTATTCAAGCTGGACATCGACCCCGATGCGGCACCGGTCGTCCAGCGCATCTACTGCGAGTACCTCGGCCTCGATGGCTCACCCGAGAAGGGGCTGTTCGCCATAGCCGAAGGGCTGACGCGCGACGGCATCCCCTGTCCGTCGGCTCATGACCGGGCGCGCAACCAGCACCGGGAGGGATTGGCCTGGGCCAAGAGCGCGGTGAAGACCATCCTGACCAACCCGCGCTACACGGGCCATCAAGTCTGGAACCGGCAGCGCAAGGACGAGGTCCTCATCGATGTCAACGACGTCTCGCTCGGCCACATCACCAAACTCCGCTGGAACGACCGCGACCAGTGGGTCTACTCCGCCAAGGTCGTCCACCCGGTCATCATCGACAAGAACATCTTCGACCGCATCGAAGGCAAGCTTGCCGCCCGCCGCTGCCAGACCGGCGGCACCAAGGCCCGCGCGCAGACCAAACGTGCCTACTCGCTGCGCGGCGTCATCTACTGCGGGCTCTGCAATCGCAAGATGCAGGCCCACACCTACAAGGCGTACGTCTACTTCCGGTGCCGGTACCCCGAGGAGTACGCGCTGGCCAACAAGGTCAAGCACCCGCGCAATATCTTCGTCCGCGAACACCAGGTCACGGCGCTGGTCGACCCCTGGCTCGCCAAGGTCCTGGCGCCACACCGCATCAAGCAGACGATCGCCGACATCCACGGCGCCCAGGAGCCGCCGACCAACTCCGCCTCGATACGCGCCAAGGCCCAGATCGCCGACTGTGAGACCAAACTCGCGCGCCATCGCGCGGCACTGGAGGCCGGAGCCAACCCAGTGACGATCGCCCAGTGGATGGCCGAGACCGAGGCCCAGCTCGTCGCTGCGCAGGCCGAACTCCGCACGGCCGGTGCCCAGCGACACCGGATCTTGACCACCCAGCAGATCGACGCGCTCATCGCCGCACTGGGTGATCTCGTCCGAATGCTCAAGGACGCAAGTCCGGAGGCCCGCCAGGCCGTCTACCAGGCACTCGGCGTCAGGCTCGTCTACCACCCGGACAAACAAGAAATCCGGGTCGAGGCTAACCTCAACCCGGATCGCGTGGTGATGCCCATGACCCCGAATTTGGGGAAACGGTACGTGTCCGAGGGGCGACGCACCCAGTAACCCCACACCCCATCACCGCCGTCGGCGTGCTGTCGACGCGCACAGGGTGACTCTCCGCCGCGCCCGCAGAGTGTGCCCGTAATGCCCTCTCAATGGGCGTGTGCTGCTTACCGCTGGGCGGTGTGTCTTGGTCGTCCTCTCGCTAGAGATCGCCTAACAAGGCCAGCGTCCCCGTTGGGAACCGGGGACATCGCTACGGGACACCACCGCTCAGGCAGAGCGAGCCGACCATCTTGGGTGAAAGGTTGGAGTTGTGTGTTCGGGCGCCCGTACTGGTGTGGAGACGGTTGCGCCGGTTCGAATCCGGTACGGTATCCGCCCCAGACCGGCTCCAGCCCCCGCCCCACCCAACGTCCGCCTAACCATCCCATCCCGCTTTCCGATCCCGTGACCGTTGGGTCCGCTCTCGCGAATACCGTGTAGGCGCTTCGCGGCCAGCCATCGGTCGATCCTCTCTTCGCAGACACTGCGGTTGGCCACGTCCAGGCGGGTGGTGTATGAGAAGGCCACCTCGCGCTCTATTGACTAGTTAAGCACCAATTGCCTCAATTGTCACTTCGTCATCATTGGTGTCGGTTTCGGTGCCGACTTTCTGGCAGGCGGCCAGGATTTCGGTGCCCATGTAGCGGCGTTGCTCGGTCCATTCGTCGTTCTGCTCGGCCAGCACGGCGCCGATCAGGCGGACGATGGCGGTGCGGTCGGGGAAGATGCCGACCACGTCGGTGCGGCGGCGGATCTCCTTGTCGAGGCGTTCCTGGGGGTTGTTGGACCAGATCTGGCGCCAGACGGCCTTGGGGAAGGCGGCGAAGGCCAGGATGTCGTCGCGGGCGTCGTCCAGGTGCTGGGCGGCGGCGGGGAGCTTGGCCTCCAGCGCGTCCACGACCTGGGCGTGCTGGGCGAACACCGCGTCGCGGTCGGGCTGTTCGAAGATGGTGCGCACCAGCGTCGACACCTACGGCTGCGCCGACTTGGGGACGCGCGTGATCAAGTTGCGGTGGTAGTGGGTGCGGCAGCGCTGCCAGGACGCGCCGGGCAGCGTGGAGGCGATCGCGTCGCGCAGCCCGGCGTGGCAGTCCGACACCACCAGCCTCACCCCCGACAGGCCGCGGGCCACCAGGCCGCGCAGGAACGCCAGCCACCCCGCGCCGTCCTCGCCCGACACCACGTCGACACCGAGGATCTCGCGGTGCCCGTCGGCGTTCACGCCGGTGGCGATCAGCGCGTGCACCGTCACCGTCCGGCCGCCCTCGCGGACCTTCTGCGTCAAGGCGTCGATCCACACCAAGGTGTAGGGCCCGGCGTCCAGCGGCCGGCCACGGAAGTCGGCGACCATCTCGTCCAGCTCCCGGGCCAGCACCGACACCTGCGACTTCGACAGCCTGGTGACGCCCAGCTGCTCGGCGAGCTTCTCCACCCGCCGTGTCGACACGCCCAGCAGATACGAGGTCGCCACCACGCTGGCCAGCGCCCGCTCGGCCCGGCGCCGCCGCTCCAGCAGCCACTCGGGATAGTACGACCCCGACCGCAGCCGAGGCACCGCCAGCTCGACCGTCCCGGCCCGGGTGTCCCACTCCCGGCGCCGATACCCGTTGCGGGAGTTGACCCGGGCGTCTGACACCTCGCCGTAGCCGGCCCCGCAGACCTGCTCGACCTCGGCGTCCATCATCCGCTGCGCCATCTCACGCACCATCGTCCGCAACAGGTCCGGCGACGCCGACTCCAAGGTCTGCTCGAACCACTCGCCGGTCACCGGCACAATGTCACCTGCGGCCACTTCGCTCTCCTTCGTCCTGATTCGCATCGAGAAGGATCGCGAGGTGGCCGTCTCACGTCACGGAGACTCGCCCAGCAGGGCAGAAACCGGACGGAAGGTCACACAGACCCCATACACCACTCCCGTGGACGTGAACGCAATAGGCCGCAGGTGCCCGCGGTTGGTGGTCGAGCGCAGCCACGGCAGCTGGTACCTGCGCCTCGAACTGGGAACCGGAACGGACGGTCATCGCGGTGCTGATCGCCCGGCTGGCCGCCGAGCTGCGCTGCTACCAGCCCGAGCGCACCGACCAGGTATGGGCCCGGCTGCGGCATCTGGGGGCGCGGCGCGCCCGGCTGGTCACCGAGGCCACCGCCTGCGTCCAGCAGCTCACCGACCTGCTGGAATGCGTGTGGCCGGCGGTGCTGACCACCGCGGCCAAGCCATGGAAGTCGGCGACCTGGCGGGCGTGCCTGGCGGTGGTACTGGAGCGCTGCGGCGGCGACCCGGCACGGCTGCGCCGCGGCGGCCGCGACCGGTTCGTCGCCGCGGTCCGCCGTGAGCTGCCCCGCTGGGGCGGCACCACCCGGATCTACACCCCCATCGCCGACCGGATGTTCCTCGCTCTGGCCGACCCCGTCGGCGTGGCCTCTCATCGCCGTGGCGCGCTGGAACGCGCCCATCTGGTGCTGGAGGACTACCGCGCGGTGCGGGCACGGCCGGCCGACACCGAACACCGCATGACCGCCGTGCTGGAGGAGCTGGAACTGACCGACCTGGTCACCACCATCCCCGGCCTGTCGGCGGTCGGCGCCGCCACCATCCTGGCCGAGACAGGCGACCCCGCCCGCTTCCACAGCCCCCGCGCGCTGGTCAAACACGCCGGGCTCGCGCCCCGCGAACGCGCCTCTGGCAACTACACCGGCCAGAGCAGGCTGTCGGGACGCGGCCGACCCCGGTTGCGGCTGGCCGCCTGGCGCGCCGTCTGGGGCGCGCTGCACGCCAACCCGGTCTTCGCCGCCCGTCTGCAGCACCTGACCACCCGCCCCGACAACCCCCTGCATCCCGGACAGGCCCGCGCCGCCCTGGCCGCCGCGCTGCTGCGCCAACTGCACGTGATCGTCACCCGCCGCATCGCCTGGAACCCCGCGCTGGCCGCGCCACCCCCGGCAACACGCCGGGCAGCGGCCTGACCACCGCACATCAACCCACTGACCACCTGTCACACAGGCGGGGCGAGCCCGACCGGCCGTTGAGGACCACACCTCGTGACTGACCATGGGCAGCCCCGCCCGTCTCCCCGTGAACCCGGTTGCACGCTGTCGGCCCAACCAAGGCCCATTGCCAGCTACGTAGGGACGAGGAGACGGACGGAGCCCCCGCCACTTGACCTTCGACGCCTTACGGTGGTCAGTCGCTGTCGACGAGACGCAGCACCGGGCGCTCGTCGGCCTCGCCCAGCAGGTCGCGCACCTGCGCGGCGCTGATCTTCAGGGCCTCGGCG
>NZ_JBEORG010000072.1:0-19522 GCF_040302145.1 Spirillospora sp. NPDC127506 | reverse complement strand
TCAGCGGGCTCGGGTGCGCCGACTCGATCACGGTGTGCTGCGGGCCGGTGATCAGCCGGGCCTTCTTGCGCGCGTAGGCGCCCCAGAGCACGAAGCCGAGGACCAGCGGCGCCAGCGCCGTCCCGGCGCGGTCCAGCGGCGCGTCCCGCCGCTGCCGCCGCGGCTCCCGGACGACCGCGAGGACCCCCGCGACCGCGGCCGCCGCGATCGGGACGTTCAGCAGGAAGATCCACCGCCACCCGGCCGTGTCGACCAGCAGCCCGCCCAGCAGCGGCCCCGCCGGCAGCGCCGTGGAGGAGACGCCCGCCCAGAGCCCCAGCGCCCGCGCCTGCTCGGCGCGCCCCGGGTAGAGCAGGGTGATCAGCGCCAGGCCGCCGGGCAGCAGCAGCGCGGCGCCCGCGCCCTGCGCGACCCGCGCCGCGACCAGCGGCCCGGCGCCGGGCGCCGCCCCGCACGCCAGCGACGCGGCCCCGAACAGGGCGAGCCCGGCGACGGTGACGCGGCGGTGCCCCATCCGGTCGCCGAGGGCGCCGCCGCCGAGCAGCAGCCCGGCGATCGCGACCGCGTAGCCGTCCACGACGCCCTGCAGGCCGGGCAGGCCGGTGCCCAGGGCGCGGCCGATGCCGGGGAGCGCGACGTTGACGATCGTCACGTCCAGCAGCACCAGGAACATCCCGGCGCACAGGATCGCCAGCATCGCGCCGCGGCGCGGCACGGGTCCCGGCGTGCCGGTCGCGGCCTGTCCTGCGGCGGGTGTCGTGGAGTTCATTCCTCCACCGTGGAGCCGGGACGTTTCGGCGCGGCTCGAAGCATCAGCCCGCGCCCGTGTCGGAGACCGCGTGCTCCCTGATCGCGGGGTGCGAACCCTGCCGCATGATTCGCCCCTCCTCTTGCCGCAGGTGTGGCCACCGGCCGGCGGCGGCGTTAACGCAACGAGTGTTGCTTTAGGATCGGGGCCGTGAGATCCGACCGGCACCCGCGGGCCGCGCCCGTGACCGGCGCGGGGCCCGGGAGCGTCCGCCCCGGCGGCCGCACCGCGCGGGTGCGCGACGCCGTCCGGGAGGCGACCCTCGCCGAGCTGTCCGAGCACGGCTACCGGGAGCTCACCGTCGAGGGCGTCGCCGCCCGCTCCGGCGTCCACAGGACCACCGTCTACCGGCGCTGGGGCGGCGCCGACGGCCTCATCGCCGACGCCCTCGCCCGCGCCGCCGCCGAACCGTGGCCCGTCCCCGACACCGGCACCCTCGCCGGCGACCTGCGGGCCCTCGCCCGGCTCGTGCTGACCGGCCTCACCGACCCCGCGCAGGGCCCCCTCACCCGCGCGTTCGTGCTGGCCGCCGCGCACAGCCCCGCCGCCGCCCGCGCCCTGCACGACTTCTACGCGCGCCGCCACGAGCAGGCCGCCGCCGCCGTCGAACGCGCCGCCGCGCGCGGCGAGGTCCCCGCCGGGACCGACCCGGCCGAGGTCGTCCGCGCCGCCGTCGCCCCCCTGTACCACCGCGCGTTCATCACCGGGGAACCGGTCGACGAGGCCGCCGCGGACCGCGCCGCCGCGGCGGCCTGCGCCGCCGCCCGGGCGGGCATCCTCACCGCCCCGCCGCCCCAGGCCGGGGCGCCGGGCGGTGCGGGGGGCCGCGCCGCAGACCCTCCCCGCAGCGAACGGCGCAGCTGAGCGCCGCGATCAAAGCGGGGGACGGGGGCGCCGAGCATCTCGCACCAGGCCGTGGCCGGCGGCCGGGACGCCGGCGCGCCGCGGCCGGATGGCGATCAGGTTCTGATCCGCGTCGATGCGGGCCGTCGCGGTCGGCTCGCCGTCGTCCAGACGGTCACGCTCCCGTCCGCCTCGCCCGGCTTCTCGCCGGGCTCGCTCTGGGACGCGCAGAGCACCGGCGCCGCTTCGGTCCGGCGTCTGGCAGGCAGGCGCCGCGGCCGCGCTCGCCTTCGGCGCCGCCCCCGCTTCGTCCGGCGACGCGGGGGCGGGGGATCGCCCCGGCGGCGGTCAGGCGAGGCCGGCGTCGTGGGCCAGCAGCGCGATCTGGGTGCGGTTGTCCAGGTCGAGCTTGGTCAGCACGCTGGACACGTGCGCCTTGACGGTCGCCACGCTCATGAACAGCTCCGCGGCGATGTCGGCGTTGGACCGCCCCCGCGCGATCGCCAGGACCACCTCGTTCTCGCGCGGGCTGAGCCGCGCCAGCGCCGCGCGGGCCCGCTGGTGGGCGCCGGCCTCGGTCGCCGCGCGGTCCATGAGGCGGCGGGTGATGCGCGGCGACAGCATCGGGTCCCCGGCGGCCACCCTGCGGACGGCGTCGACGATCTGCGCCGGCGGGGTGTCCTTGAGCAGGAACCCGCTGGCCCCGGCGCGCAGCGCGTGCAGGATGTTCTCGTCGGAGTCGAACGTCGTCAGCACGATGACCTCGGGCGGGCTGGCGCGGGCGCGGAGGCGGCGGGTCGCGGTGATGCCGTCCACGCGCGGCATCCGCAGGTCCATCAGCACCACGTCGGGCGCGTGCGCGTCGGCGGCCGCGGGCACTTCGTCGCCGTCGGCGGCCTCGCCGGCCACCGTGATGCCGCCCGTGCCGTCCAGCATCATCGACAGCCCGGCGCGGACGAGGGCGTCGTCGTCCACGATCAGCACGCGCAGGGGGCGGGTCACGCCGGCCATGGTAGCCATGCGCGCAGCCGGAACTCGCCCGCCGCGGCCTCGTGGTCGAGCCGCCCCCCGGCCAGCCGGACCCGCTCGGTCAGCCCCACCAGCCCCGTGCCGCTGCCCGGCGGCGGGGCGTGCCCGGCGTCCTCCCGCAGCCCGTTGCGGACGTCGACGACCAGCCCGTCGCCCGCCCGGCCCTCCAGCACCACCCGCACGGGACGGCCCGCGGCGTGCTTGCGGGCGTTGGTCAGCGCCTCCTGCACCACCCGGTACGCGGTCCGCCCGGCCAGCGGCGGGACGTCCGCGGCGCCGGCCACCTCGTCGCGCAGCTCCACTGCCGCGCCCGCGGCGCGCGACTCCGCCACCAGCCGGGGCACGTCGCCCAGCGCGGGCTGCGGCCGGTCGCCGTCCTCGGCGCCGTCCTCGGCGCGCAGCAGCAGGATCACCTCCCGCAGCTCCTCCAGCGCCTGGTGCACGCCGGCGCGGACCACCCCGGCGGCCTGCGACAGCCGCTCGGGCGGCGCGTCCGGACGGTACTCCAGCGCGCCCGCGTAGGTCGCCAGCAGCGACAGCCGGTGCGCCAGCACGTCGTGCATCTCCCGGGCGATCCGCGTCCGCTCCGCCATCCTCGCCTCGGCGACCCGGCGGCCCTGCTCGGCCTCGGCGCGGCGGGCGCGCTCGCGCAGCGACATCAGCAGCGCGCGGCGCGCCCGGATCAGCGCGCCCCAGCCGACCAGCGCCCCGTACCCGAGCGCGATCAGCAGCAGCCACCACCCGAACGAGATGCCGCGGCTCGGCTGCCACAGCCCCTGCACGACGTGCGCCGCGATCCCCGCCGCGCCGGCGGCCGCCGCGACCGGGAACGGGCGCCGCTGCGCGACGTGCAGCACCCCCATGCTCGACACCGGCGTCGCCGCCGGCGACAGCGCCGCCAGCACGCTCAGCGCCAGCGCGGCCGGGACCGGGCGCCACAGCAGCAGCGGCGACAGCAGCCAGCCCGCCGCCCCCACCGCGATGTCCAGGGTCAGCTCGCCGCCCGCCTGCGCCCGGCCCCAGACCGTCACCGCGATCAGCACGCCCGACACCGCGAGCAGGACCACCGCGCCGGCGAGCCTGCGCTTCCCGCCCGGGACGGCGTCCACCTGGCCGAACGTCACCTCGTTCACCGGCCAAAGGCTAGCCGCGGCCCTCCGGCGCCGACACCGACCAAAGTCGGTGCCCGCCCCTCCCCGGGACGGACCGGCCACCGCCCCTCGCCCGATGCGGCGGCCCCGCCGCACCGGCGACGCTGACCGGACACAAGCCGAACGAACGGAGAAGCACATGTCCACTCGGACCCAGTCCTCTCGGACTCGGCGGGCGCTGACCGTCGCCGCCGCCGCCCTTGCCGCCCTGCTGCTGTGGATGCTGACCGGCCCGGTCGCCGGGCTCCACCCGTCCGCGGAGACCGGCGGCCAGACCCGCGAGGTCGGCGCGGCCGCGGTCGCCGCCGCGAGTCTCCTCGCGGGACTGGCGGCCTGGGCACTGCTCGCCCTCCTGGAGCGCGTCGCCGGCCGCCCCCGCCGCATCTGGACGTTCACCGCCCTGGCCGTGTTGGCGTTGTCGCTGCTCGGCCCCCTCGGCAGCGCCGCCGACACCTCCTCGCTGGCCGTCCTGGCGGGCATGCACCTGCTGGTGGGAGCCGTCCTGATCCCGGGGCTGCGCCTTTCGGCCGGCCCCCGGCGCTCCCAGCCGGCGGACCAGGAGCCGTTCCCGCTGCCCCCTCGATGACCCGGCCGGCCACCACCTACCCCCGACACCCACCTGATCGACAGGACACAGGGCTGACCGCCGCCACGGCGGATCCGGCGCCTGCTGTTCGTCCCGCGGCGGAGGGCGTCGGCGAGGCGGGCGGTAGGTCGTGGGAGTGGGCCAGGGAGGTGGGCGGGCAGGACGCCGTCGTTGGCCGGCGGGGCCGCCTCGGACGGACGGGATGGACGCGCACTCCTGGGGGCACGGCGGGGTGAGGGCGGCGGGACGGTGGTGATGCCGGAGTGGGCGGCGACGAGGGAGTTCGGCGAACCAGTCGCGGGCGGTGTGGGCGATGTGGGGTCGTTCGTCCAGTCCAGGCCGCACGCCCATGACCCGTTCCTGGCCGGTGCCGGTGATCCGGCGCTGACCGTGCAGGCCGGTGACATCGATCGCTTCGCCTCGGGTGAGTGGGTGGGAGTCGGGCACGGCGCCGCGCAGGGGGCGACCACGATCGGAGCCCGGGCGTGCGCTTCTGCCGAGTGTTGGCCGACCGTCACCCCGGTTCCGCCGAGGTGGTGTCGACTTGCGATCCGCTGAGCCGGGGCGTAGCGGTTCACGCGGCGATGTATCGATCCCGTGCCGTGCCGTGGAGGTGTCCCGGTGGGAGCTTGCGGCCGTAGGCGACCAGCAGGAGGTCCTGGGCGCTGCCGGTCAGGGGCGTGCCGGCGCCGAAGGACCAGTCCAGGTCGTCGGCGCGCAGTTGGACGCCGTCGAGATCGGCTCCGAAGAATTTGAGGGTTCGGGGAGTGACGTGCTCGAGGAGGAGGCGCAAGCGCTCTTGCGGGACGCGGCGGTCGACACCGAGGGCGACGGTGATGTCCAGGCCGTGGATCACATCGTGGCCCAGGGCGGCGGTGATGCCGCCGATCGGTGGTTTCCAGGGATGGTCTGCGTTGTCGCGGATCGCGCTGACCAGCTCGGCCGGCGACAGGGTGGCCGCGTCCTGGCGGGCCCGCCGATCCGCCATCCGGTTGATGTCGCCCCGCGCCTTGAGGAGTTCGAGCACCATCCTGGGCATCGCGAAGCGGAATCCCATCGACATATGAGCCGCGACTTCTCGTACGCGCCATCCGGCGCACAAGGTCGGTGCGTCCCACTGGGCGGGCGCCAGGCTGTCCAGCATCGCCGCCAGTTCCCGGCGTTCGGCCGCGATTGCGGTGGTGATGTCCATGGTCATGCTCCTTTCGGGTGTTCTGTGCGCCTGTCAGCCGCTCTGCGGCAGGTCGGCGCGCGGTGATCAGCGGTGGCCGGGTCAGGTCGGCGGCGAGTTGGAGGGCTGTCGAGCCGCCCGTGGACATACCGAGCACGTTCACCGGCCAGGGGAACGTGGCCTCGACCGCCGCAGCGCACGGGAACGCCGCGCAGCCGGGGACGCGGCTCATGCACTCGGCAACATTCATCACGGGATTACTGTAATAATAGGATTATGAGAATGACCAGGGTCGAGGCCAAGGAGCGCAACCGGCGGGCCCTGCTGGACGCCGCGCGCCTGATCGTCGCGCGCGACGGCCACCGGGCCAAGCTGGAGGAGATCGCCGAGCAGGCCGGACTGACCACCGGCGCGATCTACTCGCTGTTCGGCAGCAAGAACGGACTGCTCGTCGCCCTGGTCACCGACTACCTCGGTCCCCACTACGACGGCATCGAGAACGCCGTCCCCGCCGGCATGGGCCTCATCGAGGCGGTGGAGGTCTTCGCGCGCCACTACCGCCGCCTGTGCGACGACCCCGACGCGCTGCGCCACCTGTCGTTCGAGATCAGCCTGCAGGACCTGGCCCTGCGTGACCCCGAACTCGCGCCCAGGCTCGCCGCCTCCGTCCGGGCACACGAAGAACGCCTGTCCGCGCTGCTGTCCGGCAGGCTCCACCACGGGACCGCACTCACACCGCGGCAGGCGCGACGCCTGGCCACGGCGCTGCGGGCGCTCCTGGTCGGCCTGAGCCAGGGCGTCATCCTCGGCCTGGCCGGCACCGCCCCCGAGGACTATTTCGCCGCCACCGCCCGCGCCCTGATCACCCCGGACGTACTCGGACCGCCCTGACCTCCCTGCCCGAAGCAGCGAACCCGACCGCGGGGCGGCGCCCGGCGCCGGCCAAGGCCCTCAACGCGCCGACCCCGGCCATCCGCGAGCCCGGCACGGCATGGGTCGAACTGCCGCGCCCCGCGGCCGCCCGCGACCAGCCGGCCGGGCACGTCCGCATCGGGTACGCGAGCGGTAGTGCTGGTCCAGCAGTGGCAGGTAGTTGTTGCCGAGCCGCCGGTAAGACTTCAGCCACACCGCCAGGGTGAGCAGATGACGTTCATCCTGGAGGTGCGGCCGCGCGCCCAGTCGATCTCGGCCTCGGTCGGCGTGAACGGCTCCGCCAGCTCCCGCGCCGAGACCACCCTCGCGAACGCCGGATACGCAGTCCGATCGATCAGGGTCACCCGTAGCCCCGACACCGCCACCAACACGACGCCAGGCACCCCGACCAGCAGCGATCAGCCCGCGGCCCCTTTCTGCCGTATTCCGGCTGCACGTCTCGATGACCCGGCGGGCATCACCCACCTCGACACCCACCTGATCGAGGGGGCCGCGGGGGACACAGGGCCGACTGCCGCCACGGTGGATCCAGCCGCCTGCCGTTCGTCCTGCGCGGAGACCTCGGCCGGATGCGTGGTCGGTGGTTGGCCGGATCCGGTCGCCGCTCGCCGGCGCCCCGCGGACCGGCGCGGCGACGGCCGCCGCCATCGAGGAGGCCGGGGCCTGGTCTCGATGGCGGCGGCCCGGCGAGGGGTGCCGCCTGGCCGGACGGCGGGCGTGGCGGCGGCTAGCTCAGGTGCCGGTTGAAGAACCGGGCCGCGGCGTCTCCCGCGGCCGCGGGAACGCCGGTGTGCCCGCCCATGTTGACGTTCAGCGTCTTCTCCCTGGAGCCGAAGGCGTCGAACAGGTCCAGGGCCGCCTGCTGGTCGTTGCCCTCGTCGTCCCACTGCAGCAGGACGTGCAGCGGAATGGTGACCCGGCGGGCCTCCTCGAACATGGCGCGGGGCACGAAGCTCCCGGCGAACAGAAGGGCGGCTCGGATGCGCGGCTCGACCACGGCCAGCCGGATCCCGATGGAGATCACTCCTCCCGAGTATCCGACCGGGCCGGTGATCCCGGGCAGCGCGAGAAGGGCGTCCAGGGCGGCCTGCCATTCGGGGACCGCCTTGTCGACCAGCGGGAGGACGAGCCGGTCCACGATGTCGTCCCTGACCGGCTCGCCTGCCTCCAACGCGCGGCGCAGGTCGGCGCGGGCCTGCTCGGCGGCGGCCGAGCGGGGCCGGTCACCGCTGCCGGGGAGTTCGATGGTGGCCGCGGCGAAGCCGTCCGCCGCGCACTGCCGGGCCCGGGCGACCAGGCGCGGGTACATCGTGCGCAGTCCGCCGGGGTGGCCGATGAGGATCAGCGGCGCCGGTCCGGACGCGGGCGTCCACAGGATGCCGGGGACCTCGCCGAGGGTGAATTCGCGTTCGAGGACGCCGTCGTCGAGGCGTTGCTCGGAGGTGAACTGCATGGTCGTGCCTTTCGGGAGTGCTGTGAACGGCGCTCCCGGACGACCTATGGCCCGACCGTGACCCCAGAGGGGAGCACCCACGTCGATACTGCGTTCACGGGTACCACCTCCTCGTTGCCTGGCACGGCCCCCGGCAAGGTAGCAGCGGCGGCCCTGACCTCCCAACAGGTTTTCGCGGCGCTGCACGGGCCGGGGCGCCCCCGGGCCTCCGCCCGCGCCCCATCTCGCCCGTGCCCAGCACCGCGATCCGCATCTCGCGGTCCCGCCTTCCAACCGTGGTCGCACCGCGGCCCCTCAAGGCCGAGTGGTACGCGGGGTCATGCGCCGCGGGTCCGCTCGGCGTACGCACCCGGCCGGGCAGTTGCAGCGCCGCTCCGGCATTCGCGCGCCTGCTGCACGATCCCGGCGAGGCTGTCGGACGCGCCCGGCCGCGCGCTGACGACGGCCGCGCTCACCGAGATCGCCCACCCGCTCCAGAGAAGGCACCGGCCGACAGCCGGCGACTCGTCCACGAGCCGCCTGCAGGTGGCGGGAGACCGCTTCTCACCAGCCCTTCCCGCCGGCCGCGACCAGCGCGGGCCTAGATGACGCCGTGCTCTGTGCCCTGGTGGGGTCTGCCGGCTCGGGAGGCGGTGTCACCCCGGGCGTGGTGTCACCCCGGGGGCGTGTCAGGAGCCTTTCGCGGTTCGGGCGGCCAGCTCGGCGGTGACGGCGCGTTCGCGCTGGGCGGTGGCCTCGGCGCGGGCGGCGTCGCGTTCGCGGGCCAGTTCGGCCGAGCGCGCCTGCTCGGCGCGCAGGTCGAGGCGCACCTCGGCGATCTGGCCGCGCAGGGTCTCCAGTTCGGCGCGCAGGCCCTCGGCCTCGTTCTGGGCGGCCGCGGCCTGTTCGCGGGCGAAGTCGGCGGCCTGGCGCTGCAGCTCGTTGTCGGACCGGGCGGCCTCCAGCGCGGTGAGCGCCTCGGTGCGGGCGCGCTGGGCGAGGCGGTAGCGGTGGTCGGCGCGGTCGCGTTCCCGCTCGGCGGCCTGGGCGCGCGCTTCTTCGGCCGCGCGGAGGCGGTCGCCGTCTTCACGGGCCTTGCGGGCCTCGGCCGCCTGGGCCCTGGCCTGGTCGGCCTCGCGGCGGGCGGTGTCGGCGGCGCGTCCGGCCTCGGCCGCCCGGGACCTGGCGTCCTGGGCGTCGAGGCGGGCGCGCTCGGCTTCGGCGCGGGCGGCCTCGGCGACGCGTTCGGCTTCCAGGCGTGCCTGGTGGACGAGCCGGTCCGCTTCGGCGCGGGCCGCCGCGATCGCCTGTTCGGCTTCGTCCTGCGCGCTCTGCACCGCGGCGGCGGCCTCGGACCGGGCGTGTTCGGCGTCCCGCAGGGCCTCGTCGCGTTCCAGTTCGGCCTGCTCGGCGCGCCGCCGGTCGGCGCGGGCCCGTTCGCGGGCCTTCTCCGCGGCCTGCTCGGCCCGGACGGCGCGCGCCTCGGCGTCCTCGCGCCCGGCCAGCGCGGCGGCGACGGCCGACTGCGCCTCGGCGCGGACGGCGCTGATCCGCGCCTCGACGCCGCGCGGGGAAAGCTCGGAGTCCAGGGCCTGGGCGAGGGGGGCGAGGGCCGCGGCGAGGCCCTGCTCCATGCGTTCGTACAGGTCCTCGGCGCGGGCGAGGGCGCCCTCCAGGCCGGGTGCGCCGCGACGCAGCTCCCGCTCGCGCTTGGCGCGGGCCTGGCAGTCGCCCTCGGGGCAGTACTCGCGCGGCCGTCCGCGTCCTTCTCGCTGGGGGACGGGCCTGCCGCAGTACCGGCAGGCCCGTTCGGCGGCGGGCGCCGTCTCTTCGGTCGTCGTCACACGAGCATCCTACATTTTCTGGATTTCTATTTCCAGAAAATAAGAAGCTCTGGAAAACGTGGCGCGCTGACTGACGACAATGTTCGTTCTCAGAAGTCAGCTGGGTTAGGCTGCCCCGCATGGACGATCTCCCGCCGACCCCCGCCGGCGCACCGCCGCGCACCGACCTGCATGGACGTCCGGACGGCGTCGCCCCCTGGGAGGGTGCGGGCTCCGAGCCGGCTCGGGACGTCCCGGCGAGGGGCGGCGACCCGCTGCGGTTCATGGACGAGTCCGGGCCTCAGCTGGAACCCGGGGCGGCGGCGGAGTCCGGGCCGCAGCGTGAGGCGCAGTTCCAGCCACAGGCGCAGGCGGCTGGGACGGCTGGGGCGGTTGGGGCGGTTGCGGGGGAGCGGGCGGGCGGGGTGGTCGAGGGGCCGCTGGTCGAGGGGCCGGCGCCGGAGGCGGGGTCTGCGGGTGGGCGGCCTGCACCAGGGCGAGGGGGCGCCGGTGAGCGCGCACCGGCCGCGGGAGCCAATCCGTTTCTGGTGTATCTCGCGGAGTTGGAGAGTCCCCGGTCGCGGCGGGCCATGAGCGCTTGCCTGCATCGGCTCGCCGCGATGTTCCACACCGCGTCCGGACGCGAGCCGGGCGACTCGCCGGGGGAGCGGTTCCCCTGGGCGGAGCTGCGCGCCGAGCACACGGCCGGGCTGCGGGGGCTGATCGGCCGCCAGACGGTGGACGGCCCGGACGGGGAACCGGTCCCGTGGTCGCCGTCCTACCGCAACCTGCACCTGTCGGCGCTGCGCGGCGTCCTGCGGACGGCGTGGCGGCTGGGGCAGATGTCCACCGACGACTACCAGCGGGCCGCGGCGGTGCGCAACTTCCGCGGGACGCGGCTGCCCGCCGGGCGCAGCGTCCACGCCGCCGAGTTCGCCGCCATGCTGGCGGCCTGCGCCGCGGACCGGTCCCCGGCCGGCGCCCGCGACGCCGCGCTGCTGGCCGTCCTGTACACCACCGGGGCGCGGCGCGCCGAGGTCGCCGCGCTGCGCCGCGAGGACTACGACCCGGGCGAGCGGTCGCTGCGGATCACCGGCAAGGGCGGCAGGCAGCGGCTGGAGTACGTCCACGAGGGCGCGGCGGCGCTGCTGGCCGCGTGGCTCGCCGCCGACGACCGCCCGTCGGGTCCGCTGTTCAAGCCGGTGCACCGGTCGGGCGCGGTCCAGCACCGGCCGATGACCGACGCCGCCGTCCGCAACGCGGTGGTCAAGCGGCGCAAGGAGGCGTCGCTGCCGCCGGTGACCCCGCACGACTTCCGCCGCACGTTCATCGGCGACCTGCTGGACCAGGGCGTGGACCTGGCGACCGTCCAGCAGCTGGTCGGGCACGCGTCCCCGGCCACCACGGCCCGCTACGACCGGCGCCCCGGGCGCCGCCGCCGCGGCGCCGTGGACAGGCTGCCGTTCCCGGCGCCGCCCGGCGGTCAGGGCGCGACGTAGTCCGCCAGGTGCCGGCCGGTGAGGGTGGAGCGGGCGGCGACCAGGTCGGCGGGCGTGCCCTCGAACACGATGCGGCCGCCGTCGTGGCCGGCGCCGGGGCCGAGGTCGATGATCCAGTCGGCGTGCGCCATGACCGCCTGGTGGTGCTCGATGACGATCACCGACTTGCCGGCGTCGACGAGCCGGTCCAGCAGGCCCAGCAGCTGCTCGACGTCGGCGAGGTGCAGGCCGGTGGTCGGCTCGTCCAGGACGTAGACGCCGCCCTTGTCGCCCATGTGGGTGGCCAGCTTCAGCCGCTGCCGCTCGCCGCCGGACAGCGTGGTCAGCGGCTGCCCGAGCCGCAGGTAGCCGAGCCCGACGTCCGACATGCGCCGCAGGATCTTGTGGGCGGCCGGGATCCGGGCGTCGCCGGCGCCGAAGAACTCCTCGGCCTCGGTCACCGGCATCGCCAGGACCTCGCTGATGTCGCGGCCGCCGAGGCGGTGCTCCAGCACCGCCGCCTGGAACCGCTTGCCCTCGCACTCCTCGCAGGTGGTGGCGACCCCGGCCATCATCGCCAGGTCGGTGTAGACGACGCCGGCGCCTTTGCAGACGGGGCAGGCGCCCTCGGAGTTGGGGCTGAACAGCGCCGGCTTGACCCCGTTGGCCTTGGCGAACGCCTTGCGGATCGGGTCCAGCAGACCGGTGTAGGTGGCCGGGTTGCTGCGCCGCGACCCCTTGATCGGGGCCTGGTCGACCGTCACCACCCCGTCCCGGCCGGCCACCGACCCGTTGATCAGCGAGCTCTTGCCCGACCCGGCGACGCCGGTGATGACGACCAGGACGCCGAGGGGGATGTCGACGTCGACGTCCCGCAGGTTGTGGGTGGCGGCTCCGCGCACTTCCAGGGCCCCGGACGGCGTCCGCACCGACGGTTTGAGGGAGGCGCGGTCGTCCAGGTGCCGCCCGGTGAGGGTGCCGCTGGCGCGCAGCCCCTGCACGGTGCCCTCGAACACCACCTCGCCGCCGGCGGTGCCGGCGAGCGGGCCGAGGTCGACGACGTGGTCGGCGACCGCGATCACCTCCGGCTTGTGCTCGACGACCAGGACGGTGTTTCCCTTGTCGCGCAGCTGCAGCAGCATGCGGTTCATCCGCTGGATGTCGTGGGGGTGCAGCCCGATCGTCGGCTCGTCGAAGACGTAGGTGACGTCGGTGAGCGACGACCCCAGGTGGCGGATCATCTTGGTGCGCTGCGCCTCGCCGCCCGACAGCGTCCCGGACGGGCGCTCCAGGCTGAGGTAGCCGAGGCCGATCTCCACGAACGAGTCCAGGGTGTGCTGCAGCGTCGCCAGCAGCGGCGCCAGGGACGGCTCCTCCAGCTCCCGGACCCACTCGGCCAGGTCGCTGATCTGCATCGCGCAGGCGTCGGCGATGCTGATCCCCTTGATCTTGGAGGAGCGGGCCGCCTCGGTGAGCCGGGTGCCGCCGCAGTCGGGGCAGGAGGTGAAGGTGATCGCCCGGTCCACGAACGCGCGGATGTGCGGCTGCATCGCCTCCCGGTCCTTGGACAGGAACGACTTGCGGATCCGCGGGATCAGCCCCTCGTAGGTGACGTTGATGCCCTCGACCTTGATCTTGGTGGCCTCCTTGTGGAGCAGGTCGTGCAGCTCGGTGTCGCTGTACTCGCGGATCGGCTTGTCGGGGTCCAGGAAGCCCGAGCCCATGAAGATGCGGCCGTACCAGCCGTCCATGCTGTAGCCGGGGATGGTGAGCGCGCCCTCGCGCAGCGACTTGGAGTCGTCGTAGAGCGCGGTGACGTCGAAGTCGGTGACCGCGCCGCGCCCCTCGCACCGCGGGCACATGCCGCCGGTGATGCTGAAGGTGCGCTTCTCCTTCACGGTCTTGCCGCCGCGTTCGACCGTGACCGCGCCGGCGCCGCTGATGGAGGCGACGTTGAACGAGAACGCCTTGGCGGGGCCGATGTAGGGCTTGCCGAGGCGGCTGAACAGGATGCGCAGCATCGCGTTGGCGTCGGTGGCGGTGCCGACGGTGGAGCGGGGGTCGGATCCCATCCGCTGCTGGTCGACGATGATCGCGGTGGTGAGCCCTTCGAGGACGTCGACCTCGGGCCGCGCCAGCGTCGGCATGAACCCCTGCACGAACGCGCTGTAGGTCTCGTTGATCAGCCGCTGCGACTCCGCCGCGATCGTGTTGAACACCAGCGAGCTCTTGCCCGACCCGGAGACGCCGGTGAACACCGTCAGCCGGCGCTTCGGTATCTCGATGCTGACGTCCTTGAGGTTGTTCTCGCGCGCCCCGTGCACGCGGATCAGGTCGTGGCTGTCGGCGGGGTGCGGCGCGGCCGCCCGCGCGTCGGTCCCCGTGGCCATGCTCATCGTGTCTCCATCTGCGTCGAGGTCTGCGTCGAGGTCTGCGTCGAGGTCTGTGTTGCGGTCTGTGTCGCGGTCTGTGCCGCCGCCCGGCCCGATGCGGCCCGGTCCGCCCCGGGCCTGCGGATCGGCCGCACTCCGCGGCCGGGCGCGGGGCGGTGCCCATGGGCGGCCACGCTAGTCACCGCAGGCCGGCGGGCGCTTCTCGATTCCTGACCGGCCGGGTCGCCTGCTTGGCCACGCACGAGGGCACGTCGGACGCGGCCCCGGCGGCCTGGCGGCGGTACGCGCCGGGCGGCATGCCGACCAGCTCGGTGAACCGGGTGCTGAAGGTCCCCAGGGACGCGCAGCCGACCGCGAAGCACACCTCGGTGACGGTGAGGTCGCCGCGCCGCAGCAGCGCCATCGCCCGCTCGATGCGCCGGGTCATCAGGTAGCCGTAGGGCGATTCGCCGTAGGCGCGGCGGAACTGGCGGCTGAGGTGCCCGGCGGACATGTGCGCTCCGCGGGCCAGCGCCTCCACGTCGAGCGGCTGGGCGTACTCGCGGTCGATCCGGTCCCGGACCCGGCGCAGCCGCGCGAGGTCGCGCAGGTGCTGCGCCTCGTCCGATCTGCTGCTCATCTCTGAGATCGTGCCACACGACCAGGACAAAACGACCCGATCACGGCGCCGGTCCGGCCGGGCGAGCCGGACATGAGCGGAACCAGCCGCCCGCCCGTCACCGCGCCGCGCGTCTGGAATCCGCCGCTGGTCAGCGCGCCGCGCGCAGGCGCCGCCGCACAAAGCGCCCGCTCCGAAGGCGTCCGGGACGGCGCCGAGCAGGGGGCCGAGCGGGGGGTGCACCGTCCGAAACGGGAGCGGTCGGCATGGCCGGAGAAGGTTCATGCCGCGCGGCTCGCAGACGCCGCGGGGCCGGGTGTCCAGGGGGTTGGCCCGCCGTCTGGACGGGGGTGGGCCGCATGGTCCGGGGGCGTGCCGGCGGCGCACAGTTGAGGGCGCCGCGGGGCCGAGCCCCATCGAGAAGGGCCAGAGGAGTGCCATGAGTACCGATACCGCGATCAGCGTCCTGTTCCTGATCGTGCTGGCGGTGAGCGCGCTGGCCGCGCTGCACGGCCGGGTGCGGCGGGGCGTCCCGCTGGGTCTCGGGGTGCGCGGCGGGACGGGACGGGACCTGGCGGCCGGGCTGGCGATCGGGTCGGCGGGCATGGCGGCGACCGTGGCCGCCGTCGTGGCGCTCACCTCCACCGCGTTCCACGACGTGCGGCTGGACGCGGCGAAGCTGGCCTACGCCACCGCGGTGCTGGCGGTGGCGGCCGTGGGCGAGGAGATCGTGTACCGGGCGCTGATGCTGGGCGGCCTGGCGCGGCTGACCGGGCGTCCCGCCGTGGCGCTGGCGGCCGCGGCCGCGGTGTTCGGGCTCGTCCACCTCACCGGCAGCCCCGACGCCACCGTCATCTCGGTGTTGAGCAACGCGCTCGGCGGCGTCATGTACGGGGTGGCATTCCTGCGCACCGGCCGCATCTGGATGGGGGTGGGCGTGCATTTCGCGTGGAACTTCGTCCAGGGGCCGGTGGCCGGTTTCCCGGTCAGCGACGAGACGTCCTTCAGCGGGGCTCTGCTGGGTCCGGTCACCGAGGGCGCGCAGTGGCTGACCGGCGGCGCGTACGGACCCGAGGGCAGCGTCCTGTCGCTGGTCTTCCGCGTGGCGATCATCGCGATGACGGTGGCGGCGACGGCCCGCCGGCCCGGCGGCGCCCCTGCGCGGCCGCACCCGGACCCCGCCGCCTCCTGACATCCAGGCGGGCCGCGCCGCTCCAAGGCCCGTGTCCCTGCGCGGCGACACCGCGGACCACGGGCGGGTCGGCGGGCGCCGTGAGATCCGGCGCCCGCTGCTGCGCGCCTGCCGCGACGGCTTGCGGGTTCCGCGCTCTGGTGCGGTGTTGCGGGGGCGCGGCGGGTAGGGCGTGGTCGATAATCTCAACGTTGAGATTGCCGGGAGGGGCGATGGCGGACGCGGTGGACGCGATCCTGGCGCAGTGGGCGCGGGAGCGGCCGGACGTCGACGTGTCCGCGATGGGCGTCATCGGGCGGATCTCGCGGGCGCAGCTGCTGCTGGGCAGGGAGCTGAAGAGCTTCTTCGCGGCGCACGGGCTGGAGAGCTGGGAGTTCGACGTGCTGGCGACGCTGCGCCGGCACGGCGCGCCCTACGAGCTGACGGCGGGGGCGCTGCTGAAGGCCGCGATGGTCACCTCGGGCGCGATCACCAACCGGATCGACCGGCTGGAGGCCAAGGGGCTGGTCGAGCGGGTCCGCGACCCCGGCGACCGCCGGTCGGTGCGGATCCGGCTGACGCCGCGCGGGCTGAAGGTCGTGGACGAGGTGGTCGTCCTGCACGCCGCCAACGAGCAGCGGCTGCTGGCCGGGCTGGACCCGGCCGAGCGCGAGCGGCTGGCCGGGGCGCTGCGCACGCTGCTGGAGTCGCTGGGCGACACCTCCCTGGACTAGCGTCACCGCGATCGCGGCCGGGCGCGGCCGGCGCGGCCGGGTCAGCGCGGGAAGTCCTGCACGGCGCGGGCGGCGCGGTCGGCGATCGCGGCCAGGTGCGGGGCCAGTTCGGGCGGGTCCAGCAGGGTGTAGTCGACGGGCAGCAGGGCGATGCGGTGGGCCAGGAACCGCAGCGAGTCCGAGCGGGTGTGCAGCAGGCAGGCGTCCGCGCCGGCGGGTTCCAGGACGCCGTGCCAGGCGGTGACCTGCCCGGCGGCCTCGGCGATGGGGGCGTGCAGCAGCAGCCGCGCCCGGATCGTCCCGGATCCGCCGGCGAGGGCGTCCATCGCCCAGGAGGCGGCG
Source organism: Spirillospora sp. NPDC127506 (assembly GCF_040302145.1). NCBI lineage: Bacteria > Bacillati > Actinomycetota > Actinomycetes > Streptosporangiales > Thermomonosporaceae > Spirillospora > Spirillospora sp. NPDC127506. The sequence continues at coordinate 3,030 of NZ_JBEORG010000072.1, read as the reverse complement.
TCGGCGCCGCCGGGCAGCTCGCGTGCGGGGCCGCGCACGCCGGTGCGGTGCGGGCCGGTGATGCGGTCGGCGCGGAAGGTGCGCCAGGCGGCGCGGTCCTCGTCGTGGGCGACCAGGTACCAGCGGCGCCCGGCGGCGACGAGCCGGTGCGGCTGCGCCAGCCGCCGGGTCTGCTCGCCGCCGGCGGCGGTGTAGGTGAAGCGGACGTGTTCGCGGGTGACGCACGCGGCGGCGAGCAGGGCCAGGACGCCGGGGTCGGCGGCGGGCGGGGCGGCGTCCGGCGGGGGCAGGGAGACGGCGGCCTCGGTGAGCGCGGCGACGCGGGGCCGCAGCCGGTGGGGGAGGACCTGCTCGATCTTGGCGAGGGCGCGCAGCGAGGTGTCCTCGATGCCGGTGACGGCGCCGGCGGCGGCGGTGCGCAGGCCGATGGCGATGGCGGTGGCCTCGTCGTCGTCCAGCAGCAGCGGCGGCATCGCGGTCCCGGCGGTGAGCCGGTAGCCGCCGGCGCCGCCGCGGGTGGCGTGCACGGGGTAGCCGAGCTCGCGGAGCCGGTCGATGTCGCGGCGGACGGTGCGGGCGGTGACGCCGAGCCGCTCGGCGAGCTCGCCGCCCTGCCACTCGCGGGGCGTCTGCAGCAGGGACAGCAGGCGGAGCAGCCGCCCGGACGGATCGCGCACGACCCCCATCTTGCCGCGCTTTTAGGACATTAGGCGACCTAATGGCGGTCTAGCGTCGGTGCCGAGGCCGGACAGCCCGCGCCTCGCCGAAACGGAGGAGCCATGCTGCGCGGATTGGCCACCATCAGCCTGTGGGCCGACGACCTGGAGGCCGCCAAGGACTGGTACGCCGAGCTGCTGGGCGTCGCGCCCTACTTCAGCGTCCCGGGGCCGGGCGGCCGGGCCGCCTACTACGAGTTCCGGGTCGGGGACTACGAGCACGAGCTGGGCCTGATCGACGCCCGGTTCCGCCCCGGCGGCCCGGCCGCTGCACCGGGCCGGGCGCCGGGCGGGGCGCCGGGCGGGGTGATCGCCTATTGGCACGTGGACGACCTGGAGGCGGCGGTGGCGCGGCTGCTGGCGATGGGCGCCCGCGAGCACGAGAAGCCCACCGAGCGGGGCGAGGGGACGGGGTTCGCGACCGCGTCGGTGACCGACCCGTTCGGCAACGTGCTCGGCGTGATGACCAACCCGCACTACCTGGAGGTCCTGGCCAAGGCGGCCCCGGTGTGAGGTGCGTCTCTCCGGGGCCCGGGGACGTCACATCCGCGGGCGCCGGAACCCTCATATGTGCATGGACACTTTCGTGGTCCGGCCGCGCGCCGCCGCGTGCCACACCCTCCTGTACGCCGTCCACGACGCGTTCCGCCGGGACCTGGACCGGCTCGCGGCGGCGGTGGCGGCGGGCAAGGGCGGGGCCGCGCACGTGCGCGCGGGCTGGGACAACTTCAAGGACCAGCTGCGCATGCACCACCACCTGGAGGACCGGCTGCTGTGGCCGCGGGTGGAGCGCGCGGTCGCCGGCCGCCCGGCGGACCTGGCGGTGCTGGCGGAGATGCGCGCCGAGCACGCCCGCCTCGGGCCGCCGGTCGCCGGGGTGGACGCGGCGCTGGCGAGCGGCGGCGACGGCGTCGCCGCCGTGCGGGATCTGCGGGACGCGCTGGAGGCGCACCTGCGCAACGAGGAGGCGACGGCGCTGCCGCTGGCGGAGTCGGTGCTGGGGCGGCGGGAGTGGGAGGCGCTGGCCGCCGACGCGCAGGGCCGCTGCGCGGCTGGCGCGCCGCTGTTCGTGCCCTGGGTCGTGGACGGGATCGCGCCGGTGCAGCGCAGCCGGTTCCTGACGGCGCTGCCCGGCCCGGTGCGCGACCGCAACCGGGTGGCGTGGGAGCCCCGCTACCGCAAGCGCCGCCTGTGGAGCACCTGACCCCGGGTCACCAGGGGACGGCGCGCACCCGGACGTGGTCGTCGCCCGGGTCGTAGTAGGACAGCAGCAGCTCGGCGCGCGTCGACAGCCCGGGGTGGCCGATGAGGGCGCGGCACTGGTCCAGGCCCGCCCCGCCCGTGCAGCCGACGGTGCCGCGCCCGGCGGGACGCCACGGGCCTTCGGGCGCGGAGGCGCGCCAGAGGCGGTATCCGCCGTCCAGTCCGCGCTGCTCGACCATGACCAGGCCCTTGCCCAGGCGGGAGTAGTCGGCGACGTGCACGGCGTAGGGGGCGGCGCCCGGCACGACGGTCGCCGCCGCGAACGCGTCGCGGGTCCAGCCGGCGGCCGTCCGGTACCGGTAGGCGGCCGGGTCGCGGCGGGCGGCGGGGTCGGCGCGGACGCGGGCGAGGGTGACGCGGCCGCCGGAGCAGGCGCCGAACCCGTGGAGGTCGCAGACGGCGGCGAACAGGTACAGGTGCCCGCCGGCGAAGACGGGCGAGCCGAGGTTCTGCTGGAACGGCAGCCCGCCGGGCGCGGTGAAGGGCCTGGCGAGGCCGGTGAGGGCGTTGCGGGCGGGCCGGTACTCGACCATGCCGAAGCCCTGTGTGCTGATGGATCCGGCGGTGACGCACACGTCGGTGTAGGTGATCAGCAGGGCGCCCGTGCCGGGCGGGCGCGCGGCGCCCGACACCCAGGAGGCGCCGTAGGCGGCGCCGGGGACGTGGCAGGGCCGCCCGCCGGGCAGGACGAGGCCGGGCGGCCGGCTGAGCAGCCCCTGCGGCGGCCCGTCCGCCCGCCCGCTCACCGCCGGGCCCGGCGGGGCGGCGGGGCCGGAGGGGGTGGGGAGCTCGGTGAGTGCGGCGGGCACGCGGCCGGGGACGGCGGGGCCGGTCGCGGCGGTGGCGCCCAGCCACATCCCGGGGCGGGTACCCGTCCACACCGAGTCGCAGAACAGCCACAGGCTGCGGCCGGGCCGTCCGGGCAGCGGGGCGCTGTAGCCGCAGTCGCGGTCGATGGCGTTGCCGGGCGCGGCGGTCTCGTAGCGGGACAGGACGCGGGCGGGCGGCGCGGCCCCCGGCGGCGGGTCCGGGGCGGGGGCGCCGCCGCCCG
>NZ_JBEORG010000071.1:0-20122 GCF_040302145.1 Spirillospora sp. NPDC127506 | reverse complement strand
CGGGATGCCCAGTTCGGGCTGCCCGAGCCGAAGCGCGGCCTGGTCGCGGCGGGCGCGGGCGCCGGGGCCGGCGGCGCCGGAGCGGCCGGCCAGGGAGTGGTCGGCGCGCTCGGGGCCAAGGGGGTGGCGGCCGTCGCGGGCGGCGCCGCCGCCGTGGCCGTGGGCGGCGGCGCGGCGATCTACGCCGCCGTCGCGGACGAGGCGCCGGAGCCGGTCGCCGTCCGCCTCGCGGCGTTCACCGAGCCGCCGCGCGAGATCGGCGCCGGGACGACCTTCCAGGCGCGCGGGCGGATCGTGCGGGTCACCGGCGGGGACGCCGCGCTCGCCCGGAAGATCAACCAGGCCCTGCGGGCGCCGCTGGAGCGGCGCTGGGCCAAGGTCCGCAGCGGGCTGGGGGGCGTCGGCAGCGGCGCCTACACCGACGTCGTGACGCCGCGGATCCTCATGCGCGGCGACCGGCTGCTGTCGGTGTGGTACGCGGTCGCCCTCGACGGCGACCGCGGGACGGGCTGGGACCAGCCGCAGGCCGCGACCGTGGACCTGCGGACCGGCGCCGCCTACGGGCCGCCCGACCTGTTCCGCGACCCGTCCGAGCGGGGCCTGAAGCCGCTGGACGCGAAGATCGGACCCCATCTGCGCGGCGGCGCCTACTGCGCGGGCGACGTCCCGCGCGGCACCGACGACCCGTCCGCGTTCGTGCGGTCGGGTGACGTGACCATGGCCCTCACGCGGGAGGGCCTCCGCGTCGCCTTCTACGGCTCGCTGCTGGGATACCCGTCGGCCTGCGGCCTCCAGGAGGCGGTCGTCCCGTACGCGGAGGTGAGCGGCATGCTCAGGCCCGCGCTGCTGAAGGCCGTCCCGTACCCGTCGCCGGCGCGCTCCTGAACGTGCGGAGGCCCCGGCGGCGGGCGCCGCCGGGGCCGTGCGCGGGAGGTCACTTGCGCTTGTTGATCTCCTCGGTGAGCTGCGGCGCGACCTGGAACAGGTCGCCCACGACGCCGAAGTCGACGAGCTCGAAGATCGGCGCCTCGGGGTCCTTGTTGATGGCGACGATGGTCTTCGAGGTCTGCATGCCGGCCCGGTGCTGGATGGCGCCGGAGATGCCGACCGCGATGTAGAGCTGCGGCGACACGGTCTTGCCGGTCTGGCCGACCTGGAACGAGTGCGGGTACCAGCCGGCGTCGGTCGCGGCCCGGGAGGCGCCGACGGCGCCGCCGAGCGAGTCGGCCAGGCTCTCGATGATCTTGAAGTTCTCGGCGCCGCCGACGCCGCGGCCGCCGGAGACGACGATCGCGGCCTCGGTCAGGTCCGGGCGCTCTCCCTTCTCCTGGACGACCTTCTCCACGATCTTCGCGCCCTTGTCGGCGTCGGACAGGGCCACCGACACCTGCTCCTCGGCCGGGGTGGCCGGGGACGGCTCGGGGGCGACGGAGTTCGGCCGGACGGCGATGATCGGCGTGCCGGTCTTCACCCGGGCGTGCGCGATGATGCCGCCGCCGAAGATGGAGTGCTCGGCGACGAAGCCGTCGGCGACGTCCACCACGTCGGTGAGCACGCCGGAGCCGGTCTTGACCGCGAGGCGGCCCGCGACCTCCTTGCCCTCGCCCGTCGCGGGGACGAGCACGGCGGCGGGCGACTTCTCACTCACGAGCTGGGCCAGCAGCGCGGCCTTCGGGGCGACGACGTAGGAGGTCAGCTCCTCGTCGGCGGCCACGTACACCTTGCCCGCGCCGTACTCGCCGAGCTTGTCCTTGGCGTTCTCATAGCCCGGGCCGACCCATACCGCGGCGGCCTCGCCGAGCCGGTTCGCCAGCGTCAGCAGTTCGAGCGTGACCTTCTTGACCTCACCGTCGACGTGGTCGACGAGGACGAGAATCTCAGCCATTGGTCTCTAATCCCCTTCCCCGGTCAGACGAACTTCTTCGACGCGAGGAACTCGGCGATCTTCACGCCGCCGTCGCCCTCATCGGTGACGATCTCGCCCTTGGCGCGCGGCGGCGCCTCGGCGAAGTCGACCACCTCGGTGGCGGCGTTCGCCAGGCCGACCCGGGCGGCGTCGATGCCGGCGTCGTCCAGGCCGAGCGTCTCGACCGGCTTCTTCTTGGCCGCCATGATCCCCTTGAAGGAGGGGTAGCGCGGCTCGTTGATCTTCTCGACGACGCTGACGACCGCGGGGAGGCTCGCCTCGATCCGGTCGAAGCCGTAGTCGGTCTGCCGCTGCGCCTTGATGGACGTCCCGTCGATCTCGACCTTGTTGGCGAGCGACACCTGCGCGGCGCCGAGCCGCTCGGCGAGCATCGCGGCGAGCACGCCGGTGCGCGCGTCGGTGGACTCCGAGCCGAGGACCACCAGGTCGAACCCGGTGCGGCCGAGCGCCTGCTGGATGGCGTACGAGGTCTGCAGCGCGTCCGAGCCGGCGAGACCGTCGTCGACCAGGTGCACGGCCTTGTCGGCGCCCATGGCCAGGGCCTTGCGGATCGAGTCGGTGGCCTTGTCGGGGCCCATGGTCAGGACGGTCACCTCGCCGCCGTGGGCCTCCTTGATGCGCAGCGCCTCTTCGATCGCGTACTCATCGAGCTCGTTGATGACCCCGTCCGCCGCCGCGCGGTCGAGCGTGCTGTCATCGGACTTCAGCTTGCGCGGGCTCTCCGTATCGGGAACCTGCTTCACCAGGACGACGATGTTCATGGCCGGTGGCCGACCTCCCTGCACTCAGTTGGCCGCCGAGGAGCGGCGAGGGGCGCCGCCCGTGGCGGGTCGACGCGGACGTGCGTTTCCGAAGTCACAGCCTGCCAAATACCCGAACGCCCTTCGGAGCCGGGTCCCTGATTCGGCCGTGCACAAGCCAGGTTACTAGCGAGTAGCCTACTGGCAAATCCCAGTTCGTGAGACCTTACCCACGTACGCGGGGCGTTCACGGGGCTTCCCGCGTCCCGAACCGGACGTGACGGACTTCACGTCTCACCACCGGCCGGCGGCGTGCTGGAGCCGGTCCAGCGAGCTCTCCAGCGTCTGCTGGAGCCCGTACATCGGGGCGAAGCTCGGCTCCAGCGTCATCGCCCCGACCACCGCGAGCAGGGCCGGGACGCCGAGGCCCACGACCGCCGCGGCGACGGGCCGGGGCCGCCGCGCGAGCGGCAGGAGCAGCCGCTCCAGCCGCCGGCGCGGGCCGTGCACGCCCGGCGCCGTCCACAGCGCCGCCGCTCCGGCGCCGGCGCCGAACGCGCAGGCGAGGAGCGAGTCGATCCGCCCGCCCGCCGCCGCCACCGCGGCCAGCCCGACCGGGACGGCCACCGTGCACGCCGCCGCGTACGGGACGGTCAGCAGCGTCCGCCCGAACGCCTCGGCCCAGCCCCGCGCCCCGCGGCGCTCCGGCGCGGCCGCGAGCCGCAGCAGCGTCACCGCGGCGAGCGATGCGGCCAGGCCCGCGACCGGCGCGATGATCGCGACCGCGACGGCGATCACCACCGCCATCGCCGTGAGCAGCCGCGCCCACCCGAGCGCCACTCTCATCTCGTGCGCCGCGACGCCCCGCGCGGACGCGGCCTCGCCCGCCACCTTCGGCCTGGGGCCGGCGCTCGCCGCGGGCGCGCTCTCCGGCCGCGCACGCGGGACGAGCCCGGGCCCGGTCCCCGGCGCCGGGGCGGGACGGGCGGGCAGGTCGAGCTTTGACGCCGCCTCCGCCAGTTCCTCCGCGGCCGGGCGCTCACGCGGATCGGGACGCGAGGCCGCCTCCACCAGCGGGCGCAGCCCGGACGGCAGCGCCTCGGCGGACGCGTCACGCCGCCCGGTGGCGGCGAACGTCACCGTCGCAGCCCAGGCGCCCACGTCATCGGCGGCGCCGCCACCGGAATCGCCGCCGGCGGTCAGCGCGAAGTCGGCCACGACCGGCGCGTCGTCCACGACGAGCACGGTCTCCGGCCCCAGCGCGCCGTGCGCGAGCCCCGCGCGGTGGATCGCGGCGAGAGCCTTGGCCAGCCCGTAGGCCATGCCGCGCAGGGCGTCCCCCGACACGGGGCCGTGCTCGGCGACCGCGTCCCCCAGCGGCCGGCCGGGGACGAACCGGGACACGACATACGGCTGCGGGCCGGCGGGTTCGCCGTCCAGGACGTCCACCACGTAGGGGCTGGCGACCTCGCGCATCCGCCCGATGTCGGGCGCCGCGCCGGGCGGGAGCAGCCGGATCGCCACGTCGCGGCCGTCGGGTCCGGCGGCGCGGCGGACTGCCCCGGCGCCGTCCGGCGACAGCAGCCGGTACGGGCCGATGTGCCGCGGGCTCGTCTTTCCGCTCATCGGTCCCGGGCGCCGATCACATGCCCGGGATGCCGGACACGAGTTCGCGGACGTCCGCGCGCAGGCCCTCAAGGCTCTGGCTCATCCCGTCCAGCGGGGTCGTGTCCGGCGGCTGCCGCTGCGACAGCGCGACCAGCACGCCCGCGAAGATCCCGAGGATGAGCGCGCCCGCGAGGGCGGCCTCGGCGCGCGGCAGCAACGCGCCCCAGATGCGGGCGAGCTGGCGCCGCGGGGCGCCGCTGCCCGGTGCGAGGCACAGCAGCCCGATCACCGCCATGGACGAGTACGCGATGGCCGTCGACGCCGTCATGTCGGACTTCGCGAAGATCAGCACGCCGAGGACGATCATGCCCGCGATCAGGCTGAGCGACGTCCACAGGACCGTGGACATCAGCGCGCCCGGAAGGTGCAGCGGCGTCCGGAACGCGGCGGCGACGGCGTCGCCCGAGCGCGGGCCGCGCCGGGTCTGCCGGCCCTCCATGCCCTTGGCGGCCTTGTCCGCCGCGCGCAGCACGAACACGCCCGCGACGGTGACGCCGAGGGCGAGCAGCGGCGCGATGCCGGCGAACCCGAGCAGCGCCACGAGGACGATGAAGCTCAGCACCCGGTACCAGCCGTAGGGCTTGCGGCGGTCGCGGTCGGCGCGCTCCCGGTCGGCGCGGGCCCGGTCGGCGGCGCGCCGCTGCGCGTCCTGCGCCTGCGGGTCGTACGGGCCGCGCTGCAGCGCGCCGGGCGGCGGCTGGTTCGGCGGCCCGTAGGGCGGCGGGTAGCCGCCCCGGTCGTAGGGGTCGTAGCCGCGCGGCCCGAACTGCTCGCCCGCCTTGAACTGCGCGGGCGGCGGGCCCGGCGGCGGAGGCGGCGGCGCGGCGGGCGGCAGCTGGCCCACGAAGTCGCGCGGCTGCGCCGGGACGGGCGCGGGCACCGGGGGCGCCGTGCTCGGCGTCATGCCGCCCGGTCCGGTGCCGCCCGGCGCCGTGGGCGGCGCCGGGACGTCCTGGGACGTGGACTCCGGCTGCCCCGTCACCGGCATGGAGAACATCCGGGAGTGGTCGGCCGCCGGCTCGTCCAGCGCCGTGCCGGCCGCGGCCGCGCCCGCCGCCGCGGCGCCGGCCGCCGGGTAGTGCTGGTCGACGCGGGTCTGGTCGGTGATCGTCGCTTCGAGGTGGATCCGCCGGGTGAGCTGCACCAGGCCGACCGCGGTGGGGCGCTCGGCCGGGTGCCGCGCCATCGCCGACCGCAGCACGGGCAGCAGCGCGTCCGGCACGCCGTCCAGGTCCGGCGTGCCCTGCATGATCTTGTAGAAGATCGACTCGAAGGTGCCGGAGCCGAACGGCGGCCGGCCGGTCGCGGCGTAGGCGACCGTCCCGGCCCAGGCGTGCACGTCGGACGGCGGGCCCGCGTCCTCGCCCTCGATGATCTCCGGGGCGAGGTAGCCGGGCGTGCCGATGACCATGCCGGTCGCGGTGAGCCGGGTCGCGTCGGCGGCCTGCGCGATGCCGAAGTCGATGACGACGGGCTCGCCGTCCACGAGCATCACGTTGCCGGGCTTCAGGTCGCGGTGCACGATCCCGGCGCCGTGGATCGCCGACAGCGCCGACGCCAGCCCCACGGCGAGCCGCTGCAGGGCCGGCCCGTAGATCGGCCCGGCGTCCTCGACGACCTCTTCGAGCGTGCGGCCCGGAACGTACTGGGTCACGATGTAGGGCTGGTCGGCGGTCACGTCGGCGTCGAGTATCTCCGCGACGTGCGGGCTGTGCACCCTGCGCATGGAGTCGACCTCGCGGGCCAGCCGGCGGCGCGCCGTGGCGTCCCCCGCGACCGCGGGGCGCAGCACCTTGATGGCCACGTTGCGCCCCTCGGGGTCGGCGCCGAGGTAGACGACGCCCATGCCACCCTCTCCCAGGGTCTGCAGGACGCTGTAGTGGCCGATTCGGTCCCCGGACGTGACGGCTCCTCCCCTCATCGTTTCCGAAACCCTACCCTTGCCGGTCCGGCCGGGAAGATCTAATCGGCATCAGGCCGCCACCGCCCCGCCGGGGGCGCCGGCGAGCGCCCCGGCGAACCAGCGGGCCGGCGGGCGCCTCGCGGGGTCGCGCCGGAACGCGGCCCGCAGCAGCCCGGCCACCGGCTCGGGGACGCCGTCCAGGTCGGCCTCGCCGCGCAGGATCCGGAAGCACACCCCGTGCAGCGACCCGCGCCCGAACGGCGGGCGCCCCGTCGCCGCGTACGCGACCGTCGCCGCCCAGGAGAACACGTCGGACGCGGGGGTGGCGCGCTCCCCCTCGATCAGCTCGGGGGCCAGGTAGGCGGGCGTGCCCACGACCATCCCGCGGCGGGTGATCTGCTCGGCGCCGGCCTCGTGCGCGATCCCGAAGTCGATCAGCGTCGGCCGGTCGCCCATCGCGATGACGTTGCCCGGCGACACGTCGCGGTGCAGGACGCCGGCGTCGTGGACGTCCCCGAGCGCGAGCGCCAGCCGCCGCGCGAACCGGTGGAGCCGGTCGCCGCGCAGCGGCCCGTACGCCTTGACCAGGTCGCCCAGCGGGCAGCCCGGCACGTACCGCATCACGACGTGCGGGCGCTCCGCCGCGACCGCCCCGTCCAGCAGCTCCGCGACGTAGGCGCTGCGCACCCGGCCCTGCGCCCGCATCTCCCGCGCCAGCCGGTCGATCGCCTCGCGGACCCCCGTCAGCTCCGGGATCAGCTCCTTGACGGCGACCTCGCGGCCATGGGAGTCCATGGCGAGGTACACCACCGCGGTGCTCCCCCGGCCGATCTCGTCCAGCAACCGATACCCGCCCAGTCGCCGATGCGTCCCCATGCACCCTTTGACGCGGCGAAACGCGTTCGCGTTCCCGCTCACCTCCGGGAGGCGGCCGGGGGCGCCGCCGGGTCAGCCCTTCCGTGCGGCCTGGCGGGCGCGGCGCTCCTCGCGGCGGGCCTCGAACTTGGCGGCGGCGGCGTCGAGCTGCTCCAGGAACTCGGCCAGCTCCTCGCGGGCCTTCTCGCCGTCGCCGGACAGGTCGGTGCGGTCGAACACGCCCCACTTGCGCAGCACCGGGACGAGCACGTCGTCGTGGTGCAGCCGCAGGTCGTAGATGCCGGCGTTGGCGATGATCACGGACTTGCGGAGGAACCCGTCGATGCTGTGGCCGGGCATCTGGAACGCCTTCACGACGTCGGTGATCGCCCGCATCGTCTCGTTCGGCGCGGCCTCCAGCGCGGCGCCCATCACGTTCCGGTAGAAGATCATGTGGAGGTTCTCGTCGGCGGCGATGCGCGCCATCATCTGCTCGCAGACGGGGTCGCCGGACGCCCTGCCGGTGTTGCGGTGCGACACGCGGGTGGCGAGCTCCTGGAACGACACGTAGGCCGTCCCGTGCAGGAACGAGTCGCCGTGGTCGGCCTCGTAGCCGGCCTCCATGTGGTGCATGCGGGCGCGCTCCAGCGCGACCGGGTCGACCGCGCGGGTCACGGTGAGGTAGTCGCGCAGGACGATGCCGTGCCGGTTCTCCTCGGCCGTCCACCGGTTGACCCAGGTGCCCCAGGCGCCCTCGCGCCCGTACACCCGGGCGATGGCGTTGTGGTAGCCGGGCAGGTTGTCCTCGGTGAGCAGGTTGACGATCAGCGACTCGCGCGCCTCGACGCTCAGCTTCGACTGCTCCAGCGACCACGGCTCCCCGTCCAGCGGGCCGTCGAAGTCGCGGCCCTCGCTCCACGGGACGTACTGGTGCGGGAACCACTCCTTGGCCATCGACAGGTGCCGGTTCAGTTCCTTCTCGACGACGGGCTCGAGGTCCTGCAGGATGCCGGTCTGGAACTTCTCTTCGGGGGTCACGGACATGCGGTTCCTTCGCTGGGACGAGGTGGTCTTGCCGGACGTGGCGCCGCGCCTGCGGCTCGATGGTGTCGCCCAGCAGGCCGTACACATAACCTACGTAAGCGTAGGTTCCGATCGTCGCCACTCACCGTGACCCCCGTCAAGTCACCCCCGTAACAATCAACCAGCGGGAAGTTTTGTAGACCTGAGCAAAAAGCGGCGCGCCGTTGTCACCGAGTGTCAGCGGCCTGCTGCCACACGCGGTTCACGGCGGCCCTCAGGAGCGGCCTCGGGACGAGCTTCAGCGCCGGGAGCGCCGCCTTGTACTGCACGCCGGGGACGCACAGCGCGCGCCCGGCGGCCACCGCGTCCAGCCCGGCCCGCGCGACGTCGTCGCGGCGCAGCCACAGCAGGTTGGCCGGGACGTCGTCCTCCGTCCGGGTGAAGCCGGGGCACAGCGCCGTCACGTGGACGCCCTTGCCCGCCACCTCCGAGTGCAGGCTCTCGGAGAACGACGCGACGTACGCCTTGGTCGCCCCGTAGGTGGCGCTTCCGGGGGACGGCGCGAAGCCCGACATGGACGCGACGTTCAGCACCCCGCCGCGGCTCCGCGCGACCATCCCGGGCAGGGCGGCGTGCGTGAGCCGCACCAGCGCGGTCACGTTCAGCTCGATCTGTGCGAGGTGGTCGTCCAGCGGCAGCTCCGCGAACGCTCCAAAAGCGCCGTAGCCCGCGTTGTTCACCAGCAGCTCGACCGGGTCGGCGCGCAGCCGGTCCTCCACCTCGGCGCGCTGCGACGCGTCGGTGAGGTCGGCCGCCACCACCTCGACCGCGACCCGGTACCGCTCGACCAGCTCGCGGGCCAGCCCGTCCAGCAGCTCGGCCCGGCGCGCCACGATCACGAGGTCGGTGCCGCGGCCGGCCAGCAGGCGGGCGAAGCTCTCCCCGATCCCGCTGGACGCGCCCGTCACGAGCGCGGTTCGGTACGCGTGTCGCATGGCGGCAGATGCTATCGGCGGAACCGCGCCGACCCCGGCAGCACACTCAAAACAGAAGTAACGGTTTAACCGTCATTTATCGAGGTGCGCCGCCGGGCGCCCCGGCGTGCGCGGGCGGCGGCGAGGTCCTGGACGCGCAGGAGCGCGCGCTCAGCGGCCGGTGAACTTCGCCTTGCCCGGCCCTTCCTCCATGAAGCTCTTCATCCCGTTCGCCTGGTCCTCGGTGGCGAACAGCGCCGCGAACTGCGCGCGCTCGATCTCCAGGCCGGTGTCGAGGTCGACCTCGATGCCCCGGTCGATGGCCTGCTTCGCGGCGCGCAGCGCGATCGCGGGGCCGCCCACGAACGTCGCCGCCCACTCCCTGGCGGCGGTGTAGACGTCGGCGTCCGGCACGACCCGGTCCACCAGGCCCATGGCGAGGGCCTCGTCGGCCTTGACGTGGCGGCCGGAGAAGACCAGGTCCTTGGCGCGGGACGCTCCGATGAGGCGCGACAGCCGCTGGGTGCCGCCCGCGCCGGGGATGATGCCGAGCTGGATCTCCGGCTGCCCCACCTTGGCGCCCTCCCCCGCGACGCGGAAGTCGGCGGTCAGCGCGACCTCCAGCCCGCCGCCGAGCGCGTAACCGGTGATCGCGGCGATGACCGGCTTCGGGATCGCGGCCAGCTCCCTGGTGAAGTCCTGCAGCAGGCGGGACGGGGTGCCCGACATCTCGGCGTACGACATCGGGGCCATCTCCTTGATGTCCGCGCCGGCCGCGAACACCTTCTCCCCGCCGTACAGGACGACCGCGCCCACCGTCTCGTCCTCGGTGACCTGCCGGGCGGCGTCGATCAGCTCCCGCTGCATCCGGGCGTTCAGGGCGTTCATCTTCGGACGGTCCAGCCTGATCGTCGCGATCCCGTCCTCGGCCTCGACCCGTACGAACTCGCCCACGGCGACCCTCCCTGTGCATCCGGCGGTGACGTTCCCGAGCCTAACCAGAGGGGCGCCGCGGGCGGCCGCCGGGCGGTGCGACGGCTGTGACGCGCGGAAACGTCGGAGGCTGCTGATAGCTTCGGGGACCATGCTCGTCGCCCACGCCACCTGGCATGGCGGCGCGCTCTGCCTGTGGGCCGAGCGCGCCGGCCCGTACGAGCCCTCACCGGACGTCCACCCCTTCGCGACCTGCGACTTCACCGGCACGTCCTACGAGCCGCTCGTCCGCACGGCGTTCCGCGTCGAGCTGGCGATGTCGCTGCCCACGCTCGGCGACCACCCGCTGCCGTCGGCGGAGCTCGGCCCCGAGCCGGTGCCGGACGAGCCCGAGCTGCGCCCGTGGCGCGTCCCGGCGCTGGTCCTCGGACCGTTCCCCGCGATGGCGCTGCTCCAGGCCGCCGAGCGGAGCGCCGACGTCGTCCCCGGCACCGACCTGCGGTTCCTGTGCATGCTCGCGGACGAGGCCGCCCATCTCGCCTCGCGCGGCCACGTCCTGCCCGCGCTGCTGCGCGAGGACGGCGAGCTCACCGCGCGCTGGCGCCCGGTGATCGACGACCCGGCGCGGTTCCGCGCGCTGGTGCGCGCCATGCCCGCCGCCTGCCGCGCCGCGGACGGCGGGCGCCCCGCGGCCGAGGTGCTGCGCGAGGCGCTGTCCGGGCTGGTCGACACCGCCGTCCGGGGCGTCGTGCCGCATCCGCTGCTGGCGCCGCGGCGCAAGGAGCCCGACCGGCTGCCGCTCGCCGAGCGCTGGGTGCTGGCGCTGACCGGCCCGTCCGCCGCCGTCGCCCGCGAGCCCGGCGACGACCCCGACGACCTGATCGCCGAGCTGGACGCGTGGGCCGCCGCCGCGCGCCGCCCGTCCGGCCCGCTGCGCGTCTGCTTCCGGCTCGCCGAGCCGGGCGCGGAGGAGTTCGGCGAGCCGGAGCGGCCGGGCGAGACCGCGGCCCGCGAGGAGCCGGACGGCGACTCCTGGCGGGTCGAGTTCGCCCTCCAGGGCACCGACGACCCGAGCCTCTACGTCCCGGCCGCCATGATCTGGGAGGGCGGGGCCGCCTCGATCCCGGACGCGGAGGAGACGCTGCTCGCCGGGCTCGGCCGCGCCCTGCGCCTCTTCCCCGACCTGGCGCCGGCGCTCGACGGCCCGGCTCCCGGCGAGCTGGTCCTCGACACCGCGGGCGCGTTCCGCTTCCTCCGGCAGGCGGCGCCGATGCTCGCGGCCGCGGGCTTCGGCGTCCTGCTCCCGCAGTGGGCGGGCAAGGCGAAGCTCGGCATGAGGCTGACGGCCCGCACCGACGATCCGGAGGCGTCCTCCGGGGCCGCCGCGTCCTCGGGCTTCGACCTCAAGGCGATGGTCGACTTCCGCTGGGACCTGGCCATCGGCGACGAGAGCATCGACGAGGCCGAGCTGGAGGAGCTGGCCCGCCTCAAGACCCCGCTCGTGCGGCTGCGCGGCCAGTGGGTGGAGCTGGACGAGCGGCAGCTCGAAGCGGCCCTCGACTTCCTCCGCCGCCCCCGCCGGGGCCGGATGACGGCGGCCGAGGCGATCCGCGCGATCGTCCACGCCGGCGACGACGCGCTGCCCCTCACCGGGGTCGACGCGGGCGGCGCGCTCGGCGACCTCCTCTCCGGCGAGGCCGACCGCCGCCTCGCCCCGGTGCGCACCCCGGACGAGCTGGACGCCGAGCTGCGCCCCTACCAGGAGCGGGGCCTGGCCTGGCTGGCGTTCATGGACGGGCTCGGGCTGGGCGCGCTGCTCGCCGACGACATGGGGCTCGGCAAGACGGTGTCGGTGCTGTCCCTTCTCGTCCATGAGCGGGAGAACGGCGCCCGCCCCGAGCCGACCCTGCTGATCCTGCCGATGTCGCTGGTGGGGAACTGGCAGCGGGAGGCGGCGCGGTTCACGCCCAAGCTGCGCGTCTACGTCCACCACGGGACGGGGCGGCACCGCGGCGACGACCTCGCCGAGGCCGCGGCGGGCGCCGACCTGGTGCTGACCACGTACGGGACGGCCGCGCGGGACGCGGAGATGCTCGCGGCCATCGGGTGGCGGCGGGTCGTGTGCGACGAGGCGCAGGCGCTCAAGAACAGCGGCACGCGGCAGGCGAGGGCGGTGCGGAGCATCCCGGCGCGCACGCGGATCGCGCTCACCGGCACCCCGGTCGAGAACCACCTGACCGAGCTGTGGTCGATCATGGAGTTCGCGAACCCGGGGCTGCTCGGCCCGCGCAGCGCGTTCCGGCGGCGGTTCGCGATCCCGATCGAGCGGGAGGGCGACGAGCAGGCGGCGCTGGCGCTGAAGCGGGCCACGCAGCCGTTCATTCTGCGCCGCCTGAAGACCGACAAGTCGATCATCTCCGATCTGCCGGAGAAGCAGGAGATCAAGGTCTACTGCAACCTCACGACCGAGCAGGCGTCGCTGTACCGGGCGACCGTCGACGACATGCTCCGGCGGATCGCCGAGGCCGGCGAGACCGAGCGGCGCGGGCTCGTCCTGGCGACGATGGCCAAGCTCAAGCAGGTCTGCAACCATCCGGCGCAGCTGCTGAAGGACGGCTCGCGCCTCCCCGGCCGCTCCGGAAAGCTCGAACGGCTGGAGGAGATCTGCGCCGAGATCCTCGGGCAGGGCGAGAAGGCGCTCGTCTTCACCCAGTACGCCGAGTTCGGCTCGATGCTCCGGCCCTACCTGGCCGCCCGCCTCGAACGCCCCGTGCTGTGGCTGCACGGCGGGACGTCCAAGCAGGCGCGGGACGACCTGGTCCAGCGGTTCCAGGACGACGCGGAGCCCGCCGTCTTCCTCCTCTCCCTCAAGGCCGCCGGGACGGGCCTGACCCTCACCGCCGCCAACCACGTCGTGCACGTCGACCGGTGGTGGAACCCGGCCGTCGAGGACCAGGCCACCGACCGGGCGTTCCGCATCGGGCAGACCCGCAACGTCCAGGTCCGCAAGTTCATCTGCGTCGGGACGATGGAGGAGCGCGTCGACGAGATGATCGAGCGCAAGAAGGCCCTCGCCGAGTCGATCGTCGGCACCGGCGAGGACTGGCTGACCGAGCTGTCCGTCGCCGAGCTCCGCGACGTACTGCGGCTGTCCCCCGAGGCGGTGAGCGACTGATGCCGGACGGGATCAGGGCCCGCAACAAGCGCGGCTCGATCGGCACGCGGTGGTGGTCGAGGCGCTTCATCGACCTCGTCGAGTCGTTCGCCGACAAGGGCCGCCTCCAGCGCGGCCGCACCTACGCGCGCAAGGGCAACGTGCTCGACCTGCGCGTGGAGCCGTACGAGGTCTCCGCGAAGGTGCTGGGCTCGGCGCCCGAGCCGTACGAGGTGGCGCTCGGCATCGACGCGATCGCCCCGGACGACTGGCGCGCCGTCGAGAGGGAGCTGGCGTCCCGCGCGGTGTTCCGGGCCCGCCTCCTCGCCGGGGAGATGCCGCCGGAGATCGAGTGGGTGTTCGCCGAGCTGGGCCTCGCCCTCTTCCCCGGTTCGGCGTCCGACCTGCATCTGATGTGCGACTGCCCCGACTGGGGCGACCCGTGCAAGCACGCCGCCGCCGTCCTCTACCTGCTCGCCGAGGCGTTCGACGACGACCCGTTCCTGATCCTGCGGTGGAACGGCCGCGGCCGCGACCAGCTCCTCGCCGCGCTGCGGCGCGGCGGCGAGACCGAGCCCGACCCGCTGGACGTCGCGGACGAGCCGCTGACCGCGGCCGGCTTCTGGACGCCCCCGTCCGGCCTGGCCCGCCTCCGCGACCGGCCCCCGTCCCCGGCCGTCCCGCCGGGCCTCGTCCTCCAGGTGGCCGCACCGCCACCGGTGAAGATCCGGCGCCGTGCACTGCCGGACGTCCTCGCCCCGGCCTACGAGGCGCTCGGCGCGCGGAACGGCGACGACGGGCGGGACTGAGACGACGGGCGGGACTGAGGGGCCGCTTCCCCCGGTTCCGGGACGGAGCCGCCCCGGAACCGCGCGGGAGGACGCGGCCGCCGGGCGTCAGCCGGCGTCGAGCACCTCGCGGAGCTTCCGGGCGAACGCCTCGGGCTGCCCGGACTGGCCGAACTCGCCGCCGAGGAAACCGCCGTGGTGGCTCGGGAACACCGTCGCCTCCTGCCCGAGCAGCCTCGCCGTCGCCACCGCGGCGCGCCCGGTCAGGACGCCGGCGGACTCCTCGCCCACGGCGATCACGATCCGCGTGGGCGCCGCGGTGAGCGCCGCCACGTCGGGCCGGTGGTCGCTGACCGCCCACGACCGGTCGGAGAGCAGCGGGTCGTCGCGGGAGCCGTCGTCCTCGGCGGGCATGCCGAACGCGGCGGGGTCCGGTGCGGGCCGGGCGAAGTAGTCGTCGGTGAACTCGCCCTGCCACGACGTCATCGCGATGAACGCCGCCATGCCGGCGCCCCCGCCCTTCTTCTCGTACACGTCCCGGACGCCGGCCCGCGCGCGCTCGGCGGCCGCGGCGTCGGGCAGGACGTGCAGGAGCGGCGGCTCGTGCGCCACCAGGGTGGCGACGTCGCCGGGATGCGCCGCGACAAGCGCAAGCGCGGTCACCGCGCCGCCGCTGCTCCCGAACATCTCGACCGGGCCCGCGCCGAGCGCCTCGATTAGGGCGTGCAGGTCGGCGGCCTGCAGTTCGGGCGCGTGGTCGTGCCGGCCGTCCTTGCGGACGCTGCGGCCGAGGCCGCGCGGGTCGTAGGCGATGACGGTGCGGTCGGGGAAGTACGAGGCCAGCGTGCGGAATCCGGCGCCGTCCATGGGCTGGCCGACCATGAGCAGCGGCGCCCGCCCGCCGGCGGGCGGCAGCGGCCCGTAGACGTCGTACACGAGGTCGACCGCGGGCGTTTCCAGTGTCTGTGTGGTCACCATGGCCATGCTGACCCGGCCCGGGCCGGAAACTCATCGGCCGGGGCCGTCCCTTTTTCAGAGCGGGAGCCGCGCTCGCACCGCGAAGCCGCCGTCCGGGCCGGGGCCGGCCTCCAGGGTGCCGCCCAGCGACTCGGCGCGGTCGCGCATGCCGCGGATGCCGCTGCCGCCCCCGGACGACGCGCCCGATCTCGGCTTCCCGTCGTCCTCCACGCTGATCGTCACGTCGGCGGCGGTGTAGCGGATCCGGACCGCGGCGGCGGAGGCGGTGGAGTGCCGGGTCACGTTCGTCAGGGCCTCCTGGACGATCCGGTACGCGGCGAGGTCGGTCTCGGCCGGCAGCGTGCGCGGCTCGCCTTCGACCTCCGTGCGGACCGCGAGGCCGGCGGCGGCGATGCC
Source organism: Spirillospora sp. NPDC127506 (assembly GCF_040302145.1). Classification (NCBI taxonomy): domain Bacteria; kingdom Bacillati; phylum Actinomycetota; class Actinomycetes; order Streptosporangiales; family Thermomonosporaceae; genus Spirillospora; species Spirillospora sp. NPDC127506. The sequence continues at coordinate 4,783 of NZ_JBEORG010000071.1, read as the reverse complement.
GCCGGTCAGCTCGTCCAGCCGGGCGAGCCCGGGGGCCGGTCCGACCGGGGCGGCCTCGTCCACCTGGCGCAGGACGCCGAGGGTGGCGCGCATCTCCCGGAGCGTGTCCTTGCTGGCCTGCTTGATCGCGGTGAGGGCGTCCGCGGCCCGTTCGGGCTCGCGGCGCAGGCCGTGCAGCGCGGCGGTGGCCTGCACGTTGATCAGCGAGATGTTGTGCCCGAGGACGTCGTGCAGCTCGCGGGCGATGCGCAGCCGCTCCTCGACGGCGCGGCGGCGGGCCTCGGCCTCGCGGCCGCGCTCGGCGACCCGGGCGCGCTCCTCGGCCTCCCGCAGGTAGGCGCGCCGGTTGCGGACGACGCCGCCGATCGCGATGACCGCGACGAACCAGCCCGCGAGCAGGAACGACGCCGCGTCCGCGAGATGGTTGATGTCGTCGCGGCTGTCGCCGTAGACGGTGCCGGCCATCGCCGCGGCGGCGAGCAGCGAGGCGGTCGCCAGGTGCCCCGCGGCAGCCGCGGTGTAGAGCCCGATCACGAAGGTGATCAGGAGCGGGCCGTCGGGGTCGGTCGCCGGGTAGTAGATCCCGCAGACGACCAGGGTGGCGGCGGCGACGGAGACCGGATGGCTCCGCCGGAAGCACAGCGCCCCGCACCCGGCCGCGATCAGCGCCCAGCCGTAGGCGGGCATGGGCTCGCGGCCGACCACGCGGGTCTCCAGCAGCGCGATCACGGTCAGCGCGAGCAGGGTTCCGGCGGCCAGGAGCGCGTCCGCCGCGCGGCCCTCCGGCAGCCACCGGAGCGGCCGGTCGTGTCGCTTCGCCAGTCGCACGTGCCCATCCTGCCAGGCGCCGCCGAGTTGCGAATGTGCGATGGAATGTAGTACTTCTACTATCAATGGATGCAGAGATATGGTCAATGATCCAAGTTCCCGTATGGGGGTGCTCATGAGCGAACCGGTGGTCCGGACGCGGGGCCCGCGTCCGCGGAGGGCCGCGCCGTGATCCGCAGGGCCGGCCAGGCGCCCGCCGACAAGGAGGCCGTGTACAACCGGATCCCGGTGCTGCGGGCCGAGCGCGGCGTCTCGCGCCGCGACCTGGCGGCGGCGCTGGGCGTCCACTACCAGACGATCGGCTACCTGGAGCGGGGCGAGTACAGCCCCAGCCTGCACCTCGCCCTGCGCATCGCCGACTACTTCGAGGTGCCGGTCGAGGTCGTCTTCTCCCTGAAACCGTTCCCGAGGATCGGAGACACGTCATGACGAAGCACGCGGACCGCCTCGCGGAGCTGGAGCGCCGGCTGCCCGCCCGCTACGCCCGGCGGCGGCCCCGCCGGATCCTGGCCGGGGCCGGCGCGGTCACGCTGGGCCTGTTCTGGGTGGACGCCGCGGTGTCGTGGGCGCTCGCCCCCGGCGACGCCGCGATGATCACGAACTTCGTGATCCTGGGCGTCCTGATCGCGGCCGGCATCCCGCTGTGGAGCCAGCTGGTCGCGGTGACCCGCGGCCTCACCTCCAGGCGGGAGCACGACCTCGACGAGCGGCAGCTCGCCGCGCGGCTCCGCGCCTTCGCGACCGCGCACCGGGCCACGACCCTCGTCCTGGTCGCGGTGCTGCTGGCGGTGTCGGTCGCGGACCGCGACGGGCGCGAGTCGCAGATCCCCGGCGCCGCGCTGTTCCTGATCCTGTTCGCCCTGCTGGCGACGCACGTCTTCCTGCCCCTGATCGTCGCCGCCTGGCAGGCCCCCGACCCGCCCGACGACGATGACGAGCAGGAGGACGCGCAGGCCGCCGCCTAGCGAAGGTCGCCGTTCGTCATCCCCTGCGGGGCGGGCGGCAGCGCGACCAGGCCCATCTCGGCCCGGCCCGACAGCAGCGGATGGCTGGGCACCACCCGCACGCTGTAACCGAACGCGCCGCTGCGCTCGAGGGGGACCTCGCCGGTGTAGCGGCGCCGCCCGTTCTCCGCCGGTTCGACCTCGTCCAGCTCCAGGTAGGACGGGTCGACGATCACGTCGGCGTCGTCCACCCGGCCGTAGGCGACCTCCACGGCGACGTCGTCCGGGTCGAGGCCGGCGAGGTCCACGACGACCCGCACCGCGAGCCGCGCCCCGGCCTGGGGGCTCTCCTCCCCGTTGGACTCGACGTGCTCGACGGCGACGCCCGGCCACGCCTTGCGGACCCGCTGCTTCCACGCCGCCAGCGCGCGGGCGCCCGCGTACTCGTCCGCGACCATGGCCCGCTCGGACGCGGCCGCCGGGGTGTAGAGGTCCTCGACGTAGTCGCGCAGCATGCGGGAGGCGAGCACCTTCGGGCCGAGGGTGGCGATGGTGTGCTTGACCATCTCCAGCCAGCGGCGCGGCAGGCCGGCCGAGTCGCGGTCGTAGAACGTGACGGAGACGTGGTCCTCGATCAGCTCGTAGAGCGCGGCGGCCTCCAGCTCGTCGCGCCGGTCGGGGCTGGACAGGCCGTCGGCGGACGGGATCGCCCAGCCGTTCTGGCCGTCGTACCACTCGTCCCACCAGCCGTCCAGGATCGACAGGTTCAGCCCGCCGTTCAGCGCCGCCTTCATCCCGGACGTGCCGCTCGCCTCCAGCGGGCGCAGCGGGTTGTTCATCCACACGTCGCAGCCCTGCACCATGAGCTGCCCGAGCGCGATGTCGTAGTCGGGCAGGAACACGATGCGGTGCCGGACGTCCTCGGAGTCGGCGAACCGCACGATCTGCTGGATCAGCTTCTTGCCGCCCTCGTCCGCCGGGTGCGCCTTGCCGGCGATCACGATCTGCACGGGCCGCTCCGGGTGCAGCAGGATCGCGCGGAGCCGGTCCGGGTCGGTCATCATCAGCGTGAGCCGCTTGTAGGACGGGACGCGCCGCGCGAACCCGATCGTCAGGACGTCGGGGTCGAGCGCGTCGTCGATCCAGGAGACCTCGGCCTCGCCGGCCCCGCGCTGCCGCCACGACTCGCGGAGCCGGCGCCGCGCGTCCCGCACGAGGCGGCGCCGCAGCAGGCCCCGCATCCGCCAGATCTCCGGCTCGGAAACGGTGCGCACGCCCTCCCAGCCGCGCCCGGTCTCCATCACCGACGGCAGCTCGCGGGCGGTGAACTCCAGCACCTCGCGCGCCACCCAGGTGCCCGCGTGCACCCCGTTCGTGATCGACCCGACCGGGACCTCGGCGGTGTCGAACCCGCCCCACAGGCCGCCGAACATCTCCCGGCTGACCTCGCCGTGCAGCTCGCTGACGCCGTTGACGCGCTGCGCCAGCCGCATCCCCATCACGGCCATGTTGAACACGGTGCGGTCGCCGCCCGGGTAGTCCTCGCTGCCGAGCGCGAGGACCCGGTCGAGCGGGACCTGCTCCTTCTCGTTCGCGCCGCCGAAGTACCGGCTGATCAGGTCGCGGGGGAACCGGTCGATGCCGGCCGGGACGGGCGTGTGCGTGGTGAAGACCGTGCCCGCGCGCGTCGCCTCCAGCGCCTCGTCGAACGTCAGCCCCTCCTCGGAGACCAGCTCGCGGATGCGCTCCAGGCCGAGGAACCCGGCGTGGCCCTCGTTGGTGTGGAACACCTCGGGCGCGGGGTGCCCGGTGATGCGGCAGTACGCGCGGATCGCCCGGACGCCGCCGATGCCGAGCAGCATCTCCTGCAGCAGCCGGTGGTCGCCGCCGCCCCCGTACAGCCGGTCGGTGACGTCGCGGGCCGCCTGGTCGTTGTCCTCGACGTCGGAGTCGAGGAGCAGCTGCGGGACGCGCCCGACCCGCGCCACCCACACCTGCGCGTGCAGGTCGTTCCCCTTGGGCAGGCCGATGGCGACGCGGACCGGCGTCCCGTCCCGCTCCCGGAGCAGGGTGAGCGGGAGCCCGTTCGGGTCGATCGGCGGGTAGCGCTCCAGCTGCCATCCGTCCGGCGACAGGGACTGGGAGAAGTACCCGTGCCGGTACAGCAGCCCGACCCCGAGGATCGGGACGCCGAGGTCGCTCGCCGTCTTCAGGTGGTCGCCGGCCAGGATGCCGAGGCCGCCGGAGTACTGCGGCAGCGCGGCGGTGATCCCGTACTCGGGCGAGAAGTAGGCGATGGACGACGGGCCGTCCGGCCGGCTCTGGTACCAGCGCGGCGCGGTCAGGTACTCGCGCAGGTCCTCGGCGGTGTCCTGCAGGCGGCGCCGGAACCGCCGGTCCCCCGCCAGCTGCGCCAGCCGCTCCGGCGACACCTCGCCGAGCAGCCGGACGGGGTCGTGGTGGACGGCCTCCCAGAGCGCGGGGTCCACGGCGCGGAACAGGTCGAGCGTCTCGTGGTGCCAGGACCAGCGCAGGTTGAGGACGAGCTCCTCAAGCTGCCTGAGCGGCTCGGGAAGGACGGTGCGGACCGTGAAACGTCGGATTGCCTTCACGCATAGCCACGCTATGCGCTCATGTCGCCTGCACGCGACGGCGGGGAGCGGACCGTCACCGCGCGGATCGGCCGGCCGGCGGATCGCGTGATCGCGGAAACCCCTGTCTGCCCAGGGACTTCGGCCGCTCGGCCGCTCACTTTCCGCGTTCGCGGCGCTGCTTAAAGTTATCCCCAACTACGCGGCGGTAGGCGCCGGATCGCGGGCATGGGAAGTTTCGTAAGTCTCGCGCGGGTAGGGGTGACGCATGCACGTCGAGTCCGGGACGTCTCGTATGACCGGCATTCCGAGGCTTGGTCGTATTCCGATCGTGGATGTGGCGCCGGTGGTGGGGTGCGGCCGGTGGCCGGCGAAGGCCGTGGTGGGTGAGACGGTCGAGGTGTCGGCGACGGTGTTCCG
>NZ_JBEORG010000070.1:0-21072 GCF_040302145.1 Spirillospora sp. NPDC127506 | reverse complement strand
GGCGCCGCGCGCGCCGTCCTCACCCGGTGCGGCGGGTTCAGGACGGCGGGTCGTGTCGGCGGCCCCTCAGGCGGCGGCCCCTCAGGCGGTGGCGGGGCCCGGTGCTCGGTGGGGCGTCCCGCCCGCCACGGCCGCGGCACCGGTCTCGGGGCGGGCGGCCTGCTCACCGCCGGTGATCGTCCTCACCTCTTAAGCAGCGGGCTGCGCACGCCGCCGCGCGCCCGGTCGGCGGAGTCGAAGAAGTCCTCGCGGTAGATGTCGCGCGGGAACAGCCGCTTGGCCATCAACGTCCTGATCGCGGCCTCCACCATGGGCGGCGGCCCGCACACGTAGGCCACATGGCCCCGGCAGGTGTCCATCTCCCGGGCGAGGACGTCGGTCACCAGCCCTCGGTGGTATCCGGGCGCGGAGTCCTCCGACAGGCAGGGCAGGTAGCGGAACCGGTCCGGATGGTCGGCGGCGAGCGCCCGGAACTCCTCGACGTCGTACATGTGGGCGGCGGTCCTGCCGCCGTGGTACAGGTCCATGCGCTGCTCCGAGTCGCCCTCCAGCACGTGCAGGACCATGGCCTTGAGCGGGGCCAGGCCGGTGCCGCCGGCGATCAGGATGGCCGGTTCCCGCCGCGCGGGCCGCCAGAAGAACCGCCCGTAGGGCCCGGTCAGCCGGACGGGGTCGCCGGTGCCCAGCGTCCGGAAGACCCATCCGTCGCTGGCGACGCCGCCCGGCGTGCGGCGGACGTGCAACTCGATCCGCCCGGGTCGCGACGGCGGGCCGGCGATCGAGTACGTGCGGGTGACTCCGGCGCCGGGCACCTCGACCGACACGTACTGCCCGGGGTTGAACCGGATGGGCCGGTCCAGGTCGATCAGCAGGCGGCGGGTGTCCAGCGCGCAGTCCTCGACCGCCGCGACCGTACCGGCGAAGTCGGTGACGGGATAGGTGGTGACGTCCGGTTCGTCCTCGACGTCGGCCTCGATTGTCAGGTCGCTGCGGGGCCGGGCGCAGCACAGCAGCGCCATGCCCTCGTCCCGCTCGAAGTCCATCAGCGCGAACGCCGAGACCTCGCCGTGGTCGACCTCCCCTTCGATGACCTGCGCCTTGCAGGTGCCGCAGGTGCCGTGCGTGCACGCGTGCGGCACCCACACCCCGGCGCGCAGGCACGCGTCCAGGACGGTCTGGTCCTCGCGGCAGTCGACCTCCTGCCCGAGGGGTTCGACAGTGACCCGGTGCGTCGCCGGCATCGGGGTCTCCTTCCGCAGTCGGTGTCCGGTCCCTCCGCGTCGGGTCCCGCGGCCCGCCGGTCTGCGCACCGGCGGGCCGCGGGGACCCGCCGCTCAGGTGAGGACCGTGGTGAACCGCTCGTTCAGTTCGCGGCTGATGTAGAAGATCCCCTTGCCGAGCTGGTCCGCGGTCCAGGTGATCGTCGGGAAGTCCGGGTAGGTCATGTAGCCGCCGGAGAACACCTCGTTGCGGTTGCCCGACGGGTCGAAGAAGTAGATCGTGGACCCGCGGGTGATCCCGTGCCGGGTGGGGCCGATGTCCACCGAGACGTCGTCCATCGCGAACAGGTCACCGGCGTGCAGGATGTCGTTCCAGTCCGTCAGGTAGTAGGCGAAGTGGTGCAGCTTCCCGTTCGGCCCGTTGATGACCGCGATGTCGTGCGGGGTGTTGGTGCAGAACATCCACGTGCCGATCGTGTCGCCGCCGTCGAGATCGGTGACCACCCGCTCGGAGACCTTGAAGTCCAGGACCTCGGCGAAGAACCGCTCGGAGAGGGCGGGATCCTCGGCGGTGATCAGCGCGTGGTCGATGCGCGGGACGCCGACGCCGACCAGGTGGCGCGGGAACGGGTCGGGGTTCAGCGTCCCCGTCTCAGTGCCGGTGACCTCGATGTCGGCGTACAGCTCCAGGACGTGGTCGGACGGCAGCACGATCCGCACCCCGTCGCCGACCGCCAGGTTGTCGCCCTTGCTCATCCGCTCGGTGAGGCAGCCGAACGCCTGGGCGCGCTTCTCGAACTCGGCGAGGTCCTCGGGCCGTTCGACCTTGTAGCCCAGCTTGACCAGGCCGACCCCGCCCTCGTCGAGGACGACGGAGTGGTGGTCGTACTCGTCCCACGCCTTGTAGTAGAGCCGCCCGGCCTCCTCGTGGACGAGCCGCATGCCGAGCGTGTCCCCGTAGTGGGAACGTGCCTCCGCGAGGTCGGTCACGCGGGCGTGGACGTAGCCCAGTCTCATGACGCCCATCAGTGTTCTCCTTGCTGTTCCAGCGATCCGGGCTGGGGTTTCCGGCCGGGCCCCGCCGCGGGGCCGGCCGCTGTCGAGACGCCGGCGAGGCCGGCGAGAAGGGGGGCGACGCAGCGGAACCGCGCGTCGTCCGGAAGGCGGATCACCACGTCGGTCAGCGGGACGGCCCGGCAGGTCAGGCACGCCCCGGCGGCGGCCTCGGCCGCCGGCAGGGCCGCGGCGGCGACGCCGCCGCGGTGCTCAACCTCCCCGGCCGTGACCTCGGCGCGGCACACGCCGCAGCCGCCGCGGCGGCAGCCCGCCCGGTAGGCGTACCCGGCCCGCGCCAGGCCGGCGAGGATGGTCTCGCCGGCCCGCAGCGCGACGGTCACCCCGGTCGCCTCCACGGTCACGCCGGCCATGTCAGACCGTGAACTCGAGGAGGCTCTTGTGGCCGACGCCGAGGTCGGCCAGCGTCCGCTCGCCGTCCGGTTCGAGCGGCCGGCCGTCCAGCACCCAGCCGCGGGGCGAGCCGGGCACGTAGCCGGGGTCGGAGCCGGCCCACGGGTCGACCATCTGCTCGACGAACGCCGCCCAGGTCATCGCCTTGGGCGCGCGGAAGCAGGCCGCGGAGCAGAACATCATGTTGCCCCGCCACAGCACGTTGACGAGCTGGTCGTCCCCGTACAGCTCCGCCCGCGAACGGGACGGGAAGTCGTAGCCGGGTGAGAGGGCGCGCACGGTCATCTCGCTCAGCCCTCCACCGTCGCGGGCTCGTGCCACAGCCGCCAGTTCCGCTGCTCCGGCGAGCCCGCGTACTCGCCGTTGTCTCCGTCGCCGACGCCGTACCAGGCCAGCACCTCCGGGACGGTCGGCCCGCCGCAGTTGCCCTGGTAGATCTGGTGGACGGGCAGCCACGCCTGCACGTACTTCTCCGGCTCCCGGTCGAAGATCCACTTGCAGCCGTCCGAGCAGAAGTCGAACCGCTCGCCGCGGAACTCGCTGTGCCGCTGGCAGATCGTCGACGGGTCGCCGGGCTCGGTGAACGCCATCGGGATCTGGCACACCTGGCACAGCTGCGGCAGGCCCTGGAAGAAGAACCGGCCGCCGCCGTCCTGTACGGCCCGCGCCCGCTCCCACAGCGGCGCGTAGTACCGGTCGAAGGTGTCCGGGTACTGCTGGGACAGCCAGGCCATCTCTTCCGGCTCGGGGACCGTCGTGGTGAACGCCGCGGCGAAGGAGAACTGGTAGAGCACCCAGTAGACCTGGTGGGAGACGATCTCCTTCTCCTCGACGGCCTGCGCGACGTGCCGCGGCGGCTCGATCCCGTAGAAGGCGAGGTCGGGGAAGAGCCCGCCGAGCATCTGCTCCTCGAAGTAGAGCTCGAACGCCTCCTTCCAGCTCATCACCTTCCGGGGGAGCATGTAGTCCATCATCGCGGCGACCAGCCCGGCGAGCCGGTACCCGCGCCAGAACCACTTGTCGATCCACTCCTGGATGATCGGCACGTTCGCCTCGTCCTGCTCCAGCAGGAACTTGATGGCCTCCAGGCCGAGCGTCATGTGCCGGCTCTCATCGCTCTGCGCGGAGAACCCGAACGTCATCGACGGCAGGTCGCCGTTGAAGCTGGCGCCGCTCATGAACGGGACGAACAGCAGGTTCGTCAGCAGGTACTCGAAGCTGAACGAGATCGCGATGAGGAACTCGAACGGCCCGGCCGACACGGCGTCGTCGAAGAACGACTTGGGCACCGACAGGTACCACACCCGGTCGTGCATCTTGCTCCAGCTGTGGAAGCCGGGGTAGTACCGGTTGTAGCCGGCCAGGGTGTGGATCTCGGTCTGCGCGTGCCGCAGTTCGTCGATGCTCTGGCACAGCGCGGCGAACCGCGGCCCGGCGCCGTCCAGGTAGCGGGCGAGGAACGCGAACTGCCGGTGCGCGGTGTACTCCAGCGGGGTCACGCCCTGCAGGAAGAGCTTCATCGCGTTGAGGTACCGGGCGTCCGACAGCGTCAGGTGGCCCTGGCTCTGCGCGAAGCCGTCCAGGACGGCGTACAGCCGCTTGTCCTTCTCCGCCTGGTACTTGTGGTACGCGTCCACGGTGAGGCGGAAGGGGTCCTCCCACTTCGACCAGTCGTGGATCTTGATGCCCTCGAACGAGGTGTACGGGAACACCTTCGCGGGGTCGACGTAGGTCGGATCCCAGTGCACGTCCCTGGTCAGCGCCGCGTAGCGCTGCTTGAGCGGAAGTCGTTTCGCCATGGCTCCTCAGTGGCTCCACTTGATGACGATCTCGTCGTCGTCCCACTCGTCCACGTGGCCGTAGTACGAGACGATCGCGAGCTGGAATTCGTGGGTCTCCCACGGGCGGCCGAGCAGTTCCTCGACGCTCTCCCGGCGGATCACCAGCGGGCCCGTCTTCTGGATCTTGATCAGGCCGGGCAGGTACCGGACGGTGATGTCCGGGTTGTCCTTCTCGATGGCCGCGACCAGGTTCCGGACGTCGTCGCCGCTCGCCTGCAGGTCGACGCCGACGGTCCGGGACCGTCCGGTGACGTTCGCGCCGGTCATGCGATCTCCTCCCGCCCGTCGCCGATGCCGGCGGCGGCGAGGTCCGCGCGCAGCCGCCGCGCCAGTTCGCCGGTCATGGCCCGCGCGCCCGTGTCGGCCTCCGCGTCCGCGACGGCGGCGAGGCCGGCGACCGCCTCGACGGCGCGCGGGAGCATCCGCTCGGCGGTCCGCGCCAGCACCACCGCGTTGGCGGCGCCGTGCTGCGGGTCGGCGGTCCAGGCGGCCAGCAGCGCGTCGAACCAGCGGCGCTGGTCCCCGAACCAGCCGTGCAGGTGCTGGGCGACCAGGCTCAGCGCGCCCGCCCCGCCGGCCAGGGCGCGCTCGTCCAGGTGCCGGTACAGCAGCGGGTAGAGCAGGCGGTCGGCCAAATCGAGGGCGAACGCGCCGACGGCCCAGTCGGGCTCGGCCAGCAGCTCCTCCACGTACCTGCGCAGCGGCTGCAGGCCGTCCAGCTCCAGCCAGGCGCGCTTGGCGTCGTCGAGGGTGGCGGTGCCTCCCCCGCCGAGCGCCAGGCCGACCCGGCTGAGCAGCTGCGCGTTGCCGATCCGGTCGAAGGCGGCGTAGGACAGGCACTGCTCGATGCTCGTGCCGTAGGCGAACCGCGCCCCCGCCGTCGAGATCAGCTGCGCTCCGCCCTCGTAGTGCCGCACCGGCAGGACGGCCGCGGCCAGCAGGCCCCGCCAGTCCTGCGGCATCCGGTCGAAGAGGCCGTGGTCCTCGATGTAGTCCATCGTGCGGCCGAACGCGTCGAACTGCTGCGCGCGGGCGGTGACGTAGGGCGCGTAGTAGTACTGCCGCGGGTCGGTGAACGAGTACGGGTCGGTGAGCCGCAGCGCCGAGTGGCGCTCGTCGTAGATCTCGTGCTCGGGATCCCACAGCGGCCGGTAGTGGAAGTGCTCGGTGGCCTGGACGTCGATCGTCCCCTCCTCGTAGCGGGAGGCGGGACGGTCGCCGTAGCGGTCCACCAGGTTCTGGAAGGTGGGCCTGAGCGGCGCGATCACCTGGGTCCGTAGTTCGTACTGCACTAGCTGCCTCCTTGCCGGGTCGCGCCGCTGACGTCGGGGGCGGCCGCGACCCGCAGGAGCCGCAGGATGAGGTTCCCGACGTCCTCCGCTCCGGCGAGTTCACGCGCCTCGCCCCGCGGGGTCGCGGCATCGGGCCACCAGAGCCGGCCGCGAGTGACGCCGTCCGCGTACCTCGTGGAGATCCGCGCCTCCCTGCCGCGAACGCGCATCGAGAACGCGAGCTCCCCCACCCCGGGCCGGTCTTCGAGCTCGACGAGCTCACCCGACCCGGCGAGGACGGCGTTGGCCTCGCACACGAGCTGCTCGGCCAGCGACCGGACGGCCACATGCCGGTCTGTGCCCACTCCCGTCGGCCTGGGCCGACTCTGCACGGTCCGCGGGGCCTCCACCGGTTTGCCCTGGTACGCCTCCGCGACCGCCACCATGAACGGCGTCATGCGCATACCATCGCCACCCCGCACGAGGTGCCGCGCTTTCGTTCCGTGCTGCGGAACACCTCAGCTCCGGGCCCGGCGGCGCCCCCGAATCCTCAAGATCGAACCGGCGCCGGATCCGTCCGGTGGCTCCTCCTCCGACCCGGCGTCCCACACCGCGATCCATCCCTCGGTGAGCGCCCGGTGAAGCGCCGCGTCCTCCACGATGGGCCCCCGCGCGGTGTTGACGAGGACGGCGGTCGGCTTCATCGGGCCCTCTTCATGACCGCGGACTCGAACAGGTTCCTGGTCATGACGAGGAGCCCGCCGCGCGGCGCGGCGGCATCGTCGACGGGGCGATGACCGCCGGTCGGCGGGCGGGGCGTCGGCCAGGTTCTCGGCGACGGTCCAGCCGGTGACCGTCATGGCCTCGCCGTGCAGATGCCCGGCCTCCAGAAGGGCCCGCATGACGGCGGGAACGCCGCCGGCCCGGTACTCAGTTCCGCTGACGTAGGTGACAGGTTGCTCCGCAGTCCCGTGGGACGGCCGAGATCGGAGTAACTGATCACTGCAGATTCGGCGACCAGATCGCCTCCGGATGCGTAGCTGGTCCCGGCCGGCGTGCCGCGCACACGCAGACCGCGCCCCGGCCGGGGGCCCGGGGTCGGCACACTTCACCCTCGACCCGGATGGCCGCCGATCATAAAGTTGCGGCAATGCACCCCTACCCATCGCCCCGCAGCGCGAAAGAGCGCCCGACGCCTCCGCTCGGGTGGCCGCGGTTCACGGCGGGTAGCGTTCATGGATGAATGGGCCATCGCTCAGGCGCGGGTCACGCTGCTGCGCGGCAAACGCCTCACCCCGGCCGAGCGGATCAGGGTCTATCGCGTTCTCGCCGAGGCCGAGCCGCGGGCGAGCCGGGCCTGCATTCCTGGGCCGTCGCGCTGGCCGAAGAGGGCCGCCACGCAGAAGCCGCCGCCGTCTACGCCGACCTCGTCGAGGCAGAAGCCCACGACGAGGCATCCAGCGGCACCGGCGACTGGAACCTCATGGCCTGGGCAGTCCAACTAGAGGCCGCCGGAGACATCCAGGCGGCCATCGCCAGATCCAACGATCTAGCCGAGAGGTGTCGCCTGTCGGTCGATCAGCAGACCGGCCCCATGGCCTGCCTGGTGTATGCGCTGGTCAACCATGCGCGGCTGCTCGGCATGAGCGCAACGGCCACCGGCGCCCATGCCGCACTGCAGGCGGCCGAGCCCATCTGCGTCGAACTCGCCCGGACGGGCGAGCCCAAATCGTGGAGCGGCTACCAGACCACCTACTGGGCGGTGCTGCTGGCGGCATCGGGGCGGGCAGACGAGCAGTTCCCCCCGACCGGGCCCAGACCACCGCTGGGAGTCAGCTTCCAGCACTGGTCACCGCATGTCCGCGGCTGGTGGGGGGACCAGGAGCGCGCCACCCTGCAACAGCAGATCCAGGGCCTCCGACCTCATGCGGATGCGGCGCCGGAGCGGCATCTCAAAGAGCTGGTGAGACTGCACCGAAGACTGCTCATCCGCACCGCCGTCCATGTCGAATTCCGCACCCACTTGCTCTTGGAGCCGCTCAAGCCGATCTTCGACCAAGGCGTCACACTCGCCCGACGACTACGCCCCCTCGATAACGGGACCGCACTCCGCACCGCCCTGCTCGACCGCTCCACGCTCCTACTAGCCGGCAAGGACTACAAAGCCGGCTACAACGACCTCCGAGAAGCACTGACACTGACGCCCTGAACACCCCCTACCCCCAGTGCTGCGTACCCTGCCGGGGGCGATGACGACCGGGCGCAGGCAGCGCCGAATGTTCCAGCGCTACGGAGAGTAATGATCGTGGGAGTGTTCTTGCGACCTCGTTCGGGTGGGAGGGGTTGATCGCTCAGGCCCTGCCGCTGATGTGCGGGAGGGCCAGTGGTGTAAGGGTGGGCGATACTCGGTTCGAACCAGTGACCTCTTCGGTGCAAAGCAATTCGGAACCGTCGATCTTGGCCGATCCAAGTCGAACGTGGAGCCTCTCACCTGCGCAAATATCCAGACTACGTCGCCTTGCGTCGATGGGAGCCAACCGAGGGAAGCCGCGGGGAGCCACCATGGTCAGATTTCCCCGGACATACCGCGACTCCCCTAGGATGTTTTCGCAGGTAAAGAGCACCGCAGACGCTGGTCGGGGGCCCGTGAAGCCCATCTGGCGGTGTTCCGGTGGGCCGCTCGCTACAACACGACCAGGCGGCACTCGGCCTTCGGCCACACCAGCCCGGTCAGCTACGAACAGCAGTCCATCATGGTGGCTCAAGCCGCATAACAACCGGTGTCCACACTTCAGGGGGAAGCTCTCTCCTTCGGTTATCGGCTATGCCGCGCGGGTCGCAACCACCCTGTGATCAGCAAGATCACGATGGAATCAGCTCAGCGGTCACCACGTCTGAAGCGACACGGATCCCCATGCCGGCCTCGTGGCCGTTACGTAGCACCGTGTCCGGCCGTATCAGTCGCCGCGAGCAGCATTCGGTCCGGACCGGTGAACCGCTGCCCGTCCAGTTAGCGCCTCGAGGCCTAGACGGCGTCGATGTCGTCGACGAAGTCGAGGACGGCCTTCGCCAGTTCCTCGGGAGCCTCCATCGCAGCGTAGTGGCCGACGCCGTCGAGCTGGACGGAACTGACCCCCGCTGACGCGGCCTGGGACATGGTCCGGGCCGTGAACGAGCCGCCCCCGGCGCCGACCGCGAGCACGGGCACGTTCAGCCCGGGCGACTCTGCGAGGGCCTTGATCTCGGGCCCTTCACGAAGCAGCGACCGGTAGATACCGGCCGCGCCGCGCCAGCCGTCCGGGCGTGCGTAGGTGCGAGCGAAGTCGTCGATGTCGGCATCGGTGACCGCGCCCGCGACGGCGGTCATGGAAGGGAACGCGTACCGCCCGAGGAACTCGCGCTCGCGGCCGGCCAGGAGCATCTCGGGAATGCCGGGCGCGGCGAGGACTCCGATGTGCCAGGCGCCGCTGCGAGCGACGTCGGCCAGCATCTCCCAGCCGAAGCCGGGCAGGCTTGTCTCGATGGCGGTGAGGCTGAGCACGTCCTCCGGGTGTGTGGCGGCCAGCCGGAAGACCGTCGCCCCGCTGATGTCCTGCCCGGTCAGGTGGACCGGGCCGAGGCCGAGGTGCTCGATCAGCTGGTGCAGGTCCTCGGCCGCGGACCTGCTGTCGTGGTCGTCCGGCGCGGTGTCGGAGTCACCGAAGCCGCGCAGGTCCACGGCGAAGACCCGGTGGCCGGCGGCGAGCAGGGGGATGAGCTTGTGGAAGGCCCTCCACGTCTCGGGGAACCCGTGGACCAGCAGGATCGGGGACCCGGTGGTCCCGGCGGCGGCGTAGTGCAGGGTCGTTCCGTTGACGTGGGCGCGGTGGTGGGTGATCTCGGGGACGGTGAGGCCCGCTGGTGCGGTGGCCATGCCGCTCTCCTTATTTAGACAGCCTGGCTGTCCAATATAGACAGCCAGGCTGTCTTTTGTCGAGGTCATATCCTACGCACATGTCTCGCTCAGGCGCAGATCTCGCGCTACTGCTGCTCGGGGGGTTCCGCACGCTCGTGGACGCCGCTACCGCCGAGCTGGCCGATCGCGGCTACGAGGACGTGCGCCCCGTCCACGACTTCGCCATACGAGCCATCGCCGCCGGCGCCGACAGCGCCTCAGAGCTGGCCCGCCGCCTGTCGATCACCAAGCAGTCGGCTGCCAAGACCATCACCGTCCTGCAGGAGCGCGGGTACGTCGAACGCGAGACCGACCCGCGCGACGCCCGCCGCAAGCGCCTTCGGGTGACCGAACTCGGGTTCGACGTGCTGCGCCAGGGCGAGGCGATCTTCGAGGAGCTCCGCGATCAGTGGGCGCAGCGAATCGGCGCCGCCGAGCTGGAGGGCATCGAAAGACACCTCACAGCGCTCGTGGGGGCACAGCCGGTGCGCTTCGACACGCCGGCGTGGATTTCCCGCGACATGGGAGAACCGGCCTGAGACAGGTGGCGGACAGACTCGACGACAACAGCGTTGCCCTGTGGACGCGCGTGTGTCCAGGACCGCGACGGCGCCGAGGGCACGCTGCTGGGCCTCCCCGATCTGAAGGGTCGTGTTCGCTGACGCTGGTTCGCCGGGCACCCGATCGACTGGGCCGCTCGGACCCCGCGCACCACGATCGACATCGTCCGCAAACCCGCCGATCAGAAGGGCTTCGCCGTGCCGCCCCGCAGGTGGGCGGTCGAACGGACACTGGCGTGGCTCACCGTACACCGGTGCGTGGCCTGCGGCGGACGTCCCGCCGTTCGCCACGGCCCACGCCTCTCTCGCATACCGATAACAAGATCCTTCTCATACGCGCACTTAGAGCCCGCGCGGATAGGTCACAGTGCGGGTGGGATGTCGTGACAGGGGTACGGGCACGGCCCTGTCGATCATGAAGTTGCCGACGCTTCGTGATCATGGAAGACGCGTGCCCGCGTTGCCATCATGGGCTTACCGACCCGTTGTGGGACCAGTTCACTGAGCCTTTTTCAGCGTGATGTGGTCTCGCGGAGTTGCAGAGTGTGGATGGCTTTGGCAAGGCGGCCGGCGCGGTGGGGGCAGCAGCGCAGCTTCCGCAGGATTCTCCATGACTTGAGCTGGGCGTTCGCACGTTCGCCGGGTCCGCGGAGCTTGGCGTGTGCGCGGTTGGCGTCCTTTTGCGGTTCGGGCTTGTCGCGTCCCTTGTAGGGCGTGAGGATGACGGGCTCCAACGGCGTGTCCTCGATGATAGAGACTCGAGCCGACGTCAGCGATGTGACGATCATGCCATGGCACCTGTCTGCCAAACGATCTAGAGCCCGATACTCCGCGCACTCACGTACCTGGCAAGACTATTTCCAGGGATTATCCTCCGGGAATTTTTCAAATAACCATGGACAGATCGATGGCACTTTCAAGGCAGCCTGCGCTTCTCCGAGAAAGGCGATACCTCCTCTAGATCCAGCCGGATCACGGGAGCGAATCGCGGAGATGTGTAGGTACTAAAAGGAGCACCTCTATCAGTATCACAGGTCATCCAGCCGGGCTGCATCGGCGCCGACGGCGCGACCGGCACGCCCTACCGCAGAAGTATGGACCGCGACCCGGCAAGCGCAAGAAGCTTTTCAACCACCACCCAGGGTCCTAGCGCGCTGGGCGAACAGGGCGCCGCGATTCTCGGGCGCTGGCACATCCTCCGCGACGCGCGCTGCTCACCAGCCCGGCTGACCGCCATTGTCCTGGCGACTCTCACCCTGCGTCATCACGCCAACTGAAATAGGCAAGACTCCTGTGAGCATCGTGAGGAGGCGGTCGTGGCGGGCGGCCAGTTCAAGGGCGGGCGTTCCTGGTGCGAAGCCCTCCGCTGCTTGGACGATCAGGCTGTGGACGTGTGCGGCGCTCTTTGGCCGCTGGGGGCCCTTTCCGGGACGGTGCGCGTAAGGCGTGCCGTTTCGCAACCTGTTCAGTTCTCGGAGCTCGGAGTTCCCTCGGCAAAGCTCAGCCCATTCGCTCCAGTTGAAGAGTCCGGGACGGAGGCATTCGATGGCGGTGTAGCAGGCGGGGAGGGGCTCATCAGCCAGGGCGTGGGCGACCAGCATGAGGCGGCGGCGGGCTGTCGCGCGACGGTCGGCGCCCGGGTCGGCGGGCGCGTACAGGTCGCGGTGCAGGCGGGCGGCAGCGTCACGGGCGGGTGAGAGACTTGGCGAGGCCAGGCCGAGCAACTGCCAGGCGGTTCGTGTGTCGAGGCGCCGGACGGCGGCGGAGGCTAGCCGGGCGAGCCTCGCGTCAGGGCCGAGGCGGCATAGCACCCGGCCCCCGTCCGCGACGACGGGCTGCAGGTGCGCATCGCGTCCCAACTCCACCGCGCGCAATGTGCAGGCGGCCTCCAGCGACCATTGCACGCCGGCGGCGATCATCGCGTTCCCCATGACCGGCTTCCCTGGGTTCAGGACGAGATGGAGTTCATCGGTGTTGTGCAGTTGGCTGGGATCGCTCTTGAGAGCGGTCAGGATGTCGGTGCGGATGCCCTCGACCGCGTCCGGTCGGGTATCCAGGGGGCCGATCACTGCGACGTCGACCGAGGGTTCCACCAGGGCCGCGAGCATGCGGGCGCGGTCCATCGTCTCTGCACTGGCGAGCAGCCGCAGGCGCAGCGTTCCTTGGCGGGGCAGGCGGTCGCGATGGCTCAGCGACCATCGGGTCAGGACACTGAGAGCGCAGGCTCCCTCCTGGTCCCCGGGATCGTCTGGAGCTCTGCGCCCCACGCACATCAGGGCGAGGACGTCGCCGCTGCCCAAAACCGGCCACGCTCGCATCTCCAGGTAGCGGAGAAGTGCTGGTACGAAGTCGCTGTCCTGCCAGGCAGTGGCGAGGTCAACGACTGCTGCGGGGATGGTCGGACGCTCCTTGCCCGGACGAAGGTGCGCGCCGTGCAAGGCGGCAGACCGGTAGAAGCGTGCGAAGGACGGATCTCGGACGATCGTGGCGGAGGGGCCGCGGTCCTGCGGTGTGAGTCGGGCCCTGACCCGGTCGATCAGGTCCGCGCCGCTGTCGGGCACGCGCTCATCGTCCCTGCTCTCCAGTGCCTCGGCCAGCCGCGCGAGCAGGGCGCGGCCGACCGGTGTCGTCTCCCGCATCTCTCGCTGCGAGGGGTGTCGGAGGCGGTGGACGAACCAGGCGCGCAGGAGCGAGTGGTCGATCGCTTCACCTCGGCCCAGGCGTTCGAAGAACGCCGCCTCGACGGCGGGCCACGGCTCTCGCAGCTTTCGCAGTTGCCCTTCCCTGAGGACACCGGCGGTTCGCGTGGTCCTGGCGGGCTCGACGTCCGCGCGTTGTCTGGCTGCGAGGAGCCGCCAGATCTCGGCGTGGTCAGGGGCGACGTCGGCGAGTTCATCCCAGAAGCGGTGGCGGAGGAGCCAGTCCCGGAGAGTGTCGGGCTGCTCGATGAGATCGGGGAGGCTATAGGCGGACGCGGGGGCGTCCACGGGGAGCAGGGTCGCGGGTAAGCCGACATCGATCGCCGCGAGCAGTGCACCCGCCGCCACGGCGTAAGGGCCGCTTCCCGAGCTGATGCGGCACCGGGCGGGTGCGAGTTCTGCGAGCAGCCGCCGGACGGGCGGGACGGTCGCCCGTGCGGTCGGTTCAGCGATCTCCAGCACGCGCACATCGTCGAGGCGCCTGCCCCACAGGCCGTTCCCCGAGGTCAGCAGGTCACGCAGGCGGTGGGCGTGGACGTCTAACGGTTCACCGCCGGGTCCGCCGTTGGTCGTGGCGGCGAGGACGAGCATGCCGACCTCGTCCGGGCCGTCGAGGATCTTGCGCAGTGGGCGGCGGTCCTCATCGGTTCCGACGAGATCGACGGTTCCGGGAACGCGACTCATTCTGGCGAACCCGAGGTCCCCGCCCCCGACGGAGTGGATCAGCAGGGGTCTCCTCCTCTTCGGCCGGGAGAACGGTCAGCTGCTCATCAGGCCGTTGCTGCGGGTACGGGAAGGGAAGCGGCCGTCCTCGCCCCTTTATGGTCCCGGTTTTCTCATTGGCAGTGAACCAAGCGTAGTTCTCGCCCACTGGGTTCGGCGGCGTACACGGGGAAGCGGCCGTCGCCCCGCGCGGCGGCCCTGAAAGCACCGATGATCTGCCCGAAGCCCTCGTTGGTGAACGACGTGAAGTCGTCGTCGGCCCCACGGCGTGCGCGAACGCCTGGACCCAACGGGTGATCACCCCTGCCGCGTCGCAGCCGAGGAGGTCTCCGTTCAAGTTCCGGGAGTGGAGCGGCGTCCTCACCGTGAGAGTGACGGCGATGTGTCCCGTCCAGCGATCGGCGTGCAGCCTGTCCGAACAGGGCGCCGTCACCCAGCGGTCCTGGAGCGTCCGCTCTTCGCAGTGCCGGGACGAACGTGTAGGGATTTAGGAAGTACTCCTCCCATGACTCCCCGACTGTGTCCCGCATCTATGAATCGCTCGGCTCGCCGGCGGTCACAGTCGGGTTTCCAGGTCGTGCGGAGTGGCAGTTCCGATGCGGAGGAGTCGTTCCTCTGCGACATAGGCATTGCCGTGCTCGTCCCGTTGCACGTACTCGCGTACGTCGACGGCGGCATGCTCCCTGGCGGTGATTTCGGCGGGGATGCACCGTGCCCCGACCCGCGCCGTGGTGAGGGTCGAATACCCGCTCGGCGCGCCGGAGTCGCTTACCGCGGTGCCCCAGAGCAGGTACGTGCCGGCGATACAGCCGGTCGCCTCCACCGGACCGAGTTCGTCATATCCCCTGGGCAACAGCGCCGGATCCTCGGTCAGCAGCACTGCGCTGCCGCGGCCATCGTCCTCGTTGCGCCAGCGCAGTTCGGCGTGCTCGTCGAACACACGCGCCTCGTAGACGCCGTCCGGCGGGCGCGCCGCCGCGTCGGCGGTCGTGAGCACCTCGTAGCGCCACGGCGTGCAGAGCAGCGCCGTCCCGGCCGGCGACGCCTCCAGCGCCTCCTCGAACGTGAGCCCGCCCCGGGACGCCGCGTGCAGGACGATCGCGGTCATGCCGTCTCCTTCATCGAGCAGTTCCAGTACCGCTCCCATGCAGCTGCGAGCCGACCGTCCCCAAGTGCCTGTTCGAGGTTCGTCCACGGCCCCCCGGTGAAGTCGACGGAGCGGACCTCGATGTCACCGAAGCCGCGCGTCACCATGCCGCCCAGCGGGACGCGCCGCGCCTTCAAGTCGCGTAGAACGATCATCAGCAGGGCGAGCGCACTGTCCCGGTAGGCACCGAGCCGTGTCAGGTCGACCTCCAGCCGGATGGGGTTCCAAGCGACGCCGTGCGGTTCCAGGACGCTGAACAGCAGGTGCTCGGCGGCCCCGCCCGTCCATCGGTCGATCGCGACATGATCGGCCTGGTCCAGTCCCTTGCCATGGAGCTTCTCGCGGATTATCGGATCGAGCTTCGGCCGCTCCCCGGCACCTGATGTGTCCTCTTTAGGCGGCTCTGCTCCGGGCTCCCCGCTGACCACTTTTTCCCAGCTCGCGGGGTCGATGACGACTTCGCTGACGCAGTCCTCCACGGTCAGCGCGGCGCTCCCCCACCTGTGCTCCGGATGCCCGGCGGACCGGGGCGCCGCCGTCTCCTTCGTCTCGTCGACGCGGGCACTGCCGAACAGCGCCCGGACGGCGTCGAGCTCGTCCAACTGCTCCAGGAAGGCTGCACTGAAGTCGGCGGCCGTCGCCTTGTCCCCGTGCTGCTTGCGGGCGTCCGGCGCGTCGGTCCCGCGTACGGTGCGCTCGACGAACTCCGCATGGCTCCGCAGCGCGCCCTTGATCGAGCTGCCCGGCAGCGTCAGCGCAAGTTCGTGCGGTCCGACGCGGGTCGTCTGCGGCAGCGTCTTGACGATCGCGCCCTCCCGGCCGTCACGGACCATCACCGGAGCGGTCGGCTCCCACCCGATCTCGATGCCGAGGATCTCCCGCGCGTCCGGCAGGTCCGCCTTGGACGAGTCGGACGGAACGTTCTCCTTCGCCTTGCCCCGCACGAAGTCGAGAAGGCCCTTCCGGGAGGTGAAGTCGTGCTCGCGCACCTCCAGCGGCTCGTCGAGCAGCTTCACCTTCCCTAGGCCCTTGCGGTTCGCCGCGCCGAGCCGGACGCGTTCGCCGCGCAGCGCCGCGATCAGGGCGGCGAGCCGTGCACGGTCCCGTTCCAGGTGCTGCTGCTCGACCTCGATGTCGAGTTCGAGACGCAGGTAGAAGCCGCTAGGGACGACCGTCCGCGCGTACAGGAAGCCGGGAGCGGCCGCGCCCGTTACCCGGTCGATGCCAACACCGTCGCGGACCGCGAGGTCGGTGACTTCGAGCGGGTGCGCTGCCTGGCCCTCGTCGTCCTCGCCCACCCGCGCGGCGAGCAGGGCGTCCCGGACGACGACCCGGCTTGCCTGTCCGGCGCCTGCGTCCTCTGCGTATCCCCAGAACTCCCGCAGCTGCTGCCCTGACGTGTCGGCCCCCTCCATCCAGGCACGGAACGCGCCCGCGATGCTCGTCCCGGGTACGTACAGGCGTTCCCGGCCGTCGACCGCGATCGGCAGCACCTCGGCGGGGTCGGCGGCGATGCCGCCGACATGCAGCGGCGACGTGGTCTCCAGCCAGCCCTGCAGCCGAAGCCGCAGATCCATCGGCCGTCCCCTGCGCTGCGGCGTCATCGGCCCTCCTCCCCGAGAGCCTCCCGGCGCGTGTGGACGGCCAGGCAGGCAGTGATCATGGTACGGCGCGCCTCGGCGCGCAGTTCGGCGCGGTGGGTCTCGGCGCCGTCGACGGTGGCGCGCAGCTCGTCAAGGTCCGGGATGCGCAGCAACTCCCAGGGTTCGGTGCCGACGAGCAGCCGCTCGACCTCGGCGCGCTCCTTGTCCCCCCAGTCGCGGGTCAGCGTCGCGACGCGCCGTTTCAAGGCCGTCTCGTCCTCTCCGAGATGAGGGAACAGTCCACGCAGGCTGTTGAGGCGTGTCGCGGACAGTCCCGTCAGCCCGCCGAGCACCGGCGCGTCACTCCGCGCGGCGGCCTGCTCGCTCGCCCGCCGGATCTCCGCCCGCCAGGCGGCCCGCTCGATGGTTCGGGCCTCGGTGTAGCCGGGGTCGGACGGTGCCAGCGGCTCTCCCACCGGTGCCGTTGGGACAGCATCCTCATTCGGTTCCGCGGCTGCAAGTCCCTCGCCGTCCAGGAAGGGGTCATTCAACCGGATCTGTCCGAAGCCCTCCGCGCGCCTGTCCCCGATCCCGGCGAGTTCGACCGCTGCGGCGGCGTCCGGTGTGATCGTCCCTTGCGTGATCCTGAAGGTGAGGCAGCCGCCGGCGGCGAAGCCCAGCAGGACGGGCCGTGGCAGGCGCCAGCCGGTGTGCCAGGACTCGGTCCGCGAGATCTCGTACCGGTTCGGGACGAGGTCGGCGTCACCCGTCACCGGGTCAAGTTCGACGCCCGGAGCCCCGGCCTTTTCGAACGCGGCTGCGAGCGCCCGCGCCAAGTCTCGGGGGACGGTGCTGGGTGCCAGTCGCTCGTTGCGGACCAAGACGTCCGACACCAGCCACACCCGGAGCACATCCCCGGTGGCCGTCCCGGACGGCTCGTCACCCGCTTCGAGCAGATCGACATCCACGATCCCGTAGTCGTCCTTGCGGGATCGGCCGAGCCGCCATTTTCCCTTCAGCTTCTCCTCCCACTGGCCGTCGAGGAGCCCGGCGCGGACTCGGACCTCCGCCGCCAGCACCGTCCCGGCGGCCAGGGCCTTGTAGACGTAAACGCCGCCGAGGTCCTCGGTGGGACGTTGTGACTCGTCCTGGATGGTGTTGTGCATGCGCAGCACGAACTCGGGTCGATGGACCTCAATGGTGTTCTTGCCGGCGTCCGCCGTGACGTAGCCGCCGCGAAGCCGCTTCGTCACGCTCTCAGACGACTCCCGCATGCGGTTGACCAGAAGGCGTCCGTCCTCCTTGCCTCGTTCGAAGACCTGCGGAGCCGGGCAACCGCGCCGTCCGTCCAGGAGCGGTGTCGCGTTCGTCACCACCAGGTCTCCGCGCCGCGCCGCCGCAGCAGCGGGACCGCCGAGCCTCCGCAGCACCTCGCCGAGCATCATCCAGCCGGGAATGTGGTCGCGGCTCTGCACCAGGTTGCCGACCGTCCGCTGGTGCGCGAGCAGTGGCTCGTCCAGCGTCATCCGCAGGAGCACCCGCTCCCACGCACCATTGGCCGAAGGCCCGTTTCCGCCCTTTTCCGGTTCGTCCAGCGGCTCTGGCTCCGGCGGCTCCGCCTTGGACTCCGTCCAGGCGTCCAGGTCCGTCGGCTCCCAGCCGAGTTCGAGACGGCACCGGCCCGACCCGCGCCTGCGTTTGGCCCCGATGCCCTCTACCAACCGCGTCCCCAGATACAGCAGAGTCAGGACGCGGTTGAGCTCGTCCTCCTGCAGTGTCTCCGGCAATTCGATCTTTCCGGCCAGCGTGACACCGCCACGCGCCATCTCGTCGAACCGCAGCATGTCCTGCCTGGCCGAGCCGGACACACGGTCGTGCGCGACCCCGGGCTTCACGAACGTGACGGCTTCCTTGAGGCGGGGATCCGCACGCAGCGCGGCACCGAGCCCGTCGGGAAGCCGGAACGCCCCCAGGTAGCGCAACGCGGCAGGCCGGGGATGCTCGACCTCCGCCTCCGGTGGCTTCTGCGCCTCCGTACCAGGGAAGACAGGCTGGCTGCCGAACACGTACTCGACGCGCCGGCCCCACGGGCCGTCGTTCCCGCCGTCGAGCGCGCGGGCGGCGATCTCACAACCGTCCCGCAACACCCCGTTGACGGTCTTCGCCGGGATGTAGGGCAGCCCGTCGACGTCGACCAGCACCCGGCTGCTGAGCTGCCCGTGCCTGCCGGTGCCGGTGCCGATGTGCCAGTCGCTCAGCATGTGCACCGTGAGATCGAAGATGGCGCTCACGGTCAGTCCTCCGTCCGCAGGAAGGGGACGGCATTCATCGCGTCCAGAAGGCCGGTCCGGACGGTCTCGCCGTCCTGCCAGAAGAGAGAGTTGTCCTCGCCGGTGAGCCCGGAGACGGCTTCGGCGCCCAGCCATGTCCGCAGTGCCGCGAACCGCGCGTCTGCGGCGTCCTGCCCCTGGAACAGACCCGACCTCAAGTCGTGGGCCTGCCCGGCGGGGATGACGCGGTCGCCGTTGCGTTCGTCAGTAAGCACCTTCACCCGCCGCCTCAGGTCCTCCCAGCAACGATGCTCCGCCCACTCGCCATCATCATCTGAGCCTCCGATGACATACGGCTGCGCGGTGAGTTGCAGGCGCTCGCCGACCCGCATCTCCTTGCGCAGTCTCCGCAGGTCGGCGAACGCGCTCTCGTACAGGACGTGGAACGACAGCGCGCACCGCTGTGCCCCCAGCTTTTCTTTGACCCGCTTCGCTTCGCCGGTCAGTTCCTCGGCGAGACCAGCCGCGCTGTGGAACGGGTAGTTGCGCTTGGTGATCGCGACGCCCGCGCAGGCACCGAGTCCGTCCCCGTGTTTCCCCCTAT
Source organism: Spirillospora sp. NPDC127506 (assembly GCF_040302145.1). Classification (NCBI taxonomy): domain Bacteria; kingdom Bacillati; phylum Actinomycetota; class Actinomycetes; order Streptosporangiales; family Thermomonosporaceae; genus Spirillospora; species Spirillospora sp. NPDC127506. The sequence continues at coordinate 1,753 of NZ_JBEORG010000070.1, read as the reverse complement.
TCAGGAACTTCCCCACGTCGTCGTGGTCCTTGGTCTCCTCGGCGAAGTAGCGCAGGTAGCGCTCCGTGAAGGTCAGCGCCAGCGCTCCATCACATACGACGGTGATGTCATCGCCACCGAGGACGAGCGGCAGCAGCCGCGGCACCTCTCCGTCCAAATCCTGGACCGCCGCCCGGAACGCTGCCTTGGCGCATTCGTCCACTCCCCTTGAGAGCTTCCGGAAGGATTCGATGTAGGCGAGCGGATCGCTGGGGCCGAGTTCCTTCATAAGCTCCGGGAACTCCTGGAACACCTTTCCCATGCCGTTCCCGTCGGCGTGGACGACCGCCACCCATTCGGCCTTGTCGTTCAGGTGCTCCACGACACCGGCCAGCTTCGTGCCGCTGTTCTTCCCCAGTCCCATCTCCCGTGCGAGTCGGTCGAGCGCACGGGGGAACGCGTCCAGCTTGGCGATACTGGGTGCGGACCTCGGCTCCGCCGGACGGCGCCCTTCCTTGGGCTTCGGGGCCCGGACGATGCTCGCGGCGGGCAACCCGCTCGACGTGCAGCGAGCGGCGATCGGCAGTCCGGGAAACCGCAGATCTGGCCCAGGACGCGCCATCCGCACGCCGAGCATCGCCCCGCGCGTCTTTTCGAGAGCTGTGGTGAACTCGCCTACCCCGCCGACCTCGAAGGCCTCTCCGACGACCCCGCAAACGTCGAGCCCGGGGGCCTCGCGGAGGGCTCGCTCGGTGATCTCACCGACGATGCGCTTGCCCTCGTCCCGATCACGGACGATCAGCGTCACCGCCCCGGCGCCGGCCGCCATCACTTCGATCCCGTCGTCGAGCAACTTCAGTTCCTCGACTCCGCGCCCGATCGCCTTCTCCAGCCAGCGGGTCTCCACCCATGTGATCAGTTCGGACGCGCCGACGTTCTCCCTGCGCTTGTTCGACCCGAAGATGTACGCCTGATTGCCAGACGTTCTCAGGACCACCACGTGCGCCTGCAAACCCCGCCCCCTCCCGTCCACGGCAGTCGACTCCTACCGATGGACGAAACCCCGTCCTTCTCCGTCCAGGTTGGGACCTTACGACCGCACCACCGCCCCATCCGCCGGTTCCGGCCCGTTTCCCCACGACCTGTTCCGGCCAGCCGAGCCTCTCAAAGCAGGAGACAGCCGGTCGTACACAAAAGAGGCAGCACCCGGACACAACCCAGCGAGGCATACCGCTTCGGCCACGAACCAGATCGGCCCGCCTCCAGGCTGGTGCAGTTCTGTGGAGCGGGGACCCCACAAGCGCAATACCACGCGCATCCTGCCGACGGTTTCAATCTGATGCGGTTTTGTGGAGAGCGGGGACAGTACTCCGAATCATGGGGCTCCGACCTGCAGATTTGCAAGATCATGCGCCGGCCTCTCGCGGACCGGTCACCGAAGCTGCATGATGTTGATCTCGATAAGCAGGTCTCCGCAGGTAAGCGCATATTTTCCTGGCTGCGCCAACCTCCCCGGCACCGGTGCACGGGGAGGTTGGCGTACGAGGGTCATCGGCGGTGGGTCTTGCAAGACATGCGCGCAACGTTCTGCCCGGATGCCGCAGCGAGGCGGTCAGCCCAGTCGGGGTCGGCTGCGGTCACTAGGCAGTGTTTAGAAAGTGGTGTTGGCCAGGGCTTGTAGCCAGATGTTGATGGCAGCGACCTGGACAGTGGCTTGGTAGCGGACGGCGAGCTTGTCGTAGCGAGTGGCCACGGCCCGGTGCTGCTTGAGCAG